>CAUJJO010000071.1 GCA_963205125.1 Pseudomonadota bacterium | reverse complement strand
GCGAAGGCGCGCCGCACGAGCGGCTCCTCGAACTCCGCGGACGAGGTGAACTCCGGCACGGCGGTGAAGAGGAAGCCGGCGACCGCGGCCAGGCCCATGCCCAGCATCAGGCCCAGGCCGTGCCAGCGCGGGTGCAGCGCCGCCGGCAGCGCCGACAGGCCCACGCCCAGCACCAGCAGCCAGGCCGCCATCACCGCCAGCGCCACCGTCAGCGCAGCCAGGAAGAAGGGCCGCAGCGCGCATTGCCAGAGCGCGTGCTCGCGCTGCAGCGGGTTGCTCACGGTGCGCATACGGCGTCCGAGGCGGGGTCCGGCGTGGCGTCCGGGGTGGCGTGGGCCGAAGGCTCCGGCACGGGCCGCGGCACGGACGCGGGCCGGGGCTCGAGCGCGGGCAGGTCGAAGGCCTGGCGCAGCACCGGCACCGCCAGCAGTTCGGCCGCGGCGCGGTGCACGGCGGCATCGTCGCGCGCGAGCGGCTGCCCGGGCACCGGCTGGCGGTAGACGATGCGCCCGGGTGTGGGCGCCATCACCAGCACCGAGTCGGCCAGGCGCACGGCCTCCATGAGGTCGTGCGTGATGAGCAGCACCGCGGTGCGGCGGCGCTGCACGTGGTCCAGCAGCAGCGCGTGCAGCTGCGCGCGCAGGCCGACGTCGAGCGCCGAGAAGGGTTCGTCCAGCAGCAGCAGCGCGGGCTCCAGCAGCAGCGCGCGCGCCAGCGCCGCGCGGCTTTGCATGCCGCCGGAGAGCTCGTGCGGATAGGCGTGCAGCGCGCGCTCGTCGAGGCCCAGCTCGTGCGCGAGTGCGCGTGCGCGCTCGCGTGCCTGCGCCCGCGGCACGCCTTGCGCGCGCAGCGCGATGCCGATGTTGTCGACCGTGCGCTGCCAGGGCAGCAGGCGCGGCTGCTGAAAGAGCATGGCCGGGCGCGGCACCGCGCGGCGCAGGGTGCCGCCCTGCAGCGGCAACAGGCCCGCGGCAAGGTGCAGCAGCGTCGTCTTGCCGCAGCCCGAGGGGCCGACCAGCGCCAGCAGCTCGCCCGCGTGCAGGTGCAGGCTGACGTCGTGCAGCACCTCGGTGACGCCGTAGGCGTGGTGCAGGCCGGTGATCTCGAGCATGGTGGGTGGGCGGGCGGGCCGAACGGGCTGGCGAGGGACGACGAGACGCGCTCAGCCGCCGTCCTGGCGCCAGCGTTCGAACTCGCGCTTGATCGGCTCCAGCACCGCGTACTCGAGCAGCAGCAGCGAGAAGACGACGGCGCCGGTCCAGGCGAGCGCCGCGGCGGTGTCGAGCTGCGAGCGCGCGATGGCCAGCGACGCGCCGACGCCGTCGGGGCTGGCCAGCAGCTCGGCCATCACCACCACCTTCCAGGCGCTGCCGAGCGCGGTGATCCAGGCCGGGAAGACGTAGGACAGCACGTGCGGCCCGTAGACCTGCGCGAGCGTCATGCGCCAGGGCAGGCCGAAGGCGCGCGCCATGTCGCGCAACTGCACGTCCAGCGTGCGCGTGCCCTGCAGCGCGGCGCCGAAGACGATGGGCACGGTGGCGATGAAGACGGTGAAGACCGGCGTGCCGTCGCCGCTGCCGAACCACAGCAGCGCAAGCACCAGCCAGGCGATGGGCGGCGTGCCGAGCATCACCGTCACCAGCGGCCGCGAGGCCAGGGCCGCCGTCGGCGAAAGCCCGGCGACGACGCCCGCCGCGGTGCCCCCGGCGATGGACAGCGCCAGGCCGATGAGCGCGCGCCGCGCCGTCGCCGCCAGGTCCGGCCAAAGGCTGCCGCGCTGCATCAGGTCGAGCAGCGCCTGCGCCGCCGCCAGCGGGTCGGGCAGCGCCAGCGGCCCGAGCTGTGCCGCCGCCCACTCCCAGACCGCCAGCGCGGCGAGCAGGCTGGCGATCGCCCCCCACGCGCTCCAGGCGTAGGTGGCGACGGCGGCGGACGAGCGCTGCAGCAGGTTCATCGTTTCGATCGGTCCGGGGGTCCCTCAGTACTCCAGGCGCGCCTGCACGTAGAGCCGCCGCGGACGCTCGGCGTAGCCGAAGTCGGCGGACTTCTGCGCGAGGCGGACATTGCCCAGATTGTCGACGCCCGCCCGCAGGCGCAGCCGGTATCCCGCGTCCAGCTTCAGGTCATGGCCGACGCTGGCGTTGAAGAGCGTATAGGCCGGCAGCGCCGCGCCGCCGGTGGCCGTCTGCCTGCCGGTGTACTGCGCATCCAGGCGCGCCGACCAGGGGCCCGCGCGCCAGTCCGCGCGCGCGTTGGCACTCGTCTCGGGGCGGTCGGTGAGCGCCTTGCCGCTCGTCTTGTCCATCGTGTCGAGCAGCGCGAGGTCCAGCGACAGCGTGAGCCCGGAAGCCGCCAGCCAGCTCGCGCCCAGCTCGGCGCCGCGGATGCGCGCGCGGTCGACGTTGTCGTAGAGGTAGACGCGGCGCATGCCCTCCTGGCGCAGCAGGCGGTAGGTGATGAGGTCCTCGATCTCGGTCTGGTAGAGCGCGCTGCGCAGCGTCCACGCGCCCACGCGGCCGTCGGCCGCCAGCTCGAAGGAGCGCGAGCTCTCGGGCCGGATGTCGGCGTTGCCCATGAAGGTGTGCGGCCCTTCGGCACCCACGTAGTGGGGCGAGATCTGCTTGAGCGTCGGGGCCTTGAAGGCGCTGCCGAAGCCGCCCTTGATCACCCACTGCGGGCTCGCCTCCCACACCAGGTAGGCGCGCGGGCTGGTCTTGGCGCCGAAGTACTCGTGGCGGTCGGCGCGCAGCCCGGCGGTGAGCACGAAGCTGGGCGCAAGCGCCCATTCGTCCTGCACGAAGAAGGCGCGGTGGGTGGCGTCGTCCTGCCCGCCGACGAGGCCGGCGTTGTGCAGCGTCTCCTCGCGCAGTTCGCCTCCCAGCGTCACGCGGTGATCGGCGAGCTTGAAGGCGACGTGGCCATCGAGCACGTCGTCCTGCATGTGCTGCGGGCGCGTCGGCGCGACGCCGTTCGTGCGCGTGTTGGTGATGTCGATTTCGCTGCGGTAGGCGCGCAGCGCCGCCTGCGTCGTGGCGAAGCGTCCGCTCCAGGCGAGGTGCGTCTGGCTGCGGTCGATGTCGTAGTCGTTGCGGTAGGCGCTGCCGCGCACGACGTCGTCGTACCAGCGCTGCTCGTCGATGGCGGTGATGCCGGCCTCGATGCGCTGCCCCTGCGCCGGGCGCCACTCGAGCACCGCGTTGGCGTTGCGCGCGCGCCGCCCCTCGATCTCGGTGAAACGGCGGTCGTCGGGCCTGGCGACGTCGTCGGCGTGCACCGCCTCGACGCTTGCGCGCAGGCCGAAACCCTTGGCCAGCGGCCCCGCCAGCCAGGCCGAGGCCTGGCCGCTGCGCCCGCCCTCGCGCCCCTGCGTGGCCTGCATGCCGAGCGCGGCCAGCGAGGCGTGCCAGCGCTCGCTCGGCGTGCGCGTGATGACGTTGATGACGCCGCCCAGCGCCTCCGAGCCGTAGAGCGCCGACATCGGCCCGCGGATGACCTCGATGCGCTCCACCGCCGACAGCGGCAGCCAGCCGTACTGGTAGTCGGAGTGGCCGATGACGTCGTCGCTGGCGCTGATGCGCCGGCCGTCGATCAGCGTCAGCGTGTGCTTGCCCTCCAGGCCGCGCAGCGCCAGCGTCTTGCGTCCGCCGACCTGGCGCGGGCTGAGCGCCAGGCCCGCGGCGCCGCGCACGGCTTCGAGCAGGTCGGTGGCGTGGCGCGAGGCGATCTCCTCGGCATCGATCACGGTCACGCTGGCCGGGGCGGTGCGCGCCTCCCGCTCGGCCAGCGTGGCGGTGACGGTGAGGGTGGGCATCTGGGTCTCGGGGGCGCCGATCGCCGCCCCCTGCGCCAGCAGGGCGGCGGCGAGGGCGATCAGGCGTGGGCGGGTGCGGGCGCCGGGGCGGCGGGCGAAAACCGGGCGGGGAACGGACGCGGCAGAGCTCATGGCAGGGTTTCCTTGCGTTCGCCGAGGGCAACGGCGATGGGTTTGAGAAGACGAGGCGGACGCAAGGTGGCGCTGGCTGCCGGACCGCGGATGGGGTGATCGGGAATCGAGGCGCTGGGGCTTTCCTCCCCGGCTGCGCGCGCGCAGCGGGTTTCGGGGCGTGGGGGTGGCGAGGACGGCGTGGCCGCGGTGGTGGACGACGGTCGGGCGCCGCGCTACTCGCCGTAGAACGCGTCGGCCGGCAGGGCGCCGCCGACCAGGCCGGGCTGGCGGTCCAGCAACTGCTGGAAGAAGAACTGCAGCTCGGCGCGCGCCGCGCGTGCGCTCTGCACGTGCGCGTTGTCGGCGCGCACCGCATCGGCGACCGCGGCAGCCGAGAGCTGCGGGACGTGGCGCTCGACGACGGCGCCGCAGGCCTCGGGGCCGGCCTCGCATTCGGCCAGCGCCCGGGCGTAGGCCTGCTGGAAGGCCGCGCGCAGCGGCGCGTCGGCCAGCGCCGGGCCGAGCGCGCAGATGCCGGCCTGCGGCATCTGCGGTGCCCGCCCGAGCACGCGCCCCCACTCGGCCTGCAGGTCGATCGCCCGGTAGAGCGTGGGCGCCACCGCCGAGATCGGGAAGGAATGCGTCTTGCGCAGGGCCATCGAGGCCGCCGGCTCGGCCAGCAGCGCCTGGTCGGCCTGGCGCATCAGCAGCATCTGCATGGCGTCCAGCGGCGAGGCGACGTAGCGCAGCTTGAGGTCCCGACGCAGGTCGATGCCCTCGCGCGCCGCCAGCAGTTGCAGCACGATGTCGGGCATGTCGCCGCGGAAGGGCACGAGCAACTCCTGGCCTTTCAGGTCCGCCAGGGTCATCGGCCCGGGGCGGCGCGAGAGGATCCACAGGATGCCCCAGGTCGCCACGTTGAGCAGCGCCAGCTTGACGCCGCGGTTGAAGAGGTTGGCGGCGACGTTGGTCGGCATCGCCACGAAGTCGGCCTTGCCTTCGAGGGCCAGCAGGCGCAGCTGGTCGGGGTCCTTCCAGCTCACGAATTCGATGCGCTCGGCGAAGTCGGCGAGCGCGCCGTTCTCGGCCATCAGCATGAGCGGATAGGAGACCGCGGCCATCGGCCCCGCCAGCACGATCTTCGCGCGGCGTCCGGCGCTGCGCGCGGCCAGCGGCAGGCCCGCCGCCGCGGCCGCGCCGAGGACGAGCGTGCGTCGACTCAGCGACGCCGAAGGGAGTGCGGTACGCGAGGGCAGATCGGACATCGGAGGCTCCATGTGCGAGCGATTCGCATTCACGATTGTCGCCGAAAAAAGAGGTATGCGAAATGCGTTTATCGGGCGGGTGTGCAGCTCCCCAGGCAGACGCGGTTGTGGGCGGTCGGCGAAAGGCGTACGCTGGCCCGGCGCCCGTGCGAGCCGGACCACGCCCCTCACCACGATTGCCATCGACCAAGCCCGCACCCGGCGCGCGGCGGGCCGCAGGAGAGCCGCCATGCCAAGCCCAGCCGTCGGTGCCAGCGCCGGCACCGAGTCCATCCGCACCCTTGCCCT
>CAUJJO010000070.1 GCA_963205125.1 Pseudomonadota bacterium | reverse complement strand
CCAGGCCGGCGCGAAGAAGTGCGTGACGGTCGCGCGCCCGGGGTGCTTCAGGTCGCGGAAGATGCGCGCGGCCGGCAGCGAGCTGGTGTTGGAGGTGATCACCGCCTGCGCGTCGACGCGCGCCTCGATGTCGGCGAAGATGCGGCGCTTGAGCGCGAGGTCCTCGGTCGCCGCCTCGAGCACCCAGTCGCAGCCGGCGAGGCTGTCGTAGTCGGTGCTGCCGGAAAGCCCAAGGAGCGTGGCCTCGGCCGCGGCGGCGCTCATCTTGCCGCGCGCCACCGCCTTCTCGGCGTAGCCGCGCAGGCGCGCCAGCGCCGTGTCGACGGCGGCCTGGCGCTCGTCGAGCAAGCGCAGTTCCAGCGCGGGCAGCGCGGACTTCAGGTAGTAGGCGATGTCCGGGCCGATGGTGCCTGCGCCGACGACGCCGATGCGCCGCGGCGCGGCGCGGCGCACGGTCTCGAGCAGGGGGTTGGCGAATGCGGGGGTGCTCACCGGGGTCTCCTTGGGCAGGGCGCGGCGCGGGCGCGCAGCGCCGTCCGCGGGGTCGTGGGGGTCATGAAAACCGGGCTCATGCGGCGCTGCGCGAACCGAGGTAGGAGGCGATCACGCGCGGGCTGGCGGCAAGCTCGGCCGCCGGGCCCTGCAGCGCGATCTCGCCGAGCTCGAGCACGCAGGCGTGGTCGGCGATGCGCAGCGCCGCGCGCGCGTTCTGCTCGACGAGCAGGATCGCGGTGCCGGCCTGCCGCAGCTCGCAGACGATGCCGAGGATCTCGCGCACGATGCGCGGCGCAAGGCCCAGGCTCGGCTCGTCGAGCATCAGCAGCCGGGGCCTGGCCATCAGCGCGCGCCCGAGCGCCAGCATCTGGCGCTCGCCGCCCGACAGCGTGGCGGCGAACTGGCCGCGGCGCTCGGCCAGGCGCGGGAAGCGCGCGTAGACGTCCTGCAGGTCCTGCGCCGCACCGGCCTGCCCGCGGCGCACGCGCTGGAACGCGCCCAGGCGCAGGTTGTCCTCGACGCTCAGCTCGCCGAACAGCTCGCGCCGCTCGGGCACCAGGCTGATGCCCGCGGCCACGCGCGCGTCGACGGCGTCGGTGCGCAGCTCGCGGCCCTCGTAGCGCACGCTGCCTTCGCAGGGCAGCAGGCCCATCAGCGCGGCCAGCAGCGTGGTCTTGCCGGCGCCGTTGGGGCCGATCACGGTGACGATGCGGCCGCGCTCGACGCAGAGGTCGACGCCGTGCACCGCCTCGATCTTGCCGTAGCGCACGCGCAGGCCGCGCACTTCGAGCAGGGGCGCGCCGCTCATTCCTCGCCCCCGAGATAGGCTTCGAGCACCGCGGGATGCTGCTGCACCTCGGCCGGCGGGCCCTCGGCGATCTTGCGGCCGAACTCCATCACGACCAGGCGGTCGACCAGGCCCATCACGAATTCCATGTCGTGCTCGACCAGCAGGATCGCCAGGCCCTGGCCGCGCAGCTCGCGCAGCAGCTCGGCCAGCGCCTGCTTCTCGCCCCAGCGCAGGCCGGCGGCGGGCTCGTCCAGCAGCAGCAGCAGCGGGTCGGCGCAGAGCGCGCGGGCGATCTCGAGCAGCCGCTGCTGCCCGAGCGCGAGATTGCCCGCGGCCTCGTGCAGGTGATCGGCTAGGCCCACGCGCTCGAGCTGGCGGCGCGCCTCGGCCAGCAGCACCGCCTCCTCGGCCCGGTCGCGCCGCAGCATCGCCGAAAGCGGCCCCTTGGCGCCGCGCAGGTGCGCGCCCAGCGCCACGTTTTCGAGCACCGACATGCTCGACACCAGGTGCACGTGCTGGAAGGTGCGCGCTAGGCCTTGCCGCGCGACGGCGCGCGCGCGCTGGCGCTCCACGCGCGCCCCGCACAGGCGCACCTCGCCCTGGTCGGCGGCGAGCACGCCGCTGACGAGGTTGAAGAGCGTGCTCTTGCCGGCGCCGTTGGGGCCGATCAGCCCGAGGATCTCGCCGGCCGCCAGCTCGAGCGACATGTCGGCCACCGCGACCAGGCCGCCGAAGCGCTTGTGCAGGCCGCTGGCCTGCAGCACCGGCGTGCCCGGCGTCGCGGGCGCGCGCCGCGGCAGCGTGGGCAGCGTGGTCTGCGATGAACGAGATGCAGGCGACGCGGGCGAGGCCCGGGCCGCCGTTGCCGCGCGCGGCAGGGCCCAGGCCTTGGGCCAGCAGCGCACGAGGGCGGGCACCAGGCCGTCGCGCGTGCGCTGCAGCAGCACGATCATCAGCGCGCCGAAGACGATGATCTCGAAGTTGCCGCTCTGGCCGATGAGCCGCGGCAGCAGGTCGCGCAGCCAGTCGCGCAGCAGCGTGACGACGCCGGCGCCGACGACGGCGCCCCAGACCTGCGTGGCGCCGCCGATCACCGCCATGAAGAGGTAGTCGATGCCGGCGTTGACGCCGAAGGCGTAGGGGCTGACGAAGCGCAGGAAATGCGCGTGCAGCCAGCCCGAGACGCCGCCCAGCAGCGCCGCGAAGACGAACACCTGCAGGCGCAGCGCGGCGGTGTCGACGCCGCAGCTCTCGGCCATGCCGGCGCGAAAGCGCAAGGCGCGGATCGCGCGGCCGCTGCGCGAGTCGAGCAGGTTGCGCGCGGCCAGCAGCGCCAGCAGCGCCACGCCCCAGATCAGGTAGAAGGACTTGCGCGCGTCGTCGAAGGCGAAGCCGCCCACGCGCACCGGCGGCAGGTTGTCCAGGCCGCTGTAGGCGCCCAGGCCCGGCAGCGTGCCGAAGAGGAAGTAGATGGCGATGCCCCAGGCGATCGTCGCGATCGAGAGGTAATGGCCCGACAGCCGCAGCGTCACTGCCCCGAGCAGCAGCGCCGCGGCCAGGGTGAGCGCAAGCCCGGCGGCAAGCCCGACCCAGGGCGAGGCGGCGAACGTGGTCGTCAGCAGCGCCGTGGCGTAGGCGGCCAGGCCGACGAAGGCCTGCTGGCCGAAGGAGACGATGCCGGCCACGCCGGTGAGCACGACCAGCCCCAGCGCCACCAGCGTGGCCAGGCCCACGTAGTCGAGCATCGTGACGGCGAACTCGGGCAGCAGCAGCGGCAGGGCGACCAGCGCCGCCGCCGCCAGCGCGCGCACGACCCAGGCGCCCATGGCGCTCATTCCTCTTCGTCCTCGGCCACCGGATGGCGCGAGACCAGCGAGCGCCACAGCAGCACCGGGATGATCACGGTGAAGACGATGGTCTCCTTGTAGCTGCTCGCCCAGAAGGAGGAGAAGGACTCCAGCAGCCCGAGCAGCAGCGCGCCGAGGGCGGCCAGCGGGTAGCTGCCCATGCCGCCGAGGATCGCGCCGACGAAGCCCTTGAGCCCGAACATCAGCCCGGTGTCGTAGTAGATGGTCGTGATCGGCGAGATCAGCACGCCCGAGACCGCGCCGATGCCCGCGGCCAGCGCGAAGGCCAGCCGCCCCGAGAACTCGATCGGGATGCCCACCAGCAGCGAGCCCACGCGGTTGATCGCCGCCGCCCGCAGCGCCTTGCCGGCGAGGCTGCGCTCGAAGAACAGCCACAGCCCGAGCATGCAGGCGACGCTGGCGCCGATCACCCACAGGCTTTGCGCGGAGACGCTGAGCACGCCCCAGTCGAACTTGGTGTCGGCGATCGCGTTCGTGCGCAGGCCCTCGGCGCCGAACAGCAGCAGCCCGATGCCCACCAGCGCGTAGTGCACCGCCATCGAGGTGATGAACAGCACCAGCACCGAGGCCTGCGCGATCGGCCGGTAGACGATGCGGTAGACCAGCGGCCCGAGCGGCACGATGATGGCGACGACGAGTGCCGCCTGCGCCGCAAAGCCCAGCGACCGCGGCGCCGCCCAGGTCGTCGCGGCGACCAGGGCCAGCGGCGCGACGACGTAGAGCAGCGCGATGCGCGGCAGGCGTCCCGCGTCCTTGCGCCGCAGGGCCTGGCGCGCCTCGAGCAGCGCCACCAGCAGCGCCGCGGCGAGCACCAGCCAGACCGTGCCCGGCACCTTGCCCTGCTGCAGCCAGCCCAGGGTCAGCGCCGCGTAGGCGAGGAACTCGCCCTGCGGCACGAAGATCACCCGCGTCACCGCGAACACCAGCAGCAGCGCCAGCGCCAGCAGCGCATAGATCGCGCCGCTGGTGATGCCGTCCTGGGTCAGCCAGAGCGCGATGTCGGCGTTCATCGCAGGTGCGGTCGGTGACGGCAGCGATGGCGGTCGCGGTGGCGGTGACGGCGGCGTGGGCGGCGGTGCGGGCCGGCTACTTCGCCAGCTTCCACTCGCCGTTGACGACGTGCACCAGCACGCGCGCGCGCTCGTCCTCGCCGTTGTGGTTGCCCGGCGTCATGGTGTAGACGCCGTGGCTGCCGATCAGGTTCTTCACGTTCTCGAGCGCGTCGCGCAGCGCGCTGCGGAACTCGGGCGTGCCGGGCCTGGCCTTCTTCGCCGCCTCGCGCACGCCGGCATCGAGCAGCAGCACGCCGTCGTAGGTGTAGCCCGAGAAGGCGTTGCGGCTGCCGGCGCCGAAGGCGGCCTCGTAGCGCTTGACGAAGTCCAGCGAGACCGCCTTGGTCGCGTAGTCGGCGGGCAGGTCCTCGGCGACGATCAGCGGGCCGGTGGGCGCGATCGCGCCTTCGGCGGCCTTCTTCGCGGTCTGGATGAAGGCGAGGTTGACGGTGCCGTGGTTGTGGTAGATCGGACCCTTGAAGCCGCGCTCGACCAGCGCGATCTGCGGCGTCGCGCCCGGCGCGCCCGAGCCGCCGACGACGACGGCGTCGGGTGCGGCGGCGATGATCTTCAGCACCTGCCCGGCCACCGAGGTGTCGGCGCGGCCGAAGCGCTCGTTGGTCACGACCTTGTAGCCGTACTGGGGCGCCAGCGCCGTGATCGCGTTGTAGACCAGGTCGCCCCAGCTGTCGGAGTAGCCGATGAAGCCGACCGTCTTGACGCCGCGCTTCTTCATGTCCTGCGCCGCGGCGCTCATCATCAGCTCGGTGGGCTGCGGGATCACGTAGCTCCACGGCGCGCGCTCGGGCGGCAGCGGCGGCAGCGGGGTCAGCGAGATCAGCGGCGTCTTCGTCTCCGCGGCGACCTGCGCCATTGCCAGCGCCGAGGGCACGCCGGTCGAGCCCATCATCGCGTCGACCTTGTCGTCGCTGACGAACTTGCGCGCGTTCTTGGCCGCGTTGTCGGGCTTGGACTCGTCGTCGAGCACGATGTAGCGCACCGGCTCGCCGCCGAGCGTGGCCGGCACGAGCTGCAGCGTGTTCTTGTAGGGGATGCCCAGCGACGCGCCCGGGCCGGTCAGGCCCAGCGACACGCCTATCGTCACCTCGGCCTGCGCGCTCGCCAGGGCGAAGGCGCAGCCAAGGGCCAGGGAAGCCAGTCGCAGCGTGAACATCGTCGTCTCCTCGGTCTTCGGGGTTGCAGGACAGCGGTCTTGAAACGGGCGCTTGGCCAGGCGATCAAGCGATCAGGCGATCACGCCGGCCTGCGCGAGCGTCTCGATCTCGGCGGCGGCCAGGCCCGCCTCGGCCAGCACGCTGCGCGTGTCGGCGCCGTAGCCGTGCGGGAAGGGCAGTTCGCTGCGCGCGCCGGGCACGTCCGTGCCCATGGGCTGCATCGCCACGCGGCGGCCGTCGGGCAGCGTCGTGTGGGTGAGCTTGTCGGCCAGCGCCGGCAGCGCGCGCACCTGGGGGATGTCGTGGATGCGCGTGGCCGGGATGGTGGCGCTGCGCAGGTGCGCGAGCAGCTCGTCGGCGCCAAGCCTTGCCGTCACCGCGGCCATGTCGCGGTGGATCGCCTTGCGCTCGGCGTGCCGGCCCTCGTTGGTCAGGCGCACCTCGTTGCCCACCGGCGCGAAGGCGGGGATGGCGGTGAGCCGGCGCCACTGCACGTCGCTGCCGATGGCCAGGTACACGTAGCCGTCGCGCACCGGGTAGACGTTGGTCGGGATGAACTTGCGGTGCTCGTTGCCCGCGCGCGTGATCTCGTCGGGGCGGCAGCCGAAGTCGATCAGCGGCAGCACCGTGATCAGCCAGGAGGCCGCGGCCTGCAGCATCGAGACGTGGATCGCCTGGCCGCGGCCCGTCTCCGAGCGCTCGAGCAGCGCGCGCATCACGTTGGCGTAGAGCTCGTCGCCGGCCTTGAGGTCGATCACCGGGATGCCGGTGAGCATCGGCGGCCCGTCGCGCTCGCCGGTGACCTCCATGTAGCCGGCCATCGCCTGCAGCACCGGGTCGTAGCCGGGCGCTTCCGGGGATGCCGGTCCCATCGCCGAGATGCCGGCCCAGATCAGGCTCGGCCGCGCCGCGCGCAGCGTCGCCTCGGCGATGCCCAGCGCCGCGTAGCGCGAGGGCACGGTGTTGCAGCAGAAGACGTCGACCTCGAGCGCGTCCAGAAGCCGCAGCAGCAGCGCGCGTCCCTCTTCGTCCTTGAGGTTGAGCGCGATCGCCTCCTTGCCGACGTTGGGGGCGACGAAGTAGCTGCGCCGGTCGCCCGCCGGGTCGCCTTCGAGCCGGCTGCCGATGTAGCGGTTGGGGTCGCCGGGCAGCCCGGCGCCGGTGGGCGTTGCTTCGAGGCGGATGACGCGCCAGCCCAGTTGCGCAAAGCGCAGCGTCGCGTAGGGCAGCGACAGCGCCTGCTCCATCGACAGCACGGTGCGCCGCTTCATGCCACCTCGCCGCAGTCGTTCACGTCCGTCTCCTCGTTTGCCTGGCTTGCCTCAGCCGCCTGCGATCGGCGGCACCAGATAGACCTCGTCCTCGTCACGCACCGGGTCGCTGCGCTCGGCGTATTCCTTGTTCACCGAGACGAGCACGACGTCGATGAACTCGAAGGCGCGCCGAAAGCGCTCGCCCTGCGTGGGCAGCCAGTCCAGCAGCATGCCCACGCTGCGGATCTCGGCCGGCAGCGCGATCTCCTCGGCCTCGCAGCCCATGCTGCTGCGCAGCCAGGCGAAGTAGCGCAGCTTCATGCGCGCTCAAGCCGTGGCACCTTCGAGCTGGGCGGCGGCCTGCGGCGCGCTGGCCTGCCGGCGCTGCTCGAAGATCGCGCGCGCGACCTTCTCCGGCGACATCGGCGGGGTGAAGATGCGCACGCCGGTGGCGTTGGCGAGCGCGTTGGCGATCGCCGGCGCGATGACGATGGTCGGCAGCTCCGAGATGCCCTTGGCGCCGTAGGGCCCCTCGGCGCAGTCGCTCTCGATGAGGTGCATCTCGACGGGCGGCATCTCCGGCGCGGTGATCAGCTTGTAGTCGCGGAAGCACGCGTTCCTCAGGTGCCCCTGCTCGATGCGCATGTCCTCGCTGAGCGCGTAGCCCAGGCCGATGGCGAGGCCGCCTTCGATCTGGCCTTCCAGCCCCATGCGGTTGATGACGCGGCCGACGTCCTGCGCCACCGTCACCTTGTCGACCTTGATCTCGCCGGTCAGCGTGTCGACGGTGATCTCCGCGATGTGCACGGCGTGCGAATACGCGGCGGAGTGGTCGGAGGCGTGCGCCGCACCCTCGGGCTCGCTCTTGGGCTCGTAGTAGTCGGTGACCATGACGAGCTCGGGCTCGGCCTGGAAGTGCATCTGGCGCAGCAGGCGGTCGAGCTTGATGATCTCCTTGCCGTCCTGCACGCGCACGACCGCGCCCGCGCGCAGGGTCAGGCCCGCGGCCGGCTCGCCGAGCAGCTTCTCGGCGCCCGCGAGGATCTGCGCGCGCGCCTTGCGCGCTGCGCGCCGCGTGCCGTTGCCGGCGATGAAGGTGGTGCGCGAGGCGTGCACGCCGACGTCCCAGGGCGCGATGTCGGAGTCGTTGTTGACCAGGGTGACGTGCTCGAGCGGCACGCCCAGCTCCTCGGCGGTGATCAGCGTGATCACCGCGTCGATGCCCTGGCCGATCTCCGAGGCGCCGCTGATGACGGTGACGCGCGCGTAGTCGTCGACCTTCAGGATGGTGCCGATGCCGTCGGACTTGTGGATCTTCGCGCCGCCCGCGTTGTGGATCGAGGAGGCGAGGCCGATGCCCTTCTTGTAGCGCCCCGGCGCGTCGCGCAGCACCGCGTATTCGCGGCGCTTGCGGCTGTAGTCGCTGGCGTCGGCGGCGGCCTGCAGGCACTCGACGAGCGCGCACTCGCGCAGGAAGGACTTCTGCGGCGTCGTCTCGCCCGAGCGCTGCGCGTTCTTCAGGTGAAAGGCCAGCGGCTCCATGTCGAGCATGTCGGCCAGCATGTCCATCTGCTGCGCCGTCGCCCAGGTCGTCTGCACGTTGCCGTAGCCGCGGAAGGATCCGGCGTAGGGGTTGTTGGTGTAGATCGCCTGCGCCTTGAAGTCGACCACCGGCACGCGGTAGTGGCCCGAGGTGGTGCGCATCATGATCACCGGGATCGTCGGCCCCCACGAGGTGTAGGCGCCGTTGTCCAGCAGCACGTCGGCGCTGCGGAAGGTCAGCGTGCCGTCGCGCGTGCAGCCGGTGCGCATGTGGATGATCGCCGACTGGCGCGTGGGCGAGGCGCGGAACTCGTCCTCGCGCGAGTAGATGACCTTGACCGGGCGGCCGGTCTTCTTCGCCAGCAGCGCGGCGATCGGCTCGTAGGGATAGACGTCGAGCTTGGAGCCGAAGGCGCCGCCCACCGGCGGCTGGATGACGCGGATGTCGCCAGGGGCCATGCCCAGCGCCGGCGCGAGGTCCATCTTGTAGTTGTAGGGGTACTGCGTCTGCGTCCAGATGGTGAGCTTGCCCTTGTGGTCGAAGTCGGCGAT
>CAUJJO010000069.1 GCA_963205125.1 Pseudomonadota bacterium | reverse complement strand
CGCGGCGAAAGCTCACGCAGCCGCTGCCGCCGTCGCCGGCCGCGATGTCGATCGTCGCTTCATCGATGAACTTCATGCTTGCCCCTCGCGCGGCAGCGCGCCCCTGGAACGGCGAAGCCCCGGCGGGCCGGGGCTTCGTGTTCGTGGGTGCGCCTGGCCGTTCAGTTCGCCGCCACGAACACCGTCTGCTGATTGAGCGGGCCCTTGACCTCGAAAGACACGGTGCCGTCGACCAGCGCGAACAGCGTGTGGTCACGACCCATGCCGACGTTGGTGCCGGCGTGGAACTTGGTGCCGCGCTGGCGCACGATGATCGATCCGGCCGGGACGACCTGGCCGCCGAACACCTTCACGCCCAGCATCTTCGGCTGCGAATCGCGACCGTTGCGCGTCGAGCCGCCGCCCTTTTTCTGTGCCATGGTTCAGTGCTCCTTCAGGCGTTGACCGAGGCGATCTGCAGCTCGGTGTAGGTCTGGCGATGCCCGCCGTGGCGCTGGTAGTGCTTGCGGCGGCGCATCTTGAAGATGCGCACCTTGTCGTGCTTGCCGTGCGCGAGCACGGTGGCCATGACCTTGGCGCCCGCGACCCAGGGCGTGCCGACCTGGAGCTCCGCGCCGTTGCCGACGGCGAGCACCTGGTCGATCACGATCTCCTGGCCCACGTCCGCAGCAATCTGTTCTACCTTGATCTTCTCGCCGGCAGCAACCTTGTATTGCTTGCCACCGGTTTTTATGACCGCGTACATGTGTGCCCTTTCTGATGTCCATCGGCGCCGTGGCCGGCGCCCCTGGCCGCATCCCCTGCGGCCGCATCCCGCGCGGGCAGCGATCCTCGACTGGCCCTTACGGGCAGAAGAAGTACGTCGCGCGCGAAAAGCCGAGTATTCTAGCATGGCCCGCCCGGCGCTCGATGCACGCCCGGCACACGGGCCTCGGGGTGTCGCGCGGGGGTCGCGCGGGGGTCGCGCGGGTGTCGCGCGGGGGTCGGCCGTCGCGGCCAGGCGATCCCCGCCCCGGCGCACGGTGTGGCGCTTCCTATAATTGCCGGTTCACTCGAGCGCCTGCCTTGCATTCCTCCCGCGAAGCCGAAAAGGCACCCCTGGCTGATCCGATGGCGTCGGAGATGCGGCGGGTCGACGCCGTCATCCACGAGCGGCTTTCGTCGCAGGTGGCGCTGATCAACCAGATCTCCAGCTACATCGTCAGCGCCGGCGGCAAGCGCATCCGGCCGCGCCTGGTGCTGCTATTCGCGCAGGCGCTCGGATTCCACGGCCCCGAGCGCTTCGAACTCGCGGCCATCGTCGAGTTCATCCACACCGCGACGCTGCTGCACGACGACGTGGTCGACGAATCCTCGCTGCGCCGCGGCCGCGCCACGTCCAACGCGATGTTCGGCAACGCCGCCAGCGTGCTGGTGGGCGACTTCCTCTACTCGCGCGCCTTCCAGATGATGGTCTCGGTCAACCGCATGCGCGTGCTCGACGTGCTGGCCGACGCGACCAACGTCATCGCCGAAGGCGAGGTGCTGCAGCTCATCAACATGCACGACGCCGACATCAGCGTCGACGACTACCTGCGCGTGATCCGCTACAAGACCGCCAAGCTGTTCGAGGCCAGCGCGCGGATCGGTGCCGTGCTCGGCGGCGCCGAACGCGCGCTCGAAGACCGCTGCGCCGACTACGGCCGGGCCCTTGGCACCGCGTTCCAGCTCGTCGACGACCTGCTCGACTACGAGGGCAAGAGCGAGGAACTCGGCAAGAACGTCGGCGACGACCTGCGCGAAGGCAAGCCCACCCTGCCGCTGCTGCTGGCGATGCAGCGCGGCAACGAGGCCGAGCGCCAACTGGTGCGCAGCGCGATCGAGCATGGCGAGGTGCAGCGGCTGGCCGAAATCGTCGCCCTCGTGCAGCGCACCGGGGCGCTGGAGGCCACCCGGGCCGCCGCCGAGACCGAAGCCGAGCACGCCCGCCAGTGCCTGGCCGCCCTGCCCGAATCGGCAGCCCGGCAGGCTCTGCTAGAATTATGTGTTCGGGCCGTTCACCGGTCGTCGTGACGCGCAAGCGGTTTCGGCGACGGGCATGAACAGGCTCCTCGGGAGCGCACCGCTCGGTCGCGCCGCCCGCATCGGGGTGTAGCTTAGCCTGGTAGAGCGCTACGTTCGGGACGTAGAGGCCGGAGGTTCGAATCCTCTCACCCCGACCAGAAAATTCCTTGCAAGACAGGGGCTTGGAACAGCCGCCGCGCTTCGGCTGTCTTGCTTGCTGACGGTTCCGTGCCCATTCTGCGCCAAGCGGCGAAGATCGAACGACAGGACCGACTGGAGGCATGCGGGATGAAGGCAAGGTACAAGGCCGTCCTCTTCGACTACGAAGGCACGCTGGTCGACTTCCAATGGCGACTGGCGAGCGCCGAGGAGGAGCTGCGTCAGGCCTGCGCTGCGCTGGGCTGTCCGACCGAGGGCAACTACGCCCGGCTCTGGAACGCTGCCGTCGCGGCGGCCGAGCCGCAGGGCCGGCTGGCCGAAGTTCGCCGCGTGCTGCAGCCGATCTACGACCGCTGGGATGCCGACGCCGCCACGCGCTGGGCGCCGCGGCCCGGTGCCGTCGAACTGCTGGCGGCGCTCGGCGCACGCGGCATCGGCAGGGCGATGGTGAGCAACTGCGGTCGGCGTGCCGTGGCGCAGGTGATGGCGCGCTTCGGGCTGGACGGCCATCTCGAGCCGACCATCTGCCGTGACGACCTGCTCTTCCTGAAGCCGCATCCGCAAGGCCTGCAACGCGCCCTCGATGCGCTCGGCGTCGCGCCGTCGCAGGCGCTCTTCGTCGGCGACAGCCTCACCGACGTGCACGCCGCGCGGGCCGCCGGTGTTCCGGTGGCCATCATCCACGGCGGCGAGTGCGACGAGAGCGCCTTCTGCGCGCATCCGCCCGACCATTGGGTGCAGGCGCTGACGGAGATTCTCGAGCTCGCTTGATCGCTTTTTCGCAACACCACAACACGCGAAAGCACACGAGAAATCGACGCCAAGCCGTTGATTCAGCGCGCGATAATCCGCCCAACCCACGACCAGGGAGGAGGCCGAACCGCAGCCGGGGGCGCACTCCGCGGCGCGCCGACGCCACGGACCTGCGGTTCGGCTCCCGCGTTTGTAAGCGCTTGTGCAACGGGCACGAGTCGTGCTTATGCAGCGTTTACAGCCCCCGGTGGATCGGCGATCATCCCCCACTGACCTCACGCCCCACGACGCACGCTGATGGCCGCGGACCCGACGATCGAATCGCCCCCGAACGCCCTTTCGGGCGTGGCTCGCGTGCTCGTCAATGCCGGGCGCATCAGCACCAAGTCGGCCGAGGACCTGCTGAAGTCGGCGCGCGAGCGCAGGAGCAGCTTTGCCTCGGTGGCGGTGGCCGCGGGCGCCGTGTCGGCGGCGGATCTCGCCCACACCCTGTCGCAGGCGCTGGCGCTGCCGCTGCTGGACCTGAACGCGGTCGACCAGCAGAAGATCCCCAAGGGCTTCCTCGACGGCAAGACGGCGGCGCAGTACCAGCTGCTCGTGCTCGGCAAGCGCGGCAGCCGGCTCTTCGTGGCCACCGCCGATCCGACCGACCAGGAGGCCGCCGAGCGCGTCAAGTTCGCCACGCAGCTCAGCCCCGAGTGGGTCATCGTCGAGCAGGACAAGCTGGCCAAGCTCGTCGACGCGCAGGGGGCAAGTGCTGCCGAGCAGCTCGACGCGATCGCCAGCAGCGACTTCGAGTTCGACGTCACCGAGGACACCGGGCCGCCCTCGGAGTCCCAGGACATCGCCAGCGAGGTCGAGGATGCGCCGGTGGTGCGCTTCCTGCAGAAGATGCTGGTCGACGCGATCAACATGCGCGCCTCCGACCTGCACTTCGAGCCCTACGAGTACACCTACCGCGTGCGCTTTCGCGTCGACGGCGAGCTGCGCGAGATCACCCAGCCGCCGATCGCCATCAAGGAGAAGCTGGCCTCGCGCATCAAGGTCATCTCGCGCATGGACATCGCCGAGAAGCGGGTGCCGCAGGACGGCCGCATGAAGCTGAAGTTCGGCGCCAAGGCGATCGACTTCCGCGTCAGCACGCTGCCCACGCTGTTCGGCGAGAAGGTGGTGATCCGGATTCTCGACCCCTCCAGCGCCAAGCTCGGCATCGAGGCGCTGGGCTACGAGAAGATCGAGAAGGAGCGGCTGCTGGCGGCCATCCACCGGCCCTACGGGATGATCCTCGTCACCGGGCCCACCGGCAGCGGCAAGACGGTCTCGCTCTACACCTGCCTGAACATCCTCAACCAGCCGGGCGTGAACATCTCGACGGTCGAGGATCCGGCGGAAATCAACCTGCCGGGAATCAACCAGGTCAACGTCAACGACAAGGCGGGGCTGACCTTCGCGGCCGCCCTCAAGTCCTTCCTGCGGCAGGACCCGGACATCATCATGGTCGGCGAGATCCGCGACCTGGAGACCGCCGACATCGCCATCAAGGCCGCGCAGACCGGCCACATGGTGATGTCCACGCTGCACACCAACGACGCGCCGACGACGCTGACGCGCCTGCTGAACATGGGCGTGCCGCCGTTCAACATCGCCTCCAGCGTGCTGCTGATCACCGCGCAGCGGCTGGCGCGGCGCCTCTGCGAGAACTGCAAGACCACCGCCGAGTACCCGCGCGAGGCGCTGCTCAAGGCGGGCTTCGCGGAGACCGATATCGACGGCAGCTGGAAGCCGTACCGCGCGGTCGGCTGTTCGGCCTGCACGAACGGATACAAGGGCCGCGTCGGCCTCTACCAGGTGATGCCCATGAGCGAAGCCATCCAGCGCATCATCCTCTCGGAGGGCACGGCGCTGGACATCGCCCAGCAGGCGCAGAAGGACGGCGTGCGTGACCTGCGGCAGTCCGGCCTGGTCAAGGTCCGTGCCGGCGTCACGACGCTCGAGGAAGTCATCACCGTGACCAACGAATAAGGCCCGGAGCCCCCATGGCAACAGCAGCATCGGCAGCAGTCGCGAAGAACCCGAAGGACTTCGTCTTCGAGTGGGAAGGCAAGGACCGCACCGGCAAGGTCGTGCGCGGCGAGCTGCGCGCCGGCGGCGAGGCGCAGGTCAGCGCCAGCCTGCGCCGCCAGGGCATCCTCATCACCACGGTCAAGAAGCGCCGCACCGCGGGCGGGCGCAGCATCAAGCAGAAGGACATCGCCATCTTCACGCGCCAGCTGGCGACGATGATGAAGGCCGGCGTGCCGCTGCTGCAGGCCTTCGACATCGTCGGCCGCGGCAGCACCAATCCGCGGCTGACCAAGCTGCTCAACGACATCCGCTCCGACGTCGAGACCGGCACCAGCCTCTCGGCGGCCTTTCGCAAGCACCCGCTGCACTTCGACAGCCTCTACTGCAACCTGGTCGAGGCCGGCGAGGCCGGCGGCATCCTGGAGGCGCTGCTCGACCGCCTGGCGATCTACCAGGAGAAGACGCTGGCGATCAAGGCGAAGATCAAGTCGGCGCTGATGTACCCGATCGCGGTGATGGTGGTGGCCTTCGTCGTCGTCACCGTCATCATGATCTTCGTGATCCCCGCCTTCAAGGAGGTCTTCACCTCCTTCGGCGGCGAGCTGCCGGCGCCCACGCAGTTCGTGATCGCGCTGTCGGAGTTCTTCGTCGCCTACTGGTGGGCGATCTTCGGCCTGCTCTTCGGCGGCCTCTACTTCTTCTTCGAGTCGTGGAAGCGCTCGGAGAAGATGCAGATCGCGATGGACCGCTTCCTGCTGAAGGTGCCGGTGTTCGGCGACCTCATCAACAAGTCGGTGATCGCGCGCTGGACGCGCACCCTCTCGACCATGTTCGCCGCGGGCGTGCCGCTGGTCGAGGCGCTCGATTCGGTCGGCGGCGCCTCGGGCAACGCGGTCTACCAGATCGCCACCGAGAAGATCCAGAAGGACGTCGCCACCGGCACCGCGCTCACCACGGCGATGACCTCCACCGGCGTGTTCCCGGTGATGGTGCTGCAGATGGCCTCGATCGGCGAGGAGTCGGGCTCGCTCGACCACATGCTGGCCAAGGCCGCCGAGTTCTACGAGGAGGAGGTCGACGAAATGGTCAAGGGCCTCTCCAGCCTGATGGAGCCCTTCATCATCGTCATCCTGGGCGTGATCATCGGCGGCATCGTGGTCTCGATGTACCTGCCGATCTTCAAGCTCGGCGCGGTGGTCTGAAGCCGGGCCGCCCGTGATCGACCCGGCCCTCGCCGAGCTGCTGCTCTCGCCCTGGGCGCTCGGCGTCCTCGGGCTGGTCGTCGGCAGCTTCCTCAACGTCGTCATCCACCGCCTGCCGCTGATGCTCGAGCGGCAGTGGTGGGCCGACGTGGTCGCGCAACTGCGTGATCGCGACTCCTTTCGCCGCACCTTCGCCGCCGAAGCGCCGCCGGGGCTGGACCAGGCGGCCGGCGCCCTGCGCCGCACGCTGGCTGCGCTCGGGCCCCTGTCGCTGACCCAGCCGGGCTCGCGCTGCCCCTCGTGCAGCCACCGCATCCGCTGGCACGAGAATATCCCGCTGCTGTCCTGGCTGCGCCTGCGCGGCCGCTGCTCGGCCTGCGGCGCGCGCATCGCCGCGCGCTACCCGCTGGTCGAGCTGGCCACCGGCGCGCTCTTCGCGACGCTGGGCTGGCGTTTCGGCGCCCAGCCCGGGGCCCTGCTGTACTGCGGCTTCGTCGCCGCGCTGCTCACGCTGGCGCTGATCGACTGGGACACGACGGTGCTGCCCGACGCCATCACGCTGCCGCTGCTGTGGGCCGGGCTGGTCGCCGCGGGCCTGGGCTGGCTGCCGGGCGTGGCGCCTGCGGCCTCGCTGTGGGGCGCGGTGGCGGGCTATCTGTCGCTGTGGTCGGTCTACTGGCTGTTCAAGCTCACCACCGGCAAGGAGGGCATGGGCTTTGGCGACTTCAAGCTGCTTGCGGCGCTGGGCGCCTGGCTCGGCTGGCAGGCGATCCTGCCCATCGTGCTGATGGCCTCGGTCCTCGGCGCCGTCGTCGGCCTGCTGATGAAGATGCTCGGCAAGCTGCGCGAAGGCCGCTTCGTTCCCTTCGGCCCCTTCCTGGCCGGCGGCGGCCTGGTCGTGCTGCTGGTGGGCCTGCCCGTCGTGCTGGGATGGATGGGCTGGGCCTGAGCCGTTCGTCCGGCCGCGCACGATGAGCGTTGCCCGCGTGCGCAGCATCGGCCTGACCGGCGGCATCGGCAGCGGCAAGAGCACCGTGGCGCGGCTGCTGGTCGGCCATGGCGCGGTGCTGGTCGACACCGACGCCATCGCGCGCGCGCTCACCCTGCCCGGCGGGGCCGCCCTCGCCGCGATCGCCCAGCGCTTCGGCCCGGCGATGATCGGCGTCGACGGCGCGCTCGACCGCGAGCGCATGCGCGCGCAGGTCTTTGCCGATCCGGCCGCCAAGACCGCGCTCGAAGCCATCCTGCATCCGCTGATCGGCGCGCAGGCCGAGCGCGAAGCCGCGGCAGCGGGGCCGCGCCTCGTCGTCTTCGACGTGCCGCTGCTCACCGAATCGTCACGCTGGCGCGCCCGCGTCGATCGCATCCTCGTCGTCGACTGCGAGGAGGACACGCAGTGCCGCCGCGTCATGCAGCGCTCGGGCTGGGGCGAGGCGACCGTGCGCGCGGTGATCGCGCAGCAGGCCCCGCGCGCCGCGCGCCGCGCCATCGCCGACGCGGTGATCCACAACGATGACCTCTCGCTCCCCGAGCTGGCGCACGAGGTGCACGTGCTCTGGGAGCGCTGGTCGGGTTGAGGTCGGCAAGGGCCTGGCGCGGTCCTGGCGCGGTCCTGGTGCGCGCCTGGATCGCGCGCCTGCTGTGGAACAATGCCCGGCAGCCTGCCGAGCGCGCCCTTGATCCTCTACGAATACCCGTTTCACGAAGGCATCCGCACGATGCTGCGGCTCGAGCACCTGTTCGACCGCCTGGCGCAGCTGGTGCCGCGCGACACGCCGGTGGATCATCACTTCGCGCTGGCGACGATCTTCGAGGTGATGGACGTGGCCGCGCGCGCCGACCTGAAGGCCGACCTGCTGAAGGAACTCGACCGCCACCGCGCGCAGCTCGTGGCCTATCGCGGCAACCCGGCGATCTCGGAGGCCATGCTGGACGAGGTGATCGGGCGCATCGAGCGCGCCTGGGACGGCCTCAACCGCCTGCAGGGCAAGGCCGGGCAGGCGCTGGCCGGCAACGAGTGGCTGATGAGCATCCGCAGCCGCATCAACATCCCCGGCGGCACCTGCGAGTTCGACCTGCCCTCCTACTTCGCCTGGCAGCAGCGCGCGCCCGAGCAGCGCCGTGCCGACCTCGTCGGCTGGACGTCCTCGCTGATGCCGCTGGCGACCGCGCTCTACACGCTGCTGGGCCTGCTGCGCGAGAGCGGTACGCCGCAGCGCATGATGGCCAGCGCCGGCCAATACCAGCAGACGCTGCCGCAGAGCAAGACCTACCAGCTGCTGCGCCTGCGCATGGACGGCGAGGACGGCCTCGTGCCCGAGATCAGCGGCCATCGCCTGCTCGTTTCGGTGCGCATGATGCGTGCCGACGCCGAGGGGCGGCTGCGCCCGGCCACGGCCGACGTGCCCTTCGAGCTCACCCTCTGCACTTGAGCCGCCGCGAGCGCCTGCCGATGGCCAGCAAGCCGATCGTCGTCCCCTGCCCGGCTTGCCGCCAGCCCAGCCGCTACGGCCCCGAGAACCCCTGGCGCCCCTTCTGCAGCGAGCGCTGCCGCAGCCTGGACCTCGGCGCCTGGGCCAGCGAAGCCTACCGCGTGCCGGCCGAGGCGCCGCCGGATGGGCCCGACGGGTCGGTCAGCGACGCTCAGCCGCCCGCACCGCGACACTGAAGCCGCGGCACTGAAGCCGCGCCGCCTACGCCTGCGGCGGCCGCAGCAGCGCCTGCACGATCGCCGCGCCGCGCTCGAGCAGCGGCCCGCGCGGGCGCTGCGCCGAGGTGGCGAGCCAGAGCGTGGCCACCAGCGGCGGCGCCAACGGTCGCAGCGCGAAGGCCTCGGGCTGGCCGCTGCCGCGGATCGCGTTCTCGGTCAGCAGCGCGTTGGCGCCGCCCTGCTGCACGAGGTCGAGGATCGCCGGCACGCTGTCGATCTCGAGCGCGACGCGCGCACGCCGCCCTTCGCTGGCCAGCGCCGCTTCGAGCAGCATGCGCATCGCGTGCGGGCGGCTCGGGATCACGAGCGGCTGCTCGGCGAGTTCGGCCAGCGTCAGCGGGCCGCCCAGGCGCCGACGACCCGCGGCGCGCGCCGAGACCAGGTAGAGCGGCTCCTCGCGCAGCGGCTGCAGCTCGATCGCCGGCGAAGGCGTCACGTTGTAAGCCAGCGCCGCATCGACGCGGCCGATCACCAGCCACTCGAGCGCATAGGCCGAGAGACCCTCGACGATCGACAGGCGCGCCCGCGGCAGCTCGGCGCGAAAGGCCTGCACCAGCGGCCCGGTGAGCGTGCGGCTGACGCTTGGCGGCAGCGCGATGGTCAGGCGCCCGGTCGCCGCACCGCGCTGGTCCTCGAGCTCGTCGCGCGCCCGCTGCACCTGCTGCAGGATGCCGCGCGCGTGCGCCAGCAGCCGCTTGCCGCCTTCGGTCAGCGTCACGCCCCGGCCGTTGCGCTGCAGCAGCGCCTGGCGCAGCTCGACCTCGAGCGCACGCACCTGGCGCGAGAGCGCCGGCTGCGCCACCTGCAGGTAGGCCGAGGCGCGGGTGAAGCTGCCCATCTCGGCGACGTGCACGAAATACTCGAGCTGCTTCAGATCCATGCCGGAATGCTATAGCTGCTAGTGGCGCCATCGCATTGATGCGGGATCGCGCCTGGCCAACAATGCCTGCGAAGGAGACTGCGCCCATGATCATCGACATCCACGGCCACTACACCACCGCGCCCGCGGCGCTGGGCGACTGGCGCAACGCGCAGATCGCGGGGATCGCCGACCCGGCGCAGATGCCCAGGGCCTCGGACCTGCGCATCAGCGACGACGAGCTCCGCGAGACCATCGAGAACAACCAGCTCAAGCTGATGCGCGCGCGCGGATCGGACCTGACGATCTTCAGCCCGCGCGCCAGCTTCATGGCGCACCACATCGGCGACTTCCAGGTCAGCAGCACCTGGGCGGCGATCTGCAACGAACTCTGCTTTCGCGTCAGCCAGCTCTACCCCGAGCACTTCATCCCCGCGGCGATGCTGCCGCAAAGCCCCGGCGTGGACCCGAGGACCTGCATCCCGGAGCTCGTCAAGTGCGTCGAGCAGTACGGCAACGTCGCGATCAACCTCAACCCCGACCCGTCGGGCGGGCACTGGAAGGAGCCGCCGCTGACCGACCGCCACTGGTACCCGATCTACGAGAAGATGGTTGAGTACGACATCCCGGCGATGATCCACGTGAGCACGAGCTGCAACGCGTGCTTTCACACCACCGGCGCGCACTACATCAACGCCGACACGACGGCGTTCATGCAGCTCATCCAGGGCGATCTGTTCAAGGACTTCCCGACGCTGAAATTCATCATCCCGCACGGCGGCGGTGCGGCGCCCTACCACTGGGGCCGCTACCGGGGCCTGGCGCAGGAGCTGAAGAAGCCGCTGCTCTCCGAGCACCTGCTGAAGAACGTCTTCTTCGATACCTGCGTCTACCACCAGCCGGGCATCGACCTGCTGACGCGCGTGATCCCGGTCGAGAACATCCTCTTCGCCAGCGAGATGATCGGCGCGGTGCGCGGCATCGACCCCGAGACCGGCTTCAACTACGACGACACCAGGCGCTACATCGAGGCGAGCACGCAGCTCACGCCCGAGCAGAAGCACGCGATCTACGAAGGCAACGCGCGGCGCGTCTACCCGCGGCTGGACGCCGCGCTGAAGAAGAAGGGGAAGTGAGATGTACGAACTCGGGGTCGTCCACCGCCGGATCGAGCGCACAGACGCTTCGGTTGCCGACGCGCTGGCGAAGTTCGGCAGCGCGACCGTGCACGAGGCGATGGGCCGCGTCGGCCTGATGCAGCCCTACATGCGCCCGATCTACGCCGGCGCGCAGGTCTCCGGCACCGCGGTGACGGTGCTGCTGCAGCCCGGCGACAACTGGATGATGCACGTCGTCGCCGAGCAGATCCGGCCCGGAGACATCGTCGTCGCCGCGGTGACGACGGCGTGCACCGACGGCTATTTCGGCGACCTGCTGGCCACCAGCTTCCAGGCTCGCGGCGCGCGCGCGCTCGTCATCGACGCCGGCGTGCGCGATGTGAAGACGCTCACCGGGATGGGCTTCCCGGTCTGGAGCAAGGCGATCAGCAGCCGCGGCACGG
>CAUJJO010000068.1 GCA_963205125.1 Pseudomonadota bacterium | reverse complement strand
AAGAGCGAGTTCAAGCACCTCGAGTTCTATTACTTCCACAACTGCGTCTACGACTTCATGTGGAAGAACAACCGCCGCCGCTACAGCGAGAAGTTCCCGACCTGGGACGTGATCCGCAAGTACAACCGCGACTACAAGCTCCTCTTCGTCGGCGACGCGACGATGAGCCCCTACGAGATCCTGCAGCCCGGCGGCAGCGTCGAGTACAACAACGAGGAGGCCGGCGCCGAGTGGCTGCAGCGCCTCACCCACGCCTTTCCGCACTTCGCCTGGATCAACCCCGAGCCGCAGGGCGTGTGGCAATACCGCCAGAGCATCGCCATCGTCCAGCAGTTGATGAACCAGCGCATGTTCCCGCTCACGCTGGCCGGGCTCGAGGGCGCGATGCGGCTGCTGAGCAAATGAAGCCGCGGGCGCGCACGGCGCCCGCGCTGCGGCTGGCCCTTGCGCTGCCGGTCCTTGCGCTGATGCTGGGCGGCTGCGCGCTGCTCGGCGACAGCGGCCGCAGCGAAGACGACGCGACGCCCAGGCCGGCGGTGCTGCCGCAGGGGCCGCCGGTGGTGCGCGTCGAGATCGACGCACCCGCGCCGCTGCGGGAGCTGCTGGACCGCTACCTCGAGATCTCGCGGCTGGCCCGGCTCACCCGCGGCGACGCCGTCACCGACACCGAGCTGCAGCGGCTGCTGGACGTGACGCCCGCGCGCGCGCGCGACCTGCTGCGCACCGAGGGCTACTTCCGCCCGGTGGTCCGGATCGAGCGCGTCGGCACCGCCTCGGCCAGCGCGCCCGAGACGGTGCGCGTGCACGTCGACCCCGGGCCGCAGGTGCACGTGAAGCGCGTGACGCTGGAGGTCCAGGGCGAGCTCGAGGAGGCGCGCGAGGCCGGCGACGCGCGCGCCGCGCGCGTGCTCGAGGAGCTGCGTCGCGCCTGGGCCCTGCCCGCGGGCAGCGTCCTTCGCGACGAGGCCTGGCGCGACGCGAAGACCGCCGCACTCACGCAGCTGCGCGGCGCCGGCTACGCGAGCGCGAACTGGGCCGGCACCGCCGCCGAGGTCGACGAGGCCGAGGACGGCGCGCGGCTCTTCCTCGTCGCCGAGAGCGGCCCGCTCTTTCGCAGCGGCGAGATCCGCGTGCAAGGCCTGCAGCAGCAGGACCTGAGCACCGTGCAGGCGCTGGCCAGCTTCGCCCCGGGTACGCCCGTCACCGAAGCGCTGCTGCTCGACTACCAGGATCGGCTGCAGCGCGCGGGCCTGTTCGAGAGCGTCAGCGTCACGCTCGACCCCGACCCCGCGCACGCCGCGGCGACGCCGATCCGCGTGCAGTTGCGCGAGCAGCCGCTGCAGGTCTACACCGTCGGCGTCGGCGTGAGCGCGAACACCGGGCCGCGCGCCTCGCTCGAGCATGTCTACCGCCGCGTCTTCGGGCGCGCGGTGTCCTCGAACAACCTGTTCGAGCTGGGCCGCGTGCGCCAGGCCTGGAACGGCGAGGTCAGCACGCATCCGGGCGAGGGGTTCCGCCGCTGGCTGCTCGGCGGCGCGGTCGAGCGCCTGGTGTCCTCGACCGACGCGGTGACTTCGCAGCGCCTGCGCCTGGGGCGCAGCCAGGATTCGAACCACCTGGAACGGCTGCTCTTCGCCGAGGTCGAACGCGGCGTGCGCAAGACCGACCTCGACAGCCGCTGGACCCTCGCGGTCTCCGGCAACGCGCACCTGACCTGGCGTCGCCTGGACAGCGTGCTGCTGCCGACCGAGGGCTATACGCTCGCGCTGCAGGGCGGACTCGGCCACTCGCACGGCAACGCCTCGCGCAGCGGGCTGTTCACGCGCGCCTACGCGCGGCTGAACGTCTACCGGCCGCTTGGCCAGTCCTGGTACGGCCAGGCGCGCATCGAGCTGGGGCAGGTCTTTCTCGGGCCCGGCGTGGCGGGGCCGGAATCGCAGCTCTTTCGCGCCGGCGGTGACGACTCGGTGCGCGGCTACGGCTATCGCACGCTCGGGCCGATCACGAACGGCATCGTCGGCTCGGGGGCGGTGCTCGGCACCGGCAGCGTCGAGCTGGCACGGCCCTTCGTCGCCAGCATGCCCTCGCTGTGGGGCGCGGTCTTCGTCGACGCCGGACGCGCCGCCAACGACTTCGCCCACCTGAAGCCGGCGCTGGGCTACGGCGTCGGCCTGCGCTGGCGCAGCCCCGTCGGGCCGCTGCGGCTGGACCTGGCCTACGGGCAGGAGGTCCGCCGCGTGCGCCTGCACTTCAGCGTGGGCATCGCGTTCTGACGATGGACGCCGACCTGCCCGCGCCCGATCCACGCCCGGCGTCCGCGCCGATGCCCGTGCCCGTGCCCGGCGGGCCGCTGCGGGCGCTCTGGCAGCTCCTCGTGCCGGTGCTGGCGATGCTCGTGCTCGCAGCGACGCTGGCGGCGGCGTTCGCGGGCCTGGCGCTGTGGCTGCTGCGCAGCGAGCAGGGCACGGCCTGGCTGCTGGCGCACGTTCCCGGCCTCGAGCTGCGCGGCAGCGAAGGGGCGCTGCTGTCGGAGCGCTTTGCCGTGCAGCGCCTGGTCATGCGCTGGGACGGCGGCCAGCAGTGGGTGGCCATCGACGACTTCGTCGGCAGCGGCCTGCAGTGGCGCTGGCACCCGGCGCGCGGCAAGTGGCTGGGCCTCACGGCCGCGCGCCTGCAGGCACGCCGCGTCGAGGTCAACACCGGTCCGGCCGGGCCGCGGCCCATCGTCATGCCGAACACGCTGGACATGCCGCTGCGGATCGAGGCCGCCGAGGCCGCGGTCGCCGAGCTGCAGATCGACGCCCTGCCGGCGCTGCACCAGGTGCAGGCGCAGCAGCTACAGCTGTGGGCCGGCCCCGGGCGCGGCTACGAAGCGCAGCAGCTTGCCGGCGACTGGGAGCGCGCGCGCATCGAGGGCAGCGTCAGCTTCGGCGCGCTGCCGCCCTACGCGCTGGCGCTGCAGGCCAAGGCGCGGTCGATCGGCGAGGGCGCGCCCTGGAGCGCGCAGTTGCGGGCGCAGGGGCCGCTGGCGCGCTTCGAGGTCGATCTGCAGCTGCAAGGCGAAGCCGCCACGCGCGGCGCGGCCGCACCCAGGCTCGAGGTGCAGGCGGCGATCACGCCGCTGCAGGCCTGGCCGCTGGCGCGCCTGCGCCTCCTCACGCAGGCGCTGGACCTGCAGGCGCTTGCGCGCGGCGTGCCGCGCAGCGCGCTCGGCGGACGCATCGACATCGACAGCTCGTCGCGCGAGGGGCCGCTGGCCGCCGAAGTCGAGATCGACAACGCAAGGCCCGGCCGCTGGGACCAGGGCCAGTTGCCGCTGAGCCGCCTGCGCGCGCGCCTGCGCAGCCCCGGCCAGGACAGCGGCCGGCTGCTGATCGAGCATTTCGAACTTGCGCTGGCCGATGGCGCGCAGCCCGCCGGGCAGTGGCAGGGCAGCGGCCACTGGAGCGGCGAGCAGTTGCAGATCGACAGTCGCCTCGAGGCGCTGCAGCCGCAGCGGCTGGATGCCCGCGCCGCCGCCATGCAGCTCAGCGGGCCGCTGGCCTTCACGCTGCATGGCCTGCCCGCGCCACAGCCCAGCGCGCCGACGGCCAGCGGGCGCGATCGCCCAGCGCTGGCGATCGCCTTGCGCAGCGCGCTGCAGGGCCGGATCGAGGGCAGCCCGCTGCCCGTCGAACTCGAGATCGACGCGCAGGCCGCGGCCAGGCGCCTGCAGGTCCGCACCCTGCGCGCGCGCGCTGGCAGCGCGCAGGCGACGCTGCAGATCGACGCCGCCCGCGGCGACAAGGGCGCGTGGACCCTGCGCACGCAGGGCGAGCTCGCCGACTTCGACCCGCTGCCCTGGTGGCCGGGCCCCGAAGCCTCGGCCTGGCGGCAGGGCCGGCATCGGCTCTCCGGGCGCTGGGGGCTGGACCTCACGCTGCCTGCGACCTCGCTGGAACTGGCGCGCACGGCGCCGCTGGCGCTGGCGCAGCAAGTGGCCGGCAGCGGCAGCCTGAGCCTCGAGCATTCGCAGCTCGCCGGCGTGCCGCTGGCGCTGCACCTCGAGCTCGGCCAGCAGCCCGGGGCCGCGACGCCCGGGCGGCTACAGGCCGAACTCGAGCTGGGCGGCAACCGGCTGCGCGTGCAGGGCCGCGGCAACCCGCTCGGCCAGGGGCAGGACGACCACCTGCAGTTCGAGCTGCAGGCCGATCAGCT
>CAUJJO010000067.1 GCA_963205125.1 Pseudomonadota bacterium | reverse complement strand
CCGTCGTCCTGGTAGGCGACGATCGACGGCGTGGTGCGCGCACCTTCGCTGTTCTCGATCACGCGCGTGCTGTTGCCCTCCATCACCGAGACGCACGAGTTCGTGGTGCCCAGGTCGATGCCGATGATCTTGCCCATGTTGCTTGCTCCAAAAAACGGGAATCCGCTTGTCTTCGAGTTGTGGATCGGTCGCGTGCTTTTCAAGCCCGCCGACGCGGGGCCGGCCGGCGCGACCGGGTCTTCATCTGGGGGCGGCCACCGTCACCAGTGCCGGGCGCAGCACGCGCTCGGCGATCAGGTAGCCCGTCTGCAGCAGCGAGACGACGGTGTTGGCCTCCTGCTCGGCCGGAACGACGCTGATCGCCTGGTGCTGGTGCGGGTCGAAGCGCGTGCCCGCGGCGGGTGCGATCCGCACCACCTTGTTGCGCTCGAGCGCCTGCAGCAGCTGCTCCAGCGTGAGCTTCATGCCCTCGCTCATCTGCTGCGCGCTCGCGCCCTCGATCGCCGTCGCCGCCTGCAGGCTGTCCAGCACCGGCAGCAGGCTCTCGGCGAAGGCCTCGATGGCGAACTTGCGCGCCTTGGCCAGTTCCTCCTCGCTGCGACGGCGGATGTTCTCGGCTTCGGCCCGCGCGCGCAGGAAGGCGTCGGTCAGCTCGAGGTTCTTGGCCTGCAGCTCGGCGATCACGGCGTCGGCGTCAGGGTGGGCTTGCGGGGCGGCTTGCGCCGCGTCGTCCTGCGACTGGGGAGCTTGATCTTGGGTCATGTGCCTTCGAAAGAACATTCGGGATCCGCGGTACGCGCGTGCAGTTGGGGGCGATCGGGCCGGCTTCAAGGCTTGCCCTCAGCCGCTGTCGTCCAGGCTTGCGCTCCAGCGGTTCCATTCGACGAGGTGGCGCCGGTCGCGCTTGGTCGGGCGGCCCTCGCGCAGGCTGTCGGCGGGCTCGGCGCCCAGGCGGCGCTGCTCGGCTGCCGCCTCGCGCGCGGCGATGCTTGCCGGCGTTTCGCGATAAAGCGCCTGCGCCACCGGCGCCGGGCCGCGCACCGGGCTCAGCGCCAGCACGTCGACCTCGCGCGTGAGGGCGCCCTGGCGCAACTGCACGCGGTCCCCCGCATGCAGCTCGCGCGCCGCCTTGGCCGGCTGCCCGTTGACGCTGACCCGGCCGCGACCGATCTCTTGGGCCGCCAGCGAGCGCGTCTTGTAGAAGCGCGCGGCCCACAGCCACTTGTCCAGGCGCATGCGCTCATTGCGGGTCGGGTCGGCCATCGCGGCGTATTCTCCGCCACCGGCTGAGCCGCGCCGCGCTGCGCCGGGCGATTGCGCGTTTGCGCGCTTGCGCGATTGCGCGCTTGCGGGAAATCCCGGGTCCGCGGGAGCGCGCCGCGCCCGCGGCTTGCAGGATCATCGGGCCGGCGCCCGGCCGGACCCGGCCGGCTGCAACACCCAGTCCAGAGGAGCCCGTTCCGATGCGTCGCGATGTCTTTCTGAAGTCCCTGGCCGCGCTGAGCGCTGCCGCCGCCTTGCCCTTGCCCGCCTTCGCCGCGGCCAACCTGAAGATGATGATTCCCGCCAACCCCGGCGGCGGCTGGGACACCACCGGCCGGGCGCTGGGCAAGGCCTTGCAGGAGGCGGGCGTGGCCAGCACCGTCACCTACGACAACAAGGGCGGTGCGGCCGGGGCGATCGGCCTTGCGCAGTTCGTCAACGCCAGCAAGGGCGACGGCAACGCGCTGATGGTGATGGGTGCGGTGATGCTGGGCGGCATCATCACCGGCAAGCCGCCGGTCAGCCTGACGCAGGCCACGCCGATCGCGCGGCTGACGAGCGAATACAACGTCTTCGTGCTGCCGGCGAACTCGCCCTTCAAGACCATGCACGACGTGATCGAGCAACTGAAGAAGGACCCGGGCAGCGTCAAGTGGGGCGGTGGCTCGCGCGGCGCGACCGAGCACATCGCCGCGGCGATGATCGCGCGCGAGGTCGGCGTCGACCCGGGCAGGATCAACTACGTCGCCTTCCGCGGCGGCGGCGAGGCGACCGCGGCCATCCTCGGCGGCAACGTCACCATCGGCGGCAGCGGCCACAGCGAGTTCCAGCAATACATCGAGAGCGGCAAGATGCGCGCCATCGGCGTCACCTCGCCGCAGCGCCTGAAGGGCGTGAACGTGCCCACGCTCAAGGAGCAGGGCATCAACGTCGAGATCGGCAACTGGCGCGGCGTCTACGGGGCGCCGGGGATCGACGCCGCGCAGCGCAAGGCGCTGACCGAGATGGTGCTCAAGGCGGTGAAGACCAAGGCCTGGGCCGAGGCGCTCGAGAAGAACGGCTGGACCCCGGCGGTGATGACGGGCAAGGAGTTCGACGAGTTCGTCGACCGCGAATTCGCCAGCCTGCGCGCCACGATGGTCAAGGCCGGCATGGTCTGAGCCGGGGGCCGGCAGGGGGTCGGCAGGGAGGGCGGCAAGGAGGAGGTCGCATGCAGGAATCGAGGAACCGGCGCGGGCAGGCTTTGGTCGGCGCGGGCGTGCTGCTGGTCGCGGCGGTGCTTGGCGTCGGCGCGATCGGCATCCCGGGTGAGGCGGGCTACCAGGGCGTGGGCCCGAACTTTCTGCCCTGGGTGGTGACCGTCGCCCTGGCGCTGTTCGGCCTGCTGCTGCTTGCGCAGGCGCTGCGCGGGGGATTTCGCGAGATGGAGCCGCCTTCGGGCGCGGAGCGCGGCGACTGGCGCGCGATGGCCTGGGTCGCCGCGGGCGTGCTTGCCAACGCGGCGCTGATCACGACGATCGGCTTCATCCTCAGCTGCACGCTGTGCTTCGTGCTGGCGGCACGCGGCCTGCGCCTGTCCGAGGGCAAGGGCGGCGGGGGCCTCGCCCGCACGCTGCTGGACGTGGCCACCGGGGCGCTGATCGCCGCGCCGGCCTTCTGGCTCTTCACCAAGCTGCTGGCGATCAACCTGCCCGGCCTCACCGGCACCGGGTGGCTGTGATGGGCGAGATCCTCTCGCACCTGCTGCAGGGCTTCGCGACGGCGGGCACGCCGATCAACCTGACGTGGGCCTTCGTCGGCTGCGCGGTCGGCACGGCGATCGGCGTGCTGCCGGGGCTGGGCCCTGCGGTGACGGTGGCCATGCTGCTGCCGATCACGGCGCAGGTCGAGCCCACGGCGTCGATGATCTTCTTCGCCGGCATCTACTACGGCGCCATGTACGGCGGCTCGACGACCTCGATCCTGCTCAACACGCCCGGCGAGACCGGGACCATGGTGACCGCGCTCGAGGGCTTCAAGATGGCCAGGAGCGGACGCGCCGGGGCGGCGCTGGCGACCTCGGCGATCGGCTCCTTCGTGGCCGGCACCATCGCCACCGTGCTGGTGACGCTGTTCGCGCCGCTGGTGGCCACGTACGCGGTGCAGCTGGGCCCGCCCGAGTACTTCCTGCTGATGATGCTGGCCTTCACGACGGTGAGCGCGGTGCTCGGCAAGAGCACGCTGCGCGGCCTCACCGGCCTCTTCATCGGGCTGGCGGTCGGCCTCGTCGGCCTGGACCAGATCACCGGCCAGGTGCGCTACACCGCAGGCATCCCCGAGTTCCTCGACGGCATCGAGGTGGTGCTGGTGGCGGTCGGGCTCTTCGCCGTCGGCGAATGCTTCTACACCGCGCTCTACGAGGGGCGCAGCGGCAGCGGCGAGCGCAACCCCTTGAACAGCGTCTACATGAACCGCGGCGAGTGGCGCCGCTCGTGGCCGGCCTGGCTGCGCGGCACGGCGCTGGGCTTCCCCTTCGGCACCATCCCGGCCGGCGGCACCGAGATCCCGACCTTCCTCAGCTACGGCGTCGAGCGCAAGCTCAGCCGCCACAAGGAAGAGTTCGGCACCGTCGGCGCGATCGAGGGCGTGGCCGGGCCCGAGGCGGCGAACAACGCCGCGGTGACCGGCACGCTGGTGCCGCTGCTGACGCTTGGCATCCCGACCTCGGTGACGGCGGCGATCCTGCTCTCGGCGCTGCAGAACTACGGCATCAACGCCGGGCCGCAGCTCTTCGAGACCAGCTCGGCGCTGGTGTGGGCGCTGATCGCCTCGCTCTACATCGGCAACGTGATGCTGCTGGTGCTGAACCTGCCGCTGGTGGGCATGTGGGTGAAGCTGCTTGAGATCCCGCGCCCGCCGCTCTACGCGGGCATCCTGATCTTCGCCACGGTGGGCGTGTACGGCATGCGCCAGAGCGCCTTCGACCTCTTCCTGATGTTCGCCAACGGCATGCTGGGCGTGGTGATGCGGCGCTTCGACTTCCCGACCGCGCCGGTCATCATCGGCATGATCCTCGGCCCGCTGGCCGAGGCGCAGATGCGCAACGGCCTGGCGATCGGCGAAGGGCACTGGCGCGTCTTCGTCGAGCGGCCGGTGTCGGCCGGGCTGCTGGCGCTGCTGGTGCTCATCCTGGTGCTGCCGCGGCTGCTGGCGCTGCGCGCGCGCCGCCGCAACCGCGTCTGAGCCTGCGCTCAGCCGGGGCGTTTCGTGTCCCAGCCGGCGAGGTGGCGCTCGGCCAACTCCGCCAGCGCATCGATCCACGCGGCGTCGTCGTTCAGGCAGGGGATGTAGCGCAGCGACTGGCCCCCTGCGGCGAGGAAGGCGTCGCGGCCCTCTTGCGCGATCTCCTCGAGCGTCTCCAGGCAGTCGGCGGCAAAGCCCGGGCAGAGCACGTCGACCGTGCCCAGCCCTTGCGCGGCCAGCGCGCGCAGCGTCGGCTCGGTGTAGGGCTCGAGCCACTTCGCGCGGCCGAAGCGGCTCTGGAAGCTGACGCGGTACTCGGCATCGGACAAGCCCAGGCGCGCCGCGAGCCCGGTCGCGGTCTCCTGGCATTGGTCGTGGTAGGGGTCGCCCAGCTCGCGCGAGCGCGCCGGCATGCCGTGAAAGCTCATCACCAGCATGCCGGCGCGCCCCGCCTTCGCCCAGTGCGCACGAACGCTGGCGGCCAGCGCGTCGAGGTAACCGGCGTCGTCGTGGTAGGAGGCGATGCTGCGCAGCTCGGGCACGCGGCGAGCCCGCAGTGCCCAGCGGTGCAGCGCGTCGGCGACGCTGCCGGTGGTGGCGGCGGCGTACTGCGGGTAGAGCGGCAGGACGAGCATGCGCGTGGCGCCTTCGCGGCGCAGCGTGTCGAGCACCTCGGCCATCGCCGGCTGGCCGTAGCGCATCGCATGCCGCACCAGGACGTCGTGGCCGCGTGCGTGCAGCGCCTGCTGCAGCGCAAGCGCCTGGCGCGTCGTCCAGACGGCCAGGGGCGAGCCTTGCGCGGTCCAGACCGAACGGTACTTGGCCGCCGACTTCGCCGGCCGCACGCGCAGGATGATGCCGTGCAGGATCGCCAGCCACAGCAGCCGCGGGATCTCGACGACGCGCGGGTCGCTCAGGAACTCGCCCAGGTAGCGGCGCAGCGCCGCCGCCGTGGGCTGCCCGGGCGTGCCGAGGTTGACCAGCAGCACGGCCGTGCGCGCAGGCGCAGCGGGCTGCTGCGGCGGCTCGGGACGAAAGCGCATGCGCTCGAGCAGCTTCAGTCGATCGGCCGCTGGCCCGAGACCGTGTCGCGCTCGTGCGAGGCGGGTTCGGCGTCGACGGGCACGACCTCGAAGCGCACGCAGGCCGCATCGGCATCGGCCGGCGAGGAGCCCAGGCCGATCGTCCCGCCGCCGTGCAGCAGGCAACTGCCGCGGCGCAGGCTGACGATCTCGCCGTCGGCAAAGCGCACGTAGCTGCCGTTGAAGGAAAGGTCGGTGAGCTGGAAGCTGCCGCCGTACCAGTCCAGCCGCGCGTGCGAGCGCGAGACGCGGGAGTCGTCGACGCGAAAGGCCGCCTGCGGCCCGCGGCCGAGCACCGCGGGCAACTCGCGCGCCTTGAAGACGCGGCTGTGCTTGTCCCAGGCCAGGCGCAGCCCCTGCGGATCGCCGGCGATGGCGACGTCGCCGAACTGCGTGATCGCGGCGTCGCCGCGTGCGCGTCGCCGTCCCAGCACGTGCACCTGCACCGGCTCGGCGCGTCCGCGCAGCGTCAGGCGGTCCAGGCTGCGAAAGCGCGCCTGCTTGTCGACGGCCAGGCCGCAGACCACCTCGGCGGTCGCCAGGGTCTCGTTGTCCCCGGCGTGGTCGAGCAGGCGGGCGGCGACGTTGACCGCATCGCCGAAGCAGTCGCCGGCCATCTCGACCACTTCGCCGCGCGCAATGCCGACCTGCAGGCGCAGCCCGCGCAGGCCCGACGAGGCGCCGCGCTGATGGCCCTTCTGCACCATGGCGTCCAGCACCTCGTGCATCGCGATCGCCGCCTGCACCCCGGCGGTCGATTCGACGAAGACGGCCATCAGCCCATCGCCCAGCGTCTTCACGACATGACCGCCCTGCGCCTGCACCGGCTGCGACAAGGCGTTGATGCAGTGCGTCACCACCGAAGTCGCCTCGGCGTTGCCCAGCGTCTCGAACAGCGAGGTGCTGCCGCGCAGGTCGGCGAAGAGGACGGTACGGTCGACGATCTGGGTCATGCCTGATCGAAGTGTAATGTCGTGAATTCCTGACCCTGACGCGGCCCCTGTGTGCTTGCCCGGCTCGACACGAGGTCGGAGATCGTCCAGATACGTGCGCAGCTTGTGCCTGCGCCGCAGGCGGCGTTGCCGCTGTGCGGCAGCCCGCTGGCGCGGGCCACGTATCCGGCCAGCCTTACAGGTTGTCCAGATACGTGCGCAGCTTGTCCGAGCGGCTGGGGTGCTTGAGCTTGCGGATGGCCTTGGCCTCGATCTGGCGGATGCGCTCGCGCGTCACGTCGAACTGCTTGCCGACTTCTTCCAGCGTGTGGTCGGTGCTCATCTCGATGCCGAAGCGCATGCGCAGCACCTTGGCTTCGCGCGGGGTCAGGCTGTCGAGGATGTCCTTGACCACGTCGCGCAGGCCGGCCTGCATCGCGGCGTCGACCGGGGCGACGTTGTTCGTGTCCTCGATGAAGTCGCCGAGGTGGCTGTCGTCGTCGTCGCCGATCGGCGTCTCCATGGAGATCGGCTCCTTGGCGATCTTCATGATCTTGCGGATCTTGTCCTCGGGAATCTCCATCTTCTCGGCCAGCGTCGGCGCGTCGGGCTCGAAGCCGAACTCCTGCAGGTGCTGGCGCGAGAGCCGGTTCATCTTGTTGATCGTCTCGATCATGTGCACCGGGATGCGGATGGTGCGCGCCTGGTCGGCGATCGAGCGCGTGATCGCCTGGCGGATCCACCAGGTGGCGTAGGTCGAGAACTTGTAGCCGCGGCGGTATTCGAACTTGTCGACCGCCTTCATGAGGCCGATGTTGCCTTCCTGGATGAGGTCGAGGAACTGCAGGCCGCGGTTGGTGTACTTCTTGGCGATCGAGATCACCAGGCGCAGGTTGGCCTCGATCATCTCCTTCTTGGCGTCGCGGCTGGCCTTCTCGCCTTCGTTCATGCGGCGGTTGATCTCCTTGAGGTCCTCCAGCGGCACCACCGCCTTGGCCTGCAGGTCGACGAGCTTCTGCTGCAGTTCCTGCACCGCGGGCAGGTTGCGCGCGAGCACGGCGCTGTAGGGCCTGGCCAGCGCGATCTCCTTTTCGGCCCACTTCAGGTTCAGCACATTGGGCGGGAAGGTGCGAACGAAGTGCTCCTGCGGCATGCCGCACTTGTCGACGACGATCTTGCGGATCTCGCGCTCGTGGCGGCGCAGGTCGTCGACCTGTTCGCGCAGGATGTTGCACAGGCGCTCGATCGTCTTCACCGTGAAGCGGATCGTCATCAGGTCGTCGCTGATGGCGTGCTGCGCCTTGTTGTAGGCGGCCGACTTGTAGCCTTCCTTCTCGTAGGACTTGCGCATGCGGTCGAAGTGGCTGCGCAGCAGCGCGAACTTCTCGAGCGCCTGCTTCTTCATCTCCTCGAGCTTCTTGGTCAGCGCGCGCGAGCCGCCGGCGCCGTCGTCGTCGTCCTCGTCGTCGAACTCGTCGTAGTCTTCCTCGGCGACGTAGTCGTCGGCCTCGTCGTCGCTGACGAAGCCGTCGACCGCGTCGGAGATGGCCATCTCGCCGGCGGCGATCTTGTCGGCCATCGCGAGGATCTCGGCGATCGTCGTGGGGCTGGCGCTGATGGCCAGCATCATCGCCTGCAGGCCGCCTTCGATGCGCTTGGCGATCTCGATCTCGCCCTCGCGCGTGAGCAGCTCCACCGTGCCCATCTCGCGCATGTACATGCGCACCGGGTCGGTGGTGCGGCCGAACTCGCTGTCGACCGTCGAGAGCGCGGCCTCGGCGGCCTCCTCGGCCTCCTCGTCGGTGGCGGTGGCGGTGTTGCTGCCGCTGATCAGCAGCGTGGCCGCATCGGGCGCCTGCTCGTAGACGGCGATGCCCATGTCGTTGAGCATCGAGACGATGGCCTCGAGGATCTCCTCGTTGACCAGCTTCTCCGGCAGGTGGTCGTTGATCTCCTGGTGCGTGAGGAAGCCGCGCGTCTTGCCCATCTTGATGAGCGTCTTCAGCTCCTGGCGGCGCTTGGCGACCTCCTCCTCGGTGAGCGCGGTCTCGTCGAGGCCGAACTCGCGCATCAGCGCGCGCTCCTTGGCGCGGCTGACCTTCATGCGCAGCGGCTTGGCCTTGGCTTCCTTGCCCTCGCCCGCGTCGGCGCCGCTCTCGACTTCGACCTCGCCCTCGAGATCGGCTTCGATGTCGCCGAGGTCCTCGTCCTCGTCGCGCGCGGCCTTCTTGGCGTCGGCGCCCTTCGCGGCCTTGGCCGATGCCTTGGCCTCGGGCTTGGCCGCCTTGCCGGTCGCTGCCGCCTTGGCCGGGCCCGAGGCTTCCTTGGTGGCCTTGGTCGGCTTGGCCGGCTTGGTCGCCGTCGCGTCCGCCTTCGCCCCCTCCTTGGTCGCCTCCTTGGCCGCCGTCTTGGCAGCCGCCTTGGCGGCGGGCTTGGCCGCAGCCTGGGCCGGCGCGGACGCCTGGGCCGGTGCCTTGGCCGAAGGCTTTGCAGCAGGCTTGGCCGAGGCCTGGGCCGCGGCCTTGGCGGCCGGTTCGGCGGGCTTGTCCGCGTGCTTATCCGCGTGCTTGTCGGCTGGCTTTTCGGCGGGCTTCTTGGCGGTCATGGCGTTCCTGGGCTCGTGAGGTGACGGCCCTGCGCGCGCGGTCGAACGCGCCGCGGCGCGCGCCGCAAGCGGGGCGCGCACGCACGGCAGCGCGCACCATGAACCGGTGCTGCCGCTGACGAAGGGACCGAGGGGCCGGCGGGCAAGCTTGCGTGACTTCGCGATGCTGCAGCCCTTGCGGGGAAATTGACCGGTGATCGAACCCTTGACGAGGGTGGTCGGGGCCCGGAGGTGCTGCTGTCACTCTTGCCGCTGCTCGAAACCGCGGATTATACCGATCACCCCCGGTTTTCGCGGTTTTCGCGGCCTTCCTGGGGCGACGCGGCGCCGTGCGGGCCGCCTTCGGCGGCGCCGGTTGCGGCCAGTCGCTTGTGCTCGTTGGCGCGCTGGCGCAGCTGCGCGATGCGGTCCAGCTGCTCGCGGTCGGTGCGGCCGGCAGCGATCAGCTCGGCGATCTGCGCGTTCAGCGCGGCTTCGCCGAGGCGGTGCAGCACGCGCTCGAGGTCGGCGAACTCGTGCCGGTCCTGCAGCGAGCCGGGGTCGACGATGCGGCGCGCGGCGGCATGCAGGGCATGGCCCTGCAGCGCTTCGTCGAGCGTGGCCCAGGTCTGCGCGCCGTGTTCGAGCAGATGGCCTTCGAGCCAGGCGACCAGCGCGCCGTGCTCGCCGCCGAGCTCGTGCAGCCGCTCGTGATCCTCGGCGCAGAGGCGCTCCCACCAGTCGGCATGGCGCAGCAGCAGGCGCAGCGCGAGATCGGACGAGGCCGCGGGCATCGGCCGGGTGCTGGCCGCGGCGCGGCGGCGCCAGGGCGGCGGCGCGCCCTCGCCGCGCGCGGCCGCCCGCGCCGGGGCGGCGCGCCCGGGCAGCCAGAGCGCGGACAGTTCGGCGGGCTCCATCTGCGCCGCATGCGCGAGTTCGCCCAGCAGCTGGCGCTGCAGCACGCCGGCCGGCAGCGCGCTCCACAGCGGACGCGCCTGCGCCAGCATGCGGGCGCGACCCTCGGCGCTGCCGAGATCGCAATCGGCGGCCGCCTGGGCCTGCAGCTGGCGCGACAGCGGCACGGCGTCGGCGATCGCTTCCTCGAGCGCCGCGGCGCCGCGCTCGCGCACGAAGCTGTCGGGATCATGCTCGGGCGGCAGGAAGAGGAAGCGAAAGCGCCGCAAGTCGCTGGCGTGCGGCAGCGCGGCCTCGAGCGCGCGCGCGGCGGCGCGGCGCCCGGCGGCGTCGCCGTCGAAGCCGAAGACGATGCTGTCGGTGAAGCGCAGCAGCTTCTGCACGTGCTCGGCGGTGCACGCCGTGCCCAGCGTCGCCACCGCATGCGCGAAGCCGTGCTGGGCGAGCGCCACGACGTCCATGTAGCCCTCGACGACGAGGGCATGGCCGCGCTCGCGGATGGCCTGCCGCGCCTCGTGCAGGCCGTAGAGCTCGCGCCCCTTGCTGAAGACCGCGGTCTCGGGCGAGTTCAGGTACTTGGGCCGGCTGTCGTCGAGCACGCGGCCGCCGAAGCCGATCACCTCGCCGCCGACGGCGCGGATCGGGAACATGATGCGGTGGCGGAACCAGTCGTAGCGTCGGCGCGGTGCGGCGCCGGTCGCCGGCTCCGTCGACCCCGGGCTCGCGCCCGCGGGCCCGGGCGCTTCGTGCGCCTCCTGCACTTCCTGCGCCTCGGGGCGACTCGCGCGGACGAGGCCGGCCTCCTCGAGCACCGGATCGTCGTAGGCGGGAAAGGCGCTGGCCAGCGCATGCCAGCCCGCGGGCGCATAACCCAGGCCGAAGCGCGCCGCGATCTCGCCGCTCAGGCCGCGCTGCTTCAGGTAGGCGATGGCCTGCGGCGAGCGGCGCAGCGCCTGCCGGTAATGCGCCGCGGCCTTGGCGAGCGCCTCGGTGAGCGACAGCCGCCGCTCGGCCAGGCGCTGCCGCTGCTGGCGCTCCTCGGGGCTCACGTCCTCCTGCGGCACCTGCATGCCCACGCCCTGCGCGAGTTCGCCGACGGCGTCGACGAAGCTCATGCCGGTGTGCTCGCAGAGGAAGCGGATGGCGTCGCCGCCGGCGCCGCAGCCGAAGCAGTGATAGAGCTGCCTGGCCGGCGTGACCGAGAAGCTCGGCGACTTCTCGGCGTGAAAGGGGCACAGGCCCATCCAGTTGGCGCCGCTGCGCTTGAGCTCGACGTGGCGCCCGACGACCTCGATGATGTCGACGCGCGCGAGCAGGTCCTGCAGGAAGCCGGTGGGGATCACGCGGCGCAGTCTAGTCGGCGCCGCTGCCTTCCCTGCGTGGCGCGTCGCCGGGGGGCGCGTCCTCCCCTGCGGCGGCGGGGGTCAGCGCGAACATGCCGCGCCAGGCGCGCACGAAGCCGGCCACCTGGGCCGCGGGCATCGGTGCGGCGATGCCTGTGCCCTGGCCGATGTCGCAGCCCATCTCAAGCAGCGCGCGCGCCTGCGCCGGGCTTTCCACGCCCTCGGCAACGACGCTGCAGTCGAAGGTGCGCGCCAGGCCGATCACGCCCTCGACGATCGCCCGGTCCTGGGTGTCGTCGAGCATGTGGTGCACGAAGCTGCGGTCGATCTTCAGCACGTCCACCGGCAGCCGCTTGAGGTAGGTGAGCGTCGAGTAGCCGGTGCCGAAGTCGTCCAGCGCGACGCGCACGCCCAGCGCCCGGCAGCGCGCCAGCAGTGCCGAGGTGGCCTCGATGTCGGCGTGGGCCGCGGTCTCCAGCATCTCGAGCTCGAAGTGCGGCGCCAGCCCCTCGCTGTGCCGCGCCAGCAGCTCGGACAGGCGCTGCGCGAAGTCGGGCTCCTGCAGGTGGCGGGCCGAGACGTTGACGCTGACCGAGAACTCGAAGCCGCTGCGCCGCCACTGCGAGAGGTGCTCCAGCGCCTGCGAGAACACCCAGTCGCCGACGTGCGAGGACAGGCCGGTGTTCTCGATCTGCGGCAGGAACTGCGCCGGCGCGATCAGCCCGTGCAGCGGATGCTCCCAGCGCAGCAGCGCCTCGAAGCCGAGCACGCGGCCCGCGCGCATGTCGACCTTGGGCTGGTAGTGCAGCACGAGCTCGGCCTGGTCCAGCGCCTGCTGCACGCGGCCGATGAACAGCGCCCGCTCCTCGGTGCGGCGGCGGTGCTCGGCGTCGAAGAAGAGGAAGCCGTTGCGCCCGGACTGCTTGGCGCCGAACATCGCGTGGTCGGCGTGGCGCAGCAGCGTGTCGGCATCGCTGCGGTCGATCGGGTAGACGGTGGCGCCGACGCTGGCCGTCACCTGCACCGGCTCCTCGGCCGGATCGACGACATAGGGCTGGGCGACCACGCGCAGCACGCGGTCGACGGCCATGCGCGCCTCCTCGATCGAGCCGGCGCGCAGCAGGAGCACGAACTCGTCGCCGCCCAGCCGCGCCGCCGAATCGGACCAGTTGTCGCGCGTGCGCAGCGCGCTGCGCAACCGCGCTGCGAGCTCGGCCAGCAGGCGGTCCCCGGCGGCATGGCCGAAGCGGTCGTTGACCGGCTTGAAGCGGTCCAGGTCGAGGTAGCAGACGACGAGCAGGTAGCCGTCGCGGTCGGCCGCGCGCATGCCGTCGGCCAGCAGCTGCGTCAGCCGCGCGCGGTTGGGCAGCCGCGTCAGCTCGTCGAAGTGGGCCTGGCGCTCCAGCCGGTCGCGCTGCGCGCGCTGCTCGCTCACGTCGGTGATCACCAGCACGTGGTTGCGCAGTTCGCCCTGCGGGCCGTGGATGGTGGAGATGGTCACCTGCAGCGTGCAGGCATCGCCGCCGCGGCGGCGGGCCAGCAGCTCGCCGCGCCAGGTGCCGTGCTCGCGCAGCGCCGCCCACATCGCCGCGCGCTGCTGCCGCGCCAGCGGGTCGGCCGGCAAGGGGCGCAGCAGGGCGGGTACGCTGCCGATCAGTTCCTCGCGCGTGACGCCCAGGATCTGCACATAGGCCGGGTTGACGTCGAGCGCGTGCAGTTCGGCGTCGGTGATCAGCAGCCCTTCGTGCAGGTGCTGGAAGAGGCTTGCCGACAGGCGCTGGCGTTCCTGCGCGTGATGGCGATCGTGCACGTCGAGCAGCGTCGCCAGCAGGCGCACCGGCACGCCTGCGGGGTTGCGGTCGATGACGAGCAGCGTCGCCTCGAACCAGCGCCAGTCGCCACGCTGCGGCATGCGCAGCTCGAGCTGGTGGCGCCCGGTCGCCCCGCTGGCGACTTCGGCAAGCGCCGCCTGCAAGGCCGCGCGGTCCGCCGGGTGCGCGCTCTCCAGCCAGGCCTGCGGGCTCCAGCTCGCCGCCTCGAAGCCGGTCAGCGCGCGCCATACCGGCGAAACGAAGCTCTCCGCGCCGTTGACGCGCCAGTCGGCCACGCCCAGGCGTGAGCCGTCCAGCGCCCACTCCCAGCGCCGCTGGCGGCGCACCGTGTCGGAGCGCTTGGCATGCGCGAGCAGCAGGATGCCCTGCATCAGCAGGACCTGCGCGAGCGCCTGGCTGCGCACCGCCGCACTGGCGTCGACGGTGGCCAGGCCCAGGCCCCAGGCGGCAAGCGCCAGCACCGACGAGGCGATCGCGGTGCCGCCCTGCGTCCACAGCCCGAGCATGGCGACGACGGGCAGGCTCCAGACGAGCAGTTGCGCCTGTGGATGGGCCTGCAGCGCGGGTGCGGCCAGCACGACGAGGCTGCCCAGCGCCAGCAGCGCGCGCAGCAGCAGGGGGCCGGCCGTGAGCGGGCGCTCGATGCGCCGCAGCGTGCAGGCCGGCAGCGCGCACAGCAGCAGGCTGCCGAGGCCGAGCCAGAACAGCGTGAGCAGCGGCGGCACGTCGCGGGCGTCGGCCAGCTTGCCGTGCGCTGGCAGCAAGGCCGCGCTGCCGAGCCCGGCGGCAGCGACCAGCGCCACCAGCGCGGCCGCGCCGACCAGCCAGGCGACATCGCGCGGCCGCCACAGCCGCACGTCGAAGCTGCCGCGGGCCAGCGCCCGTGCAACCAGCGCCTGCAGCGCCCCGGCGAAGATCATCGCCAGCAGCGCGATGACGGGGCCGCAGCCGCGTGCCAGCAGCGCCAGCGCGATTCCCGGCAGCGCCGCCAGCGCGGCGAGGCGGCCAAGCCGTGCCTGCGCGGCCAGCGCCAGGCCGATGCCCGCGCCTATGGCTGCCGCGCAGCCGCCGGCCGGGGTTCCCGCCGCGGCGTGGGCGCCGAAGGCGCAGAGGAAGGTTCCGGTGCCGGCCAGTGCGCAGGGGATGAGCCGGTGCTCGCGCCAGGCCTGGCTGACAGGCGGCGACCGCAGGGGAGCGTGTTCGAGCGGGTTCACCGGACCGTGGCATCCACGAAGGACGGGGATGCGCCGATCATGCTCCGCGCCGCGGCGCTCAGATCAGGAAATCGGCGAGCTTGGCGCCGCCGGCAAGGGCCTGCCGCAGCCAGGTCGGCTGCAGGCCGCGGCCGGTCCAGGTCTGGCTAGTCGCCGGATCGCGATACTTGGGCGCGACCTTCTTGGCCGGGCCGCCCGCCTTGGCCGCGCCGCCCGCCTTGGGCGTGCTCGCCGCGGAACGGGTGCCGAGGTCGGCCAGCGTCAAGCCGTGCTGCGCCATCAGGGATTTCACCTCGGCGATCGCCGAGGCGCGCTCCTCGCGCTGGACTTCGAGAATCTGCTTTTCGAGTTCGGCCCGCTTGGCGAGCAGGTCATTCAGGCGATTGGCCATGAGCATTCCACACAGGGTTGGGACGGCGCAAATATAACAGCCGGCGGTTCCCCGTGCACGGCGCCCGCGCGATTCTCACTTGAAGCCGACGCGATCGAGTATCTGCTGGACCTTGACCTGGTTCATCCCGACCACGGAAATCGGCACGGTCTCGCTCTTGAAACTGCCCAGCGCCTTCAGGGCCGGATTGGCCAGGGCGGTGCCGGAAACCGCCGGCCATTCGTTGTTGCCGTTGGCGAAATACTCCTGCGCCTGCGCGCTCGAGAGGTATTCGAGAAACTGCACCGCAGCCTCGCGATGCTTGGCGTGGCGCGCCACCGCAGCACCCGCGACGTTGACGTGGGTGCCGTGGTCGGCCTGGTTCGGGAACAGCACGCCGACCTTTTCGACCACCTCGCGGTCCTCGGGCTTCTTGGAGCGCATCAGGCGCGCGAAGTAGTAGCTGTTGGCGATCGCCACGCCGCATTCGCCGCTGGCCACGGCGCGGATCTGGTCGGTGTCGCCGCCCTTGGGCGGACGCGCCATGTTGGCCACCACGCCCTTGAGCCAGACTTCGGCCTTCTCGGGCCCCAGATGTTCGAGCATCGCGCCGAAGAGCGAGAGGTTGTAGGGATGCGAGCCCGAGCGCGTACAGACCAGGCCCTTGTTCACCGGCAGGGCGAGTTTCTCGTACTGGTCGACGTCGGCGGCCTTGACGCGGGATTTGTCGTAGACGATGAGGCGCGCGCGCGTCGAAAACCCGAACCACGCCGACCCCTGGCCCTCGTCCTTGCTGCGCAACTGCGCGGGAATGCGCTCCTGCAGAACCTTGCTGCGCACCGGCTGGAATAGCCCGTCCACCTCGGCGCGCCACAGCCGGGCGGCGTCGACGAGCAGCACGACATCGGCGGGGCTTGCCGCGCCTTCGCTCTTCAGCCGGTTGACGACGCCGGCATCGTCGCTATCGACCCGGTTGATGCGGATGCCGGTGGCCTTGGTGAAATCATCGAAGAGGGCTTCGTCGGTCTGGTAATGCCGCGCGGAATAGATGTTGAGCACCTTTTCCTGGGCTTGCGGGCCTTGCTGGGCAAGAGCCGGCGCGGCGAGAACCACGAGCACGGCAGCCGCGGCCGAGGCCAAGGCGCTGAGACGGGAAAGCGAGGAACGGATCACGGCAACTCCGCAAGGAAACGGGATGCCGTCAGTTTACATGAGATTGCGAACGATTCTCGATTGACTTGGCGCAATCGCGAGGCTTGCCGTGCTGGCGCTCACCCCTTGGGCGGCACGTAGCCGGCGACGCGGTCGGCGGCGCCGCCGAAGAGGAACTGCTCCATCTGCTGTGCGAGGTATTGGCGCGCGCCGGCATCGGCCAGGCTCAGCCGGTTCTCGTTGACGAGCATCGTCTGGTGGCGCTTCCACAGCTCGAAGGCCTCGGCGCTGATGGTCTGGTAGATGCGCTTGCCCAGTTCCCCGGGGTAGGGCGCGTAGGCGAGGCCGGGCGCCTCCTTCTTCAGGTAGGCGCACTGCACCATGCGGGTCATCGACGTTTCTCCTTGCGTGGGCCCCGATCAGGCCAGCTTCTTCACCAGCACCTGCGAGCGCCGGTCCCAGTTGTACTTGCGCTTGCGCGCCTCGGGCAGCCAGTCGGGGTCGACCGGCTCGAAGCCGCGCTTGATGAACCAGTGCATCGTGCGCGTCGTCAGCACGAAGATGCTGGAAAGGCCGAGCGCGCGCGCACGCTGCTCGATGCGCTTCAAGATGCGCTCGCCGTCGCCCTGGCTCTGCACCGCCGGCGAGATGGTGAGTGCCGCCATCTCGCCGGTGCGCGCCTCGGGGTAGGGGTAGAGCGCGGCGCAGCCGAAGATGATGCCGTCGTGCTCGATCACCGTGTAGTTCTCGACGTCGCGCTCGATCTCGGCGCGGTCGCGGCGCACCATGGTGCCGTCGCGCTCGAAGGGCTCGATCAGCTTGACGATGGCCGCCACGTCGTCGTGGCCGGCCTCGCGCAGGCTCTCGAGCTTCTCGTCGACGACCATGGTGCCCATGCCGTCGTGCGTGAAGATCTCCATCAGCAGCGCGCCGTCCACGGCAAAGGGCAGGATGTGCGAGCGCTCGACGCCGCCTTCGCAGGCGGCCACGCAGTGCTGCAGGTAGAAGGCCGGGTCGCTGGGCTCCTGTGCCGTCGACATCGCGGCCACGAGCCGCCGGGCGTCGGCCAGCGCGATCTCGGTGTCGATGTCGCTCTGCGCATCGTCCTGCCGCTCGCGGATGCCGGGCACCTCGGTGAGGAAGAGCAGCTTGTCGGCGTGCAGCGCGATCGCGGTGGCCGTGGCCACGTCCTCCATCGTCAGGTTGAAGGCCTCGCCGGTGGGCGAGAAGCCGAAGGGCGAGAGCAGCACCAGCGCCCCGATGTCGATGGCGCGGCGGATCGTGGCGCCGTCGACGCGGCGCACGACGCCGCTGAGCTGGAAATCGACGCCGTCGACGATGCCCACCGGCCGCGCGGTGAGGAAGTTGCCCGAGACCACGCGCACGGTGGCGTTGGCCATCGGTGTGTTGGGCAGGCCCTGGCTGAACGCGGCCTCGATCTCGAAGCGCAGTTGCCCGGCGGCCTCCTGCGCGCAGTCCAGCGCCACCGGGTCGGTGATGCGGATGCCGTGGCTGAAGCGCGAGGTCTTGCCCTTGGCGGCGAGCTGCTCGCTCAGCTGCGGACGAAAGCCGTGCACGAGCACGAGCTTGATGCCGATGGCGTGCAGGATGGCCAGGTCCTGCACCAGGCCGTTGAGCTTGCCCGCGGCGATCGCCTCGCCGGCCACGCCGACCACGAAGGTCTTGCCGCGGTAGGCGTGGATGTAGGGCGCAACCGAGCGGAACCAGGGGACGAAGGTGTGCGGGAAGACGAGGCTCATGGCGCGCGCGATTTTGCAGCAAGGGATGCTGCGGTGCAGCGCCCGTCGATAATCCGCGCCCCGTGAAGCCGCGCGCGGCCGCGAAGGTCGCGGCCCATCCCATCCCGCCGATCCGCTACCCCGAATCGCTGCCCGTCTCGGCAAGGCGCGAGGAGATCGCGCGCGCACTGCGCGAGCACCAGGTCGTTATCGTCTGCGGCGAGACGGGCTCGGGCAAGACGACGCAACTGCCCAAGATCGCGCTCGAGCTCGGGCGCGGGCGGGGTGCCGGCGGGCGCGGGCTGATCGGCCACACGCAGCCGCGGCGCATCGCCGCCAGCAGCGTGGCCAAGCGCATCGCCGAGGAGCTCGGCACGCCGCTTGGCGAAGTCGTCGGCTACAAGGTGCGCTTCCAGGACCGGCTGCAGCCCGGCGCCTCGGTCAAGCTGATGACCGACGGCATCCTGCTGGCCGAGACGCAGGCCGACCCGCTGCTGCGCGCCTACGACACGCTGATCATCGACGAGGCCCACGAGCGCAGCCTGAACATCGACTTCCTGCTCGGCTACCTCAGGCAGCTGCTGCCCAGGCGCCCGGACCTCAAGCTCGTCGTCACCTCGGCGACGATCGACGCCGAGCGCTTCGCCGAGCACTTCGCCTCGGCGCGCGGGCCGGCGCCGGTGATCATGGTCTCGGGGCGGCTCTATCCGGTCGAGCAGCGCTTTCGGCCTTTCGACGAGCGCAAGGACTTCGAGCTCGAGGACGCCATCGCCGACGCCGTCGACGAGCTCTGGCGCGCAGGCGCAGGCGACATCCTCGTCTTCCTGCCCGGCGAGCGCGAGATCCGCGAGGTCGCCGACCATCTGCGCAAGCACCTCGCCGCACAGCACCGCGGCGGGCCGCAGCCGGAGATCCTGCCGCTCTTTGCGCGGCTGTCGCAGGCCGAGCAGGAGCGCGTCTTCCAGCCCGGCCACGGACGGCGCATCGTTCTGGCGACCAACGTCGCCGAGACCTCGCTCACCGTGCCGGGCATCCGCTACGTGGTCGACAGCGGCCTCGCGCGCGTCAAGCGCTACAGCTGGCGCAACAAGGTCGAGCAGCTGCAGGTCGAGCCGATCAGCCGCGCCGCCGCCGACCAGCGTGCCGGGCGCTGCGGGCGCGTGGCCGACGGCGTGTGCATCCGCCTCTACGCCGAGGACGACTACGCCGCGCGCGCGCGCTTCACCGACCCCGAGATCCTGCGCAGCTCGCTGGCCGGCGTGATCCTGCGCATGAAGGCGCTGGGCCTGGGCGCGGTCGAGGACTTCCCCTTCCTGCAGGCGCCGCCGAAGAAGGCCATCGTCGACGGCTACGCGCTGCTCTCCGAGCTGGGCGCGGTCGACGAGGACAACGCGCTCACCGAGATCGGCCGCCAGCTCGCGCGGCTGCCGCTGGACCCGCGCGTGGGCCGCATGATCCTCGAGGCCGTGCAGCGCCAGTCGCTTTCCGAGGTGCTGGTGATCAGCGCCGCGCTCTCGGGGCAGGACGTGCGCGACCGTCCGCTCGAGCAGCAGCAGGCCGCTGACGAGAAGCACAAGCCCTTCGACGACGAGCGCTCGGAGTTCATGGGCCATCTCAAGCTCTGGCAGTGGATCGAGGAGGGGCGCGGCCGTCATCCCTTCGGCGGCGAGAGCGGCGAGGGCGGCGAGGGCGGCGCGCACCCGCACAAGCTCTCCAACCGCCAGCAGGAGCAGCGCCTGCGCGAGCGCTTCGTCAACCCGCGCCGCGTGCGCGAGTGGCGCGACATCCACGCGCAACTGCACACCGTCGTCGCCGAGCACGGCTGGCGGCTGAACACGACGCCCGCGACCTACGAGCAGATCCACCTTGCGATGCTCTCGGGGCTGCTGGGCAATGTCGGCTGCAAGAGCGACCTCGAAGACTGGTACCTCGGCGCGCGCGGCATCAAGTTCTGGCGCCACCCCGGCGCGCACCTCTCGAAGAAGCCCGGGCGCTGGCTGGTGGCCGCCGAGCTGGTCGAGACGACGCGGCTCTACGGCCGCGGATTGGCGGCCATCGACGCGCGCTGGATCCCGCAGGTCGCCGGCCACCTGCTGAAGACGCAGCTGCTCGAGCCGCATTGGGAGAAGAAGGCCGGCGAGGTGATCGCGCTCGAGCGCGCCACGCTCTACGGCCTCGTCGTCTACAACAACCGGCGCGTGAACTACGCGAGCGTCGACCCGCAGGGCGCGCGCGAGATCTTCATCCGCTCTGCGCTGGTCGAGGGCGAGATCGAGACGCGGCTGCCGTTTCTCGCGCACAACCAGCGCCTCGTGCGCCAGGTGCAGGCCTTCGAGCACAAGGCCCGGCGCCAGGACGTGCTCGTCGACGAGGCGCTGATCCACGCCTTCTACGAGCAGCAGCTGCCGCCCGAGGTCTGCAGCACGGCAAGCCTCGAGAAGTGGTACCGCCACGAGGCGAGGAAGCGGCCCGGGCTGCTGCAGCTCTCGCGCGAGGAGCTGATGCGCCACGAGGCCGCGGGCATCACCACCGCGGCCTTTCCGCCGACCGTGCGCCTGGGTGGCATCGACTGCGCGGCCGCCTACCTGCACGAACCCGGCGACGCGCGCGACGGGCTCACCGTGACGCTGCCGATCTACGCGCTCAACCAGGCCAGCGAGGCGCGCTGCGAGTGGCTCGTGCCCGGCATGCTCGAGGAGAAGGTGGTGGCGCTGTGCAAGAGCCTGCACCAGCGCCCGCGCTCGCGCCTGCTGCCGCTGGCCGACTACGCGAAGGACTTCGCCGCCAGCCACGCCTTCGCGGACGGCAGCCTGCTCGAGGTGCTGCTGCATGCGGTGCGCGAGAAGACGCAGCTCCCCGTCGTGCGCAACGACTTCAAGCTGGAGACGCTCGGCCCCCACCTCTTCATGAACTTCCGCATCGTCGACGAGCACGGCCGCCAGCTCGGCGCCGGCCGCGACCTGGCGCGCCTGAAGGCCGAACTCGGCCACGAGGCGCGCAGCGCGTTCCAGGCGCTGGCCGCGTTGAGGACCAAGGAACCCCCTCTCCCGCGCGCACCCTCACCCCAACCCTCTCCCGCATCGCGGGAGAGGGAGAAGGCGCCGCAGAGGCAGCAGGGGCAGGAGCGCCTCACCGCCTGGACCTTCGGCGAGCTGCCCGAGCTGCTGGAGCTGAAGAAGGGCGGGCAGGTGCTGATCGGCTTTCCGGCGCTGGTCGATCGCGGCACGCATGTCGAGATCGAGGTCTTCGACGAACCCGAGGCGGCGGCGGCGACGCACCGCGCGGGCCTGCGCCGGCTCGTCGCCTTGCAGATCCGCGAACCGCTGAAGTACCTCGAGAAGAACATTCCCGAGCTGCAGAAGATGGCCGCGGCCTACATGAGCCTGGGCACGCTCGAGGAGCTGCGCGCGCAGATCGTCGAGGTGGCGCTCGATCGCGCCTTCCTCGCCGATCCCCTGCCCACCGACGCCGCAGGCTTCGCGCGGCGCATCGAGGAAGGACGCGCGCGGCTGAACCTGATCGCCGCCGAGGTCGCGCGCCTGGCCGGCACGGTGCTCGCCGAGTGGGCGGCGGCGCAGAGGAAGCTGCGGGACAGCAAGCCGCCGCGCGAGGTTGCCGAGGACATCACGGCGCAGCTGCAGCGGCTGCTTGGCAAGCGCTTCCTCGCGCAGACCGAGTGGGCTGCGCTGCAGCACATCCCGCGCTACCTGAAGGCGGTGGTGATGCGCCTGGACAAGCTGCGCACCGACCCCGCGCGCGACGCTGCGCGCATGGCCGAACTGCGCCCGCTCGAGCAGCGCTGGCTGCGCCGCGTGGCCGAGCTCAGGGGCGCGCCGCACGCGCGGCTCGAGGAATACCGCTGGCTGCTCGAGGAACTGCGCGTCGGCCTCTTCGCGCAGGAGCTGCGCACGCCGCAGCCGGTGAGCGTCAAGCGGCTGGACAAGGCCTGGCAGGCTCTGCAGGGCTGAGCGCCGCTGCGATCGCGTCGACGGCTGTGTGGCCTCAGGCCAGACCCAGGCGCTGGCGCAGGCGCTGCGCCGTCCTGCGCGTCGTTTCGCGCGGCGAGGCCTCGGCGCGGGCGAGGCATTCGCGCGCGTAGTCGGCATCGGTCTGCAGCCGCTCGACGTGCACGCGCACGCCTTCGCCGCCCAGCAGCCACTTGAGCTCGATGATCTCCGCAAGGGCCAGGCCCTGCGGCGCGTGATCGGTGGCGGCGTTGATCGACATCGCTTGCTCGAAGTGCAGAGCCACTCTAACGCGATCGCGCGCCCACGGGCTGACGAGGATCTAGAGAGGCGCCTCTGTGTAGGGCATCGCCCCTCATCCAGGTGTTGCTGCACTGCAACAAGCCGGCCGATGACGGCGTGCGGCGCAGCTTCGGCGCAGCTTCCAGGGCCCGCCGTCTATGCTTGGCGCATGAACAGCCTGCCCCTGCCCATCGAATTCGCCGACATCGCTGCCGCCGCCGAGCGGCTGCGCGGCATCGCCCATCGCACGCCGGTGCGCAGTTCGCGCACCGCCGACGAGCGCACGGGTGCGCAACTGCACTTCAAGTGCGAGAACTTCCAGCGCATGGGTGCGTTCAAGTTCCGCGGCGCTTTCAATGCGCTGGCGCGATTGACGCCGCTGCAGCGCCGGACCGGCGTCATCACCTACAGCTCGGGCAACCACGCGCAGGCGATCGCGCTGTCGGCGCGGCTGCTCGAGATGCCCAGCGTCATCGTCATGCCCAGCGACGCGCCGGCCGCCAAGCTCGCCGCCACCCGCGCCTACCAGCAGGGCATGCGCGGCAGCGAAGTCGTGCTCTACGACCGCTTCACCGAGGACCGCGAGGCGATCGGCCAGCGCATCGCGCGCGAGCGCGGCCTGGTGCTGGTGCCGCCCTACGACCACGCCGACGTGATGGCCGGGCAGGGGACGGCTGCGCTCGAGCTGATCGAGGACGTCGGCGCGCTCGACACCCTGCTCGTCTGCGTCGGCGGCGGCGGGCTGCTCTCGGGCTGCGCAGTGGCCGCGCACGCGCGCTCGCCGGGCGTGCAGGTCTGGGGTGTCGAGCCCGAGGCCGGTAACGACGTGCAGCAAAGCCTCGCGCGCGGCGAGATCGTGCGCATCGACACCCCGCACACCATCGCCGACGGCGCGCAGACGCAGGCCTGCGGCAGGCTCACCTTCCCGGTCATGCGCGCGCTTGCCAAGGGCGTGCTGACCGTCAGCGACGCGCAACTCGTCGCGACGATGCGCTTCTTCGCCGAGCGCATGAAGATGCTCGTCGAGCCCACCGGCTGCCTGGCCGCCGCCGCGGTGCTCGAAGGCGCCGTCGATCTGCGCGGCCAGCGCGTGGGCATCATCGTCTCCGGTGGCAACATCGACCTCGCGCGCTTTGCGCAACTGCTGCACGCCTGAGGCCGCGCCGGCGCCGCGCCGTCGCCGCACCGCCGCACCACCCTCTGCCTTCCCAACCCCCGCACGGACCCGCGCATGAGCGAATCGACCGAAACCCCCGCAAGCACCCCGTCCACCGCTTCGGACAAGGAAAGCGAAGGCGACCGCAAGCTGCGCCGGACCGTCGAGGCGCTGCTGGCGCGGCCCCCGGCGGTGACCCTCGGCACGGTGGCGACGGCGGCCTCGACGCTCGGCTACGAGGCGCGCGTCGAGTTCCTGCCGGTGATGGCCGAGGGCTTCGACGGGGCGCTGGCCGAGCCGCAGGCCGCGGTGATGGCCACGAGCTACGTCTACACCGCCGAGGGCATGGGCACGCGCCCCGTGTGCTTTGCCTTCAACGGCGGGCCGGGCTCGGCCTCGGTCTGGCTGCACCTGGGCGCGCTCGGCCCCAAGCGCGTCGTCGTGCCCGACGACGCCTCGGCCGCGCGCGGCCCCGGGGTCATCGCCGACAACCCGCTCACCTGGCTTGCGCACTTCGACCTCGTCTTCATCGACCCGCCGCACACCGGCTGGTCGGTCTGCGCCAGCGAGGCCGCGCGCAAGCGCATGCTCTCGGTGGATGGCGATGTCGCCGCACTCACCGAGGTCGTGCGTGCCTGGCTCACGCGCCACGGCCGCTGGAGCTCGCCGGTGTTCGTGGCCGGCGAGAGCTACGGCACGACGCGCGGCGCGGCACTCGCCGACAGCCTGCAGTCGGTGGGCGTGCCGCTGTCCGGCCTCGTGCTGGTGAGCTGCGCGATGGACCTGCAGACGCTCTCCTTCGACCCGGCCAACGAACTGCCCTTCGCGCTCTTCCTGCCGGCGTTTGCGCAGGTCTCGCAGTACCACGGCCTGCTCAAGGGGACGCTGGCGCAATCGCCCGCCGCGGCGCGTGCGGCGGCCGAGGCCTTCGTCGAGGAGGAGTACCTCGGCGCGCTGCATCAGGGCGCACGCCTTGGCGGCGCGCGGCGCGCGCGCGTGGCGCGGCGCGTGGCGCAGCTCACCGGGCTTGCGCCTGCGCTCGTCGAATCACTCAACCTGCGCATCTCCGACCGCAGCTACTTTCTCGAGGCACTGCGCGAGCGCGGCCAGGTCGTCGGGCGACTGGAGGCGCGCTCGGTGGCGCCCATGCCCGCCAGCCGCGGCCACGACTGGGAGTTCGACCCCGGCATCGAGGCGATCGCACCGGCCTACGCCTCGGCAGCACTCGCCTACTTCGGGCAGACGCTGGGCATGACGCTGCCCGGGCGCTTCGAGCTCATCAGCGGCGCCACGCACAAGGCCTGGAACTGGAACCGCGGCCAGGCGCAGGGCAACGCCTACGCCAGCACCACGCCCGACCTCGCGCGCGCGCTGCGGCGCAACCCGCACCTGCGCGTCTTCGTGGCCAGCGGCCGCTACGACCTGGGCACGCCCTACAGCGCCAGCGACTGGTCGCTCGCGCACCTGGACGTGCCGCCCGAGGTCGCCGCGCGCATCGAGCACCACTACTACGACGCCGGCCACATGATGTACACGCGGCACGAGGACCTGGCCAAGCTGCACGCCGACCTCACGGCTTGGCTTGCAATCGGAGCCTGAAGTGCACATCGGCATCCTCACCGGCGGGGGCGATTGCCCGGGGCTGAACGCCGTCATCCGCGCGGTGACGCTGGCGCTGGTCAACGAGGGCGGTGCGCGCGTGACCGGCATCGAGCGCGGCTTCGAGGGCCTGCTCACGCGGCGCACGCGCAGCCTGGACGTGCACGCGGTCGAGGGCCTGCTCGCGCAGGGCGGCACGGTGCTCGGCACGCACAACCGCTGCGATCCCTTCCACGACGCCGCGGCCGGCGGCGCCGACCGCTCGGGGCAGGCGATGGACTTCGTGCGCGAGCTCGGGCTGGATGCGCTGGTGGCCATCGGCGGTGACGGCACGATGACCATCGCGCACCGCTTCGGCGCGCTCGGCCTGCCGGTGGTCGGCGTGCCCAAGACGATCGACAACGACCTCATGCACAATGACCGCAGCTTCGGCTTCGACAGCGCGGTGGCGGTGGTCGCCGAGGCGCTGGACCGGCTGGAGACGACCGCGCGCAGCCACCGCCGCGTGCTGATCGCCGAGACCATGGGCCGCTACGCGGGCTGGATCGCGCTCGAGGGCGGCATCGCCGGCGGCGCCGACGTGATCCTGCTGCCCGAGCTGCCGGTGGACGTCGACGCCGTCGCCGAGCATTGCCGCGAGCGTGAGCGCAGCCAGGGCTACACGCTGATCTGCATCGGCGAGGGCGTGCCGCTGCAGGGGCAGCGCGTGGTGCGCGAGCGCATCGAGGGCAGCCCGGACCCGCTGCGCCTGGGTGGCGTGGGCGTGCTGCTGCAGCACGAACTCGCACAACGCCTGTCCACCGAGGTGCGCTGCACCGTGCTCGGCCACGTCCAGCGCGGCGGCTCGCCGACCGCCTTCGACCGCGTGCTCGCCACGCGCTTTGGCTACCACGCCGCGCAGCTCGTGCGCCGCGGCGAGTTCGGCCGCATGGTCGCGCTGCAGTGCGACCGCATCGACAGCGTGCCCATCGCCGACGTCGCCCACCGCAGCCGCACCGTGCCGCCCGAGCACCCGCTGCTGGCCACCGCGCGCGGCATCGGCGTCATGCTCGGAAGCTGACGGCAATCGCGGCTGCCGCCGCTCCTACGATCCAGGAGCGGTCGCCCGAAAGCCCGCCTTCCCGTAGGAGCGGCGGCAGCCGCGATCGCCGCAACGACCCGGGAACCACGGGCGACCCAGGCGCCCGCGCGCGCTCACGCGTCGCGCACGTCCGCCACCGCATTGACGCCGAAATCCGCCCGGTCCAGATACCCGATCAAGCGCGCCGCAGCCGCCGCCGGGCTGTCGAGCAGGCCCTCGCGGTGCAAGGCCGCGAAGCGCTCGCGCTCCGGAAAGGCCTGCGCATCGGCGCCGCGCAACTGGCCTTGCATGTCGGTGTCGATCACCCCAGGCGCCAGCGAGACGACGCGCGCGCCGTGGATCTGCGCCGCCTCCTCAAGCGCGAGCGCGCGCGCCAGGTGGTCCAGCCCCGCCTTGGCCGCGCAGTAGGAGGCGCTGCCGGCCATCGCGCGCCGCCCCAGGCCCGAGGACACGAACAGCAGCCTGCGCGGCATCGCCCAGCCGCGCGTGGCGCCGAGGAAGGCCGCGGCCAGGCGCATCGGCGCCTCGAGCCCGACGCGCAGCGCGCGCGCCAGGTCCTCGTCGCCGACCTCGCCCAGCGGCGCAAGCCGCGAGATCACGCCGGCGTTGTTGATCAGCGAAAGGGCCGCGAAGGCCGGCGCGCCCTGCGCCTGCAGATGCTCGCGCAGGCGCTGGCCGATGGCGCCTGCGTCGGCGAGGTCCGCGCCCCAGTGCTGCAGGCGCGGCGACGCCAGACCCTCGGGCGCGCGGCGCGCGATGGCGATCACGTGCTCGCCGCGCGCAAGCAGTTGTTCGGCGACGGCGCGCCCCAGCCCGCGCGAGGCGCCGGTGACGATGGACAGGGTGATGCTCATGGCGACGAGCATAGCCGCGCTGCGGCCCCGCACGGGCTCGGACGGCACAAGGCGGCGCCGCGCGGCTCAGAACGGTGCCGGCGAACGCCAGTGCAGCGCGCGCCCGTCCAGCGGATGCGCCAGTCCAAGCGCGCAGGCGTGCAGCATCAAGCGTGGCGCCGCGTCCGCGCCCGCGGTATCGCCGCCGTCATTGCCGTCGTCATCGCCGTAGAGCGCATCGCCATAGAGCGCATCGCCGACGATGGGCCAGCCCATCGCCGCCAGATGCACGCGCAACTGGTGCGTGCGCCCGGTCACCGGCTGCAGCGCCAGGCGCGTGCACGCGCCCTCGCGCGCCAGCACCTGCCAGCGCGTGAGGCTGGGCTTGCCCTGTGCGAGGTCCACCTTCTGCCGCGGACGGCGCGGCCAGTCCGCGGCAAGCGGCAGCGCGATCTCGCCGCGGTCCTCGTCAGGGCCGCGGTGCACCAGCGCCTCGTAGCCCTTGTCGACGCGGCGCGCCTCGAAGGCCAGGCAGAGCGCACGCTGCATCGCCGCGCCGCGCGCGAAGAGCAGCAGGCCCGAGGTCGCCATGTCCAGGCGGTGCACGACCTGGGCATCGCCGGCCAGCGGCAACACGCGTGCCCACGCACAGTCCGCGCCCGCAGGCCCGCGCCCGGGAACCGAGAGCAAGCCGGCGGGCTTGTTCACGAGCACGAGCGCGGCGTCGAGGTGAAGGATGGAGGGCATCGAAAATTCGCTATACTGCAGGGCTTTCCAGGCGCGTAGCTCAGCTGGTTAGAGCACCACCTTGACATGGTGGGGGTCGTTGGTTCGAGTCCAATCGCGCCTACCAGATTCGGTAGGACTTCAAGAGAAGCTTCAGGGGCCTGGCGGCAACGCCCGGCCCCTGCTTGCTTGGGCTCGGCATTCTGTCCTCGGTGCCTGCGGCGTCGATTCTTCATGAACCCGATGTTGACCCCCGCCATGGCCGAGCTGCTGCAGCGCATCGGGCGGGCGCGGCGCACGCCGCTGCATCACCTGTCGCCACCGCAGGCGCGGCTGGCCTACGTGGCCGCGGCCGAGGTGCTCGATCTGCCGCGGGCGCCGCTGCCGCGGGTGCAGGCGCTCGACCTGCCGGGCGGGGACGGCCGGCCGCGGCCGGCGCGGCTTTACGCGCCTTCGCATGCGCGGCTGCCGGTGCTGCTCTACCTGCACGGCGGCGGCTTCGTCATCGGCGGCCTGCAGACGCACGACAGCCTGTGCCGCCAGCTCGCGCTGCGCAGCGGCTGCGCGGTGCTCGCGCTGGACTACCGGCTGGCGCCCGAGCACCCGTTCCCGGCCGCCGTCGACGACAGCTGGGCGGCCTTGCAGCACCTGGCCGAGCATGGCGATGAATTCGGGCTCGACGGCGCGCGGCTTGGCGTCGGCGGCGACAGCGCGGGCGGCACGCTGGCCGCCGTGGCGGCGATCCACGCGCGCGAGCTCGGCCTGCCTCTTGCGTTGCAGTTGCTGATCACGCCGGGCACCGCGGCACATGCCGACAGCGCGTCGCACCGGCGCTTTGCGCGCGGCTTCCTGCTCGACGACGATGCCATCGCCTGGTTCTTCGACCAGTACATCCCGCGCGGCCAGCGCGAGGACTGGCGCTTCGCGCCGCTGCAGGCCGAGGATCTCGAGGGCGTGGCCAGCGCCTGCGTCATCCTCGCCGAGTGCGACCCGCTGCTCGACGAGGGCCTGGCCTACGCCGATCGCCTGCGCGCGGCCGGCGTGGCCGTCACGCTCGAGCTCTACCGCGGGGTGACTCACGACTTCATCAAGATGGGCCGGGCGATCAGGGAAGCGACGCTGGCGCTGGACGCGGCCGCGGCGGCGATGAAGCAACAATTGCTGCCATGAGCCCTGCCCACGGTTTTCGTCACCTCGAGCGCCTGCGCGTGCGCCGCGCCGAAGTCGACATGGACGGCGTCGTCTTCAGCAGCCACTACCTAGCCTGGTTCGACAGCGCGATCGCCGGCTACTTCCGCGCGCAGGCGCTGCCCTACCGCCGGACGATGGCGCAGCTGCAGGGCGAGCTTCGCGTGCGCAAGGCCACGCTCGAGTACGAGGCGCCGGCGCGGCACGAGGACTTGCTCGCGCTGGGCCTGCGCTGCACGCACGTCGGGCGCTCCTCGATCGCCATCGCCTGCGCATGCCTGCGCGAGGACGCGCGCCTCGTGCACGGCGAGATCGTCTACGTCTTCGTCGACCCGTCCACGGGCAAGCCCAGGCCGGTGCCGGCGCTGCTGCGGCAGGCGCTGCTGGGCTTCGAGGCGGGCGAGCCTGCGGCGCGGGTGCGGCTGGGCTCCTGGGCGGAGCTGGAAGGCGACGCGCGGCCGATCCGCAGCGCCGTCTTCATCGACGAGCAGAGGATCCCCGCCGAGATGGAGTGGGACGCCGCCGACGCCGGCTGCGTGCATGCGGTGGCCTACAACCGCATGGGGATGCCGCTGGCCACCGGGCGGCTGCTCGAGCATGTGCCGGGCACGGCCAAGATCGGCCGCATGGCGGTGCTGGCCTCGGTGCGCGGCAGCGGCATCGGCCGCGCGGTGCTGGACGCGCTGATGGGCGCCGCGCGCGCCCGCGGCGAGCGCGAGGTGCTGCTGCACGCGCAGACCAGCGCCGCCGCCTTCTACCTGCGCGCAGGCTTCCAGCCGCGCGGCCCCGAGTTCGACGAGGCCGGCATCGCGCACGTGGAGATGGTGCGCGGCCTGTAGCCGCCGCGGCGCGCGGCCGCGCGTGCCGGGCTACAGCGTTGCGGTGCCGGCCTGGGGGATGAGCGCGCCGGGCCGCTCCCAAGCTCATCCGGCAGCGTGCAGCGCGGAGGGGAGTCCAGTGAGCGCCTGCAGGCCCGGGCGCACGCGGTCGATCTCGTCGTCCAGCGTCTGCACCGCCGCGCGCCGCGCCGCGCCGCTGGCGTCGGTGGCAAGCGCCTGCTCGAGCGCCTGCGCCGCGAGGTCGATCTCGTGCGCGCCGACGGTCGACGCCGCGCCCTTGAGCGCATGCACGAGCCCGGACGCCGCGGCATAGTCGCCGGCCTCGATCGCCGCGCGCAGCTCGGGCACGAAGCGCTGCAGCTGGCGCTCGAACAGCCGCAGCAGCCGGCGGTAGAGCGCCTGCTGGCCCGCCGCGCGCTGCAGGCCGGCCTCGGCGTCGATGCCGGGCAGCGGCGGCAGGCCGCCGGGCTCGGCGGCGCCCGGGGTCTCGCCGCTACCGCCGCCGGGCGCCTGCGGCAGCCAGCGCGCCAGCGCCGCGTACAAGGCCTCGACGTCGATGGGCTTGGGCACGTGGTCGTTCATGCCGGCGGCCAGCGCCTGCTCGCGGTCGCCGACCATCGCGTTGGCGGTCATCGCGATCACCGGCAGGCTGCGCCAGGCCGGCTCCTCGCGGATGCGGCGCGCGGCGCTGAGGCCGTCGACGACGGGCATCTGGCAGTCCATCAGCACGCCATCCACCGGGTGCGCGCGCAGCGCCGCCAGCGCCTGCTCGCCGTCGCGCGCGACGAGCACGCGCAGGCCCACGCGCTGCAGCAGGTCGACGGCGAGCTCGACGTTGACCTCGTTGTCCTCGGCCAGCAGCACGCGCAGGCCCTCGAGCCGTTGCCGGTAGCGCGCAGTGCGGTCGGACGTCGGCGACGATGACGACGACGACGACGGTGACGACGATGACCGCGCCGGCTGCAGGCCAAGCGCGCCCTGGCAGGCATCGATCAGCGACGAAGGCGTGACCGGCTTGGTCAGCACGGCGGCCACCGGCAGCGCCTGCGCCTGCAGCCGGCGCAGCATCTCGTCGCGTCCGAGGGCGCTCACCATCAGCACGCAGGGCGGCTGCGTGGTGCCGGCGGCGATGCGGCGCGCGCACTCGGCGCCGTCCATGCCCGGCATGCGCCAGTCCATCAACACGATGCGGTAGGGCTGCCCTGCCGCCTCGGCCGCGGACACCGCCTGCAGCGCGGCCTCGCCGTCGGCGACGGCATCGACCCGAAAGCCCAGGCGCGTGCCCATCGCCCGCAGCACCAGGCGCGCGGCCTCGGCGTCGTCGACGACGAGCAGCCGCCCCTGCAGCCTGCCGCCCGCGCCGCGGGATGCCGCGCCCGAGTGCGCGGGCACGCCCAGGCGCAGGTCGAAGGCAAAGCAGCTGCCTTGCCCCGGCACGCTCTGCACGCGGATGCGCGAGCCCATGAGCTGCATCAGCCGCTGGCTGATCGCAAGCCCGAGGCCGGTGCCGCCGAAGCGCCGCGCGATCGAACGGTCGGCCTGCGTGAAGGGCCGAAAGAGCGTGTCCGTCTCGGCGGCACTCATGCCGATGCCGCTGTCGATCACCTCGAATCCGAGCACGATCTCGCGCGGGCCGCGCTCGCGGGTGGTGACGCGCAGCGTCACCGCGCCCTGCTGCGTGAACTTGACGGCGTTGCTGCAGAGGTTGAGCAGCACCTGGCGCAGCCGCAGCGCGTCGCCCAGGAGCGGGCGCGGCAGCTCGTCGGGCAGGTCGAAGACGAGTTCGAGGCCCTTCTCCTCGACGCGCAGGCCGACCAGGTTGGCGACCTCGTCGAGCACGCCTTGCAGCTCGAACTCGGCATGCTCGATCTGCAGCATGCCGGCCTCGACCTTGGAGTAGTCGAGGATGTCGTTGAGGATGCCCAGCAGCAGCTGCGCCGACGACAGCACGCGCTCGACGTAGCCGCGCTCGCGCTGCGGCAGCGGGCCCTGCAGCGCGAGGTTGGCCATGCCGATCACGGCGTTCATCGGCGTGCGGATCTCGTGGCTCATCGACGCGAGGAACTCGCTCTTCGTCGCGTTGGCAAGCTCGGCGGCCTGCTTCTCGACCTCGAGCCCGCGCGAGCGCGCCTCGACGTCGATGCGGCGGTCGACCTCCTCGCGCAGTTGCCGGCGCATGCCGTCGATGGCCTGGCCGAGCCGGTCGATGTCGTCGCCGCCCTGGGCGGCCCCCGGCGGCGCGTGCTCGGGCTGGTCGAGCTTGTCCAGGCTCAGGCCCGCGGTGTAGTCGGCGATGCGCTCGAGGCGCCGCGTCACGAGCCGGCGCAGGCCGAGGATGAGCACCGTCGAGAGCACCGTGGCGCGCAGCAGCTCGAGGCCGAAGATCTGCCCGCCGGTGGCCCACAGGCGCTGCTTCAGGCCGTCGAGCGAGGCCGTCACGCGCAGCGTGCCGATCGGCGGGCCGCCTGCGCTGCTTGCGCCATCGGTGCCGGCGGTGCCGGCGGTGCCGGCGGCGCGATACCTGAGCTCGAAGTCGCGGCGCAGCGTCGCGCCGCGGTCGGCGACTGCCTTCCCCTGCGCCTGCTCCTGCTCCAGCGCCGGCCAGGGCGGGTCGATGATCACCGTGGCGCCGACGATGCCGGGCAGGCGCCGGATGCCCTCGAGCTGCTCGCGCGTCTGCTCGTGGTCGAGCACCCAGACGTTGGCGGCAAGCGCCGGCACGTGACTGAGCGCGATCCCGTCGAACTGCGCGTTCAGCTCGTCGACGCCGCGGCGGTACTCCTGGTGCAGGTAGTAGGCGGTGGCCAGCGTCGACAGCAGTGCGCTGGTGACGACGATGAGGACGATGATGCGCCGCGCGATCGAGGCCCGTGCGGCCGCCTTTCCCTGCTGTGCCGGCTGCGCTTGGGCGTACGGAGCCATGGCTGCGCCTTGCGGTCTTCAGGAGCCCAGGCGCTTGTGCAGCGCAGCCTGCATCGCCGCCAGCCGGCCGCTGGCACGCAGCGCGGCAAGACCCTGCTCGAAGCGGGCCGCCAGTTGCTCGCCCTGCGGGTCGGCGCGCGTGAAGGCGAGCCAGAAGCCGTCCTGCGAGATCACCCCCACGCGCTCGATTGCCGCGCGCATCTGCGGCTGCGTCGACAGGCGCAACCGGGCCGGTGCGGTGTTGGCGAGGATGTAGTCGACGCGTCCAGCCAGCAGCAGTTCCAGCAGTTGCTGGTCACCCTTGGCGGCCACCTTCTCGACACGCGGGTTCTGGCGGAAGGCCGTCGGGTAGGTGTAGCCGAGCGTGAAGCCCACGCGCTTGCCTTCGAGGTCGGCGAGGCCGAGGTCCGTTCGCGGGCTGCCCTTGCGGCCGAAGATCGCCAGCTCCTCGTGGAACATCGGCGTGACATGCCAGATGTAGGCGTCGCGCAGGTCGGCGACCTGTGTCACGTTGAAGCAGCCCGCGACCTGCCCGGTGCGTGCAAGGAACATGCAGCGCGTGAAGGGCACGCCGACGAAGCGCACCTCGATGCCTTGCGTCGCGAAGGCCTCGCGCACGATGTCCACGGCCAGGCCCTGCGGCTGCGTCTGCCCGGGTGCCACGAAGGAATAGGGCGCCCAGTCGTCCTCGGCCGCAACGGTGATGGTCTGCGCCGCAGGGAGCGCAGGCGCCGACCCGAGCAGAGCCGCCAGCAGCGCCAGCGCGCGCAGGCCGGGCTGGAGGTGACGCCGTTCGAGCCGTGCGACAAGCATGCCCGGCATCCTAGTCGGGCTGACGATAGGCCGCCATCAGGGCTTGCAGCTCGCCGCTGTGCTCGAGCTGCCGCAAGGCTTGGCCCAGGCGACGGGCGGCTTCGCCCTGCTCCGGGCGCAGCCACAGGTAGATGCGCGCCGCGTCGATCGGCACCGCCTGCAGCGGCTTGACGAGGCTCAGGTCCGGTGGCAGTTCTCCCTTGCGGGGGAGTCCGAGCACGCACCAGTCGACGCGTTGCAGCTCGACCATCTGCAGGCAGGCCTGCGCGGTGCTGGTGGCGTCGCACCGCGCCGCGCCGGAAAGCCGCTGCTCGACCGTTCGAAAGCCGCGGACGTAGGCCACGCGGTAGGGCTGCAGATCGGCCCAGCCGCCCAGCCGTGGCAGGGACGGGCGACCGAACGCGAAGTGGAACGCGTTCTGCAGGTGCGGCTGCACCCGCAGCGCTGCGGGCAGAAACTGCTCGAAGCGCTCGGTGCGGCTCACGTCGCCGTCGACGCTGCCCTGGCGCATGCGCTCGAGCGCGCGCTCGGGCGGGTTGAACTCCAGCGTGTAGTGCAGTTGCGCGCGCGCGAAGGCGAGATCCAGCAGCGCGCGCTCGGCGACCATCGAGGGGCGCTCGAGGGGCACGATGCTGACCAGGCGCAGCACGCCGCCCGCGGCAGGGGCCGTGTGCTCGCCCGACGCCGAGGCCGCCGCCGCCGTCGCGGCCTGTGCCGGCGCCGCCGCAGGTGGGACGTCCGCCGCGGCCTGGGCCGCCTTCGCCGAGCCGGCGGCGAAGACGACAAGGGCGCAGGCGGTGGTGAGGGCGGCGAGGGTGGTGAGAGCGGGGACGGCAGGCATGCGGGTGCGGGCTTCGGTGGCAGCATAGTGGCTGTGGAGCCGGCACGCCGGGTCGTCATCGGGTCGTCGCCCGCGGCGGGCTGAAGTTTTCCCGGCCGCGGCCGAAAATCAGCTCTGACGCGTTTCCCATGATCTTCGAAGCCGACCCAGCGCCGCATGCCCGCACCCTGCTGGCAGGCCTGGCCGCGAGCCCCATGCTGGTCGCCCTCTTCGATGCGGGCGACTGCCTGCTGTGGTGCAACAACGCTTTTGCAAGCGTCTTCGGCGTCGACGAGGGCACGCACCCGACCTGGGTCGAACCGATGCGCCAGGCACGCCGCCGCGGCGTCGGCAGCGTGGTCCAGGCAGCGGACTTCGAGGCCTGGCTGGCCTCGGCGGCCAGCCGCCGTGGCAAGCAGCCCTGGCGCAGCTTCGAGGGCGACATGCACGACGGGCGCTGGTTCTCGATGGCCGAGCAGACGCTGCCGGACGGCTCGATGCTGTGCATCGCGCAGGATGTCTCCGGCCTGCGCACCGACGAGCGCGAGTTGCGCCTGGCGCGTGATCTGGCAGAGCGCCAGGCCAGCAGCGACCCGCTCACGGGCCTTGGCAACCGGCGCCACGTGATGCAGGCGCTGGCCGCGGCGCTGGAGCCGCCGCGGCGCGAGGGCGGCGTGCTGGCGCTGATCGACCTCGACCACTTCAAGCGCATCAACGACGAACACGGCCACCAGCGCGGTGACCTGGTGCTGTGCGATTTCGCACGCGTGCTGATGTCGGTGATGCGGCGCGACGACGTCATCGGCCGCATCGGCGGCGAGGAGTTCCTCGTGCTGCTGCCCGGCGTCGGCGCGCAGGCGGCTGTTGCCGTGATGCAGCGCCTGGGGTCGGCCACGCGCGCTTCGCAGCCGCTGCCCGAGCGGCCCGAGCTGCGCTACACCTGTTCGGTCGGGCTGGTCGCCATCGACGACTGCAGCAGCCAGGACGAGCTGCTGCACGAGGCCGACGAAGCGCTCTACGCCGCCAAGGCCGCCGGGCGCGACTGCTGCGTGCTGCGGCCGGCCGCCAGGCGCTGAGCAGGGGTGGCGTTCACCACTTCATTTCGCCCTTGACGACCTTGGCGCCGATGTCCAGCGACAAGGCCATCGCCGCGTCCGGGTAGAGGCGCTTCATGGTCTCGATCAGCGCTGCGGCATTGGCGGCCTTCTTCGCCTCGTCGTCGAAGCGCGCGAGGTACTCGCGCGTGTAGGCGAGGCTGCTCGCGTCGAGTGCACTGCCGGCCTTCATGTGGCCGGGCACGACGCTGCTGGGCTGCAGCGCGGCGATCTCGTCGAGCTGCTGGCGCCAGGCCAGGCGCTCGGCGGCGCTCGGCGTGTCGGCCGTCCACAGGTGCAGGCCGCCGAACACGCCCAGGGCGCCGGCCACGGTGCGGATGGACGGGATCCACACGTAGGGCCGGTGCGCGAGCAGGCCGCTGGTGCCGCGCAGCTCCACCGCCTGGCCGTCCACGGTGAGCGTGGTCGTCGCCAAGGCGCCCGGCAGCACCGGCTTTGCCGGCGCGTTGGCGCCCATCTTGGGGCCCCAGAAGGCCAGCTTGGCGTCGGCCTTGGCGCGGATGCGCTCGGCGACCGCGGGCGTGGCGACGACGCGCGCCTCGGGGAAGATCTGCACGAGCGTCTCGGCGCCGAAGTAGTAGTCGGGGTCGGCATTGCTCACGAGGATGGTGGTGAGCCTTCTGCCGCTGTCCAGCACCGCGGCGGCGATGCGCAGCGCGTCCGCGCGCGTGAAGCCGGCGTCGATGACCATGGCCTCGGACTTGCCGCTCACCACGACCGAGTTGACGTGAAAGCTGTTGGCGTCGGCGTTCAGGACCTGGACCGTCAGGGGCGCGGCGGGTGTCTGCGCCGTGGCGTGGCCGGCGGCGCCCAGCGTGGCGGCCACGGCGATGGGCGTGAGGAGGGTGCGAAGCATGGGGAAGACCTCGATCGGAGCGAATGGAAGGTGCGCAGCCCGGGACGGGCAAAGGCGAAAACGAAAACGAAAACGAAAAGGGGAAGCGGCACTTTAGTTGCATGAAAGCTGGAGAAAAAGCCGTTAGCATACGCTGCACTATTGCAGATAACGTGCAGGTGAAGGCGTTGGACCGGTTTGCCGCGATGCAGGTCTTCGTCGAGGTGGCGCGCCGCGGCAGCTTCAGCGCCAGCGCCGAGGCGCTGGCCATGTCGCGCGCGATGGTCACGCGTCACGTCGCGGCGCTGGAGCAGTGGCTGGGCGTGCGCCTGCTGCAGCGCACGACGCGCCGCGTCTCGCTCACCGAGGCGGGCGAGCAGGCGCTGCGGCGCTGCCTGCCGGTGCTGGAGCTGGTCGAGGACGTGCGCAACGAGGTCGTGCCGGCCGACGGCATCCTGCGCGGTGTGCTGCGCCTGACCTGCAGCACCTCCTTCGGCGCCGCGCAGCTCGCGCCGACGCTGGCCGACTTCCTCGCGCAGCACCCGCAGCTGCGCATCGAACTGCTGCTCGAGGACCGCACGACCGACCTCATCGATGCGCGCATCGACCTCGCCATCCGCATCACGCTGGAGCCCGATCCCGGGCTGGTCGCGCGGCGCCTGGCGGACTGTGCCTCCGTCCTCGTCGCCTCGCCGGCCTACCTGAAGGCCGCGGGCACGCCGAGGCGTCCGGCCGATCTCGCCGCGCACCGCTGCCTGGGCCACCTGCATCACGGCCGCGCGAGCTGGCAGCTCACGCGCGCAGGGCGCACGGAGACGGTGCGCATCGCGCTGGCGCTGGGCGCCAACGAGGCGGTCTCCCTGCAGGCCGCCGCGCTGGCCGGCGCGGGCATCGCCATGCTGCCGCTCTACCTCTGCGCCCAGGCCCTGGCCGCAGGAACGCTGCGCCCGGTGCTGCCGCAGTGGTCGCTGCCGCCGCTGGCCGTGCAGGCGCTCTACCCGAGCCGCCGCCACCTCCCGCACGCCGTGCGCGTGCTGCTGGACTTCCTCGTCGCGCGTTATGCACGCGCGGCGTGGTGAGCGTCCGCGCTGTGTCGCGGTCGCCTCGCCGACGAGAGCGCCGTGCTAGCTGTTCGCTGACTCCGCGGCTTCAAGCAGACCGTCGAGGCACTGATCGAGCGCTGCCACCGCGGCCGGCGCAACATCGAGCAGCGCTTCCTGGAGCTCCACGCGCGCTGTCCGCAGCGCGGCAGCGGCGCTGCGGGCTTCAGCCGAAACCCTTGCCCTCGGCGGCGAGCTTCAGCAGCAGCGGCGCCGGCTGCCAGAAGGCTTCGGCGCCCGGCTCGGCGGCGAAGCGCTGCAGCGCCTTGACGACTTCGGGCAGGCCGACGAGCGTGGCGTTGAACATCGGCCCGCCGCGGTGGCGCGGGAAGCCGTAGCCGTTGAGGTAGACGAGGTCGATGTCCGACGCCCGCGCGGCGATGCCTTCCTCGAGGATGCGCGCGCCCTCGTTGGCCAGCGCGAACATGCAGCGCTCGACGATCTCGGCGTCGCCGACCGCGCGCGGCACGATGCCGCGCTCGGCGCGGTAGGCGTCGATGATCTGCTGCGTCACCGGGTCGGGCAGCGGCTCGCGCGAGCCGGCCTCGTAGCGGTACCAGCCGGCCCCGGTCTTCTGGCCGAAGCGCCCGGCTTCGCAGAGCTTGTCGGCGATGATGGGCACGAAGGGGACGCCGGCTTCTTCGGCGCGGCGCTTGCGCGTGGCCCAGCCGATGTCCAGGCCCGCGAGGTCGCCGACGCGGCAGGGGCCCATCGCCATGCCGAAGGCCTGCAGCGCGCCGTCGAGCTGCTGCGGCGAGGCGCCCGCGGCGATCAGCCCGGCCACCGCGGCGTTGTAGCGCGCGAGCATGCGGTTGCCGATGAAGCCGTCGCAGACGCCGGAGACGATGGCCATCTTGCCGATCTTCCTGGCCAGCGCCATGCAGGTGGCGAGCACGTCGGGCGCGGTCTTCGCGCCGCGCACGACCTCGAGCAGGCGCATCACGTTGGCCGGGCTGAAGAAGTGCAGGCCCAGCACGTCCTGCGGGCGCTGCGTGAAGCCGGCGATGGCGTCGACGTCGAGGTAGGAGGTGTTGGAGGCGAGGATGGCGCCGGGCTTGCACACCGTGTCGAGCGTGCCGAAGACCTGGCGCTTCACGTCGATGTTCTCGAACACCGCCTCGATCGCGAGGTCGACGTCCTTGAAGGACTCGTAGGACAGCGTGGGCGCAAGCAGCGCCATGTTCTTCTCGAGCTGCTCGGCCTTCAGCTTGCCCTTCTTCACCGTCGCCTCGTAGTTGCGGCGGATGGTCGCGACACCGCGGTCCAGCGCGTCCTGCTTCATCTCGAGCAGCACGACCGGGATGCCGGCGGAGAGGAAGTTCATGGCGATGCCGGCGCCCATGGTGCCGGCGCCGATGACGCCGACGCGCGCGATGGTGCGCAGCGCCGTGCCTTCGGGGATGCCGGGCACCTTGCTCGCCGCGCGTTCGGCGCCGAAGATGTGGCGCAGCGCGCGCGCCTCGGGCGTGCTCATGAGCGCGAGGAAGGTCTCGCGCTCGCGCGCGAGGCCCTCGTCGAAGGGCGTGGTCAGGCAGAGCTCGACGGCGTCGATGCACTTGCCCGGTGCCGGCAGGAACTTCGAGCCCTTGGCCACCGACTCGCGCATCGCCTGCAGCGCCGCCGGCGCGCCCGCGTCGTCGATCACCAGGTCGCGGATGCGCTTGCGCGGCAGGCCTTGCGCGACGACCTGCTGCGCGAGTTCGAGCGCGGCGGGAACGGGGTCGCCCTCGACCACGGCGTCCAGCAGCGCCGTGCCTTCGAAGGCCTTGGCCTTCATCGTCGCGCCGCTGACGATCATCTCGAGCGCCCGAGCCACGCCGATCGCGCGCGGCAGCCGCTGCGTGCCGCCGGCCCCCGGCATCAACCCGAGCTTGACCTCGGGCAGCGCGAGCTGCGCGTCGGCGCGCGCCACGCGGTAGTGCGCGCCGAGCGCGAGCTCGAGCCCGCCGCCCATGCAGACGCCGCCGATGGCGGCGACCACCGGCTTGGCGGCGTTCTCGAGCGCGGCGATGACGGCGGGCAGGCGCGGCTCCTGCGTCGCCAGCGAGGTGCCGAACTCCTTCACGTCGGCGCCGCCGGAGAAGGCGCGCTCGCTGCCGGCGAGCACGATGGCCTGCACCGAGCCGTCGGCCAGCGCCTGTTCGAGCGCCTGCACGATGCCGCTGCGCAGCGCCGCGCCCAGGCCGTTGACGGGCGGGTAGTCCAGGGTGATGAGCGCGGTGGCACCGCGCAGCTCGTAGCGGACGCTGCTCATGGGGCGATTCCGGAAGAAGTCATGGGAATGGGGGGCGAGGCGAAGGCGCTGTGCCGGTGCGCCGCGCCCTGCCGGGCGAACTGTAAGCCGCTGCGCGCGTGAAAGTCGCCGCCGGCCGCGCCGCGCGCCGCGTCAAATGGACGCGGCTTGCGGCGGCTCAAGCCTCAGGCGCGCGCGCGGGTGCGCGCCAGGCGCTGCTGCGCCTGCCGCCGCGCGGCGAAGATGGAGCCGATGACGGTCAGCGCGAACCAGGCGATGGCCACGGCGTTGCCGGCCGCACCGAAGCTGCGCCAGCGGTCGTCGACCAGGCCGCCGGCCAGGCGAACGATGAGCGTCAGGTGCAGCGTGATGAGCGGCAGGTAGAAGGGCCAGCCGTAGAGCAGGCGTACGCGCGCCACCGCCGGCAGGATGACGGGCGCGTGGCCCATCACCATCGAGATCACGAAGCCGAGGCCGATGGCGTGCAGCGCGGTGTCGCGCAGCGGCAGGCCCAGCGCCGTCGCCGCCCAGGCGAGCCCCGCCACCAGCAGCCAGGTGTGGCCGGCGAGCAGGCACACGGCCATGAAGCGGCTCAGGCCCTCGGTGTGCACGGTGCGCCGCGCGATGTCGTAGCGCAGCAGCCAGACCGAAAACAGCACGAGCGCCACGCCATAGAGCACTCCACCCGAGCGCGCGTCGACGACCGAGAGCGCCGCACCCAGCATCAGCAGCACGACGCAGGCGTGAAAGGCGAGGTTGACGATGCGCGGGCGGCGCATCAGGCGCGTCATCTCGAGCCGCTCGGCGGCGATGGTCAGCACGAGGAAGCCGAACCACCAGGGCAGGGCGACGAGGTCGGCGGCGTCGACCAGCGCCAGCACGTTGCCCACCGCCCAGGCCGCGGCCGAGAGCAGCAGCAGCACCGTGTGCGCCGCCTGCTGGCGCTGCACGATGATGACGTTGACGACGATGAAGACCAGCGAGGCCACGAGCAGCAGCACGTGGCCGGCAAGCGGCGCACCGGCGAGGATGCAGACCGAGGCCAGGCCCGCGGTGATCGGCGCGGCAAAGGCCAGGCGCAGCCGCACCGCGACCGCGCGCTCGATGCTGATGACGGTGCCGAGGAAGCCGCCGATCATCAGCGCGGCGTGCGAGATGACGGCGGGGGCGACCCAGCGAAAGCCGTCGAAGGCGGGAAGCGCCCAGCCCGCGCGGATCAGGCCGCCGCTGATGCCGCTGACCAGCGCGCTGGCCACCAGCACGACGAGCAGCGGAATCGCCAGCCGCGCGGCCGGCGACAGGGGTTTGGGGCCGGTGCTCATCCGCCCATGATGCGGCGAGCGCGCGTGCTGATGCGGTCGGGCGACCACTCGGGTTCCCACACCAGCTCGACGTCGACCTTGGCGTCGGGGATCGTGTCGATCAGCGCGTGACGCGTGTCCTCGACGATGATGTCGGCCACCGGGCAGGCGGCGGAGGTCATGGTCACGTGCGCACGCACCTCCTTGTCGTGGATGCTGATGAAGTAGACGAGGCCGAGGTCGACGATGTTCATCGCGAGCTCGGGGTCGATCACCTGCGACAAGGCTTCGAGGACCGGCTTGCGCAGCTCGGGCGGGCCTTCGTAGGCAAAGAACTCTTCGTCGTCGAGCGCGGGGTCGTAGCTGGCGGTGCTCATGGCGGACTCATCCAAGGAGGGAGGTGCAGGCTTGCTTTCGCGCGCATCGTACGCGATGCGCCTGCCCGCTAATCCACGCCGCCGGGGGTGACTTTGCCTGCGGCGAGGCGCCGCTTCAGGCCGTGACGAGGCGAGCGCCGACGACGACCAGCATGAGCGCGATGCCCGGGCGCAGCAGGCGCTCCGGCGCGCGGTGCGCGGCCGCCGCGCCGAGCAGCACGCCGGGCACCGAGCCCAGCAGCAGTTGCGCGAGCAGGCCGAGCTCGACGTGCCCGAGCAGCGCGTGGCCGCTGCCGGCCAGCAGCGTCAGCGGCACCGCGTGCACGATGTCGGTGGCGACCAGGCGCGGCGGCGTCATGCGCAGCGGGTAGAGGTAGAGCAGCATCACGGCACCCAGCGCCCCGGCGCCGACCGAGGTCAGCGTCACCAGCGCGCCGAGCACCGCGCCGGCAGCCACCGTGAGCGCGGGTTGCCATTGCTTGAAGCGCGCCGCATCGTGCAGGCGCAGCATGCGCCCGCGGGCGTGCACGCGGCCCTTGAGCAGCATCGCCGCGGCGGTCAGCAGCAGCACCGCGCCCAGCAGGTGCAGCACGAAGGCGCTGCGCATCGGCGTGATGCCGCCCTGCTGCAGCCACAGCAGCAGCGCCGCCGAGGTCGGCAGGCTGCCCGCGCAGAGGCGGCGCAGCACCTGCCAGTCGACGACGCCGCGGCTGTGGTGCAGCGCGCCGCCGGCCAGCTTGGTGAGCGCGGCAAACCACAGGTCGGTGCCTATGGCCACCGTCGGCGCGACACCCAGCAGCAGCACGAGGATGGGCGTCATCAGCGCGCCGCCGCCGACGCCGGTCATGCCGACGACGAAGCCGACGCCAAGGCCCGCAACGACGTGGATCCACTCGAAGTCCATGGTCCTCGATCGGAAGACGTGGAAGCTGTGGATGGCGTGGAAGGCGCGCCGCCCCTCAGCCGATCACGCCGCGCTGCCGCAGCAGCGCCAGCACGCGCTCGGCGGCGTCCTCGGCGCTCATGGTCGCGGTGTCCACGCGCAGCTCCGGGGCCTCGGGCGGCTCGTAGGGCGAGTCGATGCCGGTGAAGTTCTTCAGCTCGCCGCGGCGCGCCTTGGCGTAGAGGCCCTTCACGTCGCGCGCCTCGGCCACGTCCAGCGGCGTGTCCACGTGCACCTCGATGAACTGGCCTTCGGGCAGCAGCGCGCGCGCCATGCGGCGCTCGGCGCGAAAAGGGCTGATGAAGGCGGTGAGCACGATCAGCCCGGCGTCCACCATCAGCCGCGCCACCTCGGCCACGCGGCGGATGTTCTCGACGCGGTCGGCGGCGGTGAAGCCGAGATCCTTGTTCAGGCCGTGGCGCAGGTTGTCGCCGTCCAGCAGGTAGCTGTGCCGCCCTTGGGCGAGCAGCTTCTTCTCGACCAGGTTGGCGATCGTGCTCTTGCCGGCCCCCGAGAGCCCGGTGAACCACAGCACGACGGGCTGCTGCCCCTTGATCGCGCTGCGCGCGGCCTGGTCGACGTCCAGGTGCTGCGGATGGATGTTGTGCGCCCGCCGCAGCGCGAAGTGCAGCATGCCCGCGCCCACGGTGTTGTTCGTCATGCGGTCGATGACGATGAAGCCGCCGGTCGTGCGGTTCTCGGCGTAGGCGTCGAAGGGCACGGCGCGGTCCAGCGCCAGCTTGCAGACGCCGATCTCGTTGAGCTCGAGCTGCTTGGCCGCCAGGTGCTCGAGCGTGTTGACGTTGAGCTTGTACTTGGGCTCGGTGACGGTGGCGCCCACGGTGCGGGTGCCGAGCTTCACCAGGTAGGGCCGCCCGGGCAGCATCGGCTCCTCGGCCATCCACACCAGCGTGCACTCGAACTGGTCGGCGACTTCGGCCGGGCTGTCCTCGGCGCAGAGGATGTCGCCGCGCGAGACGTCGACCTCGTCCTCAAGCGTGATCGTCACCGACTCGCCGGCCAGCGCCAGCGGCGCGTCGCCGTGCAGGCCGACGAGCCGCGCCACGCGCGTGCTGCGGCCCGAGGGCAGGATGCGCACGCGCTGGCCCGGCTGCAGCACGCCGCTGGCGAGCTGGCCGCAGTAGCCGCGAAAGTCCAGGTTCGGGCGGTTCACCCACTGGATCGGCAGGCGCAGCGGCTTGGCCTGCAGCCGCGTCTCGTCGACCTCGCAGTCCTCCAGCAGCGGCAGCAGCGCCGGACCCTGGTACCAGGGCATGGCGGCACTAGGCTCGGTCATGTTGGCGCCGCTGAGCGCCGAGATCGGGATGCTCGTGACCTGTGCCAGCCCGATGCGTGCGGCGAAGGCGCGGTACTCGGCGGCTATGCGCGCGAAGACCTCTTCGTCGTGGCCGACGAGGTCCATCTTGTTGATGGCGAGCACGACCTGGCGGATGCCGATGAGCTGCACGAGGCAGCTGTGCCGGCGCGTCTGCTCGAGCACGCCCTTGCGCGCATCGACGAGGATGACGGCCAGGTCCGCGCCGGAGGCGCCGGTGACCATGTTGCGCGTGTACTGCTCGTGGCCGGGGGTGTCGGCGACGATGAACTTGCGCCGCGCGGTGGCGAAGTAGCGGTAGGCGACGTCGATGGTGATGCCTTGCTCGCGCTCGGCGGCCAGGCCGTCGACGAGCAGCGCGAAGTCGATGGCCTCGCCCTGCGTGCCCCACTTGCGCGAATCCTGCGCGACGGCGTCGAGCTGGTCCTGCAGCAGGGTCTTGCTGTCGTAGAGCAGGCGCCCGATGAGGGTGCTCTTGCCGTCGTCGACCGAGCCGCAGGTGATGAAGCGCAGCAGGCTCTTCGGGGCGGGGGCGTCCTGCCGCTGCAGCGGAAGTTGCGTCGGAAGTTCCGTCAGGAGTTCCATCAGAAATAGCCCTCCTGCTTCTTCTTCTCCATCGAGGCGGCCTGGTCGTGGTCGATCAGCCGGCCCTGGCGTTCGCTGCTGCGGCTGCCCTGCATCTCGGCGATGATGTCCTCCAGGGTCTGCGCGCTGGACTCGATGGCGCCCGACAGCGGCCAGCAGCCCAGGGTGCGAAAGCGCACCATCTTCGTCTGCGGCACTTCGCCGGGCAGCAGGCGCATGCGCTCGTCGTCGACCATGATGAGCGTGCCGCTGCGCTGCACGACCGGGCGCGGCGCGGCGAAGTAGAGCGGCACGATGGGGATGTCTTCCTGGCGGATGTACTCCCAGACGTCGAGCTCGGTCCAGTTGCTGATCGGAAAGACGCGGATCGACTCGCCCGGGTGCCTGCGGCTGTTGTAGAGGTTCCAGAGCTCGGGGCGCTGGTTCTTCGGGTCCCACTGGTGCTGGGCGTTGCGAAAGCTGAAGATGCGTTCCTTGGCGCGGCTCTTCTCTTCGTCGCGGCGCGCGCCGCCGAAGGCCGCGTCGAAGCCGTGCGCATCCAGCGCCTGCTTCAGGCCCTGCGTCTTCCAGAGATCGGTGTGCAGCGCCGAGCCGTGGTCGAAGGGGTTGATGCCGCGCGCGGCGGCCTCGGGGTTGCGGTGCACGATGAGCTGCATGCCGAGCTCCGCGGCCATGCGGTCGCGCAGCTCGTACATGGCGCGGAACTTCCAGCCCGTGTCCACGTGCAGCAGGGGGAAGGGCGGCGGCGCCGGGTAGAAGGCCTTCTGCGCCAGGCGCAGCAGCACCGCCGAGTCCTTGCCGATGGAGTACAGCAGCACCGGGCGCTCGCACTCGGCCACCACTTCGCGCAGGATGTGCAGGCTCTCGGCTTCGAGGGCTTGCAGGTGGGTCGGACGAGGCAAGCGGGGGCTGAGCATGTGAATTCCGATCGGCGTGCCCTCTTGCGGGCCGTGACGAGGGTAGCGAGTATCTGGTCGCCCGATTGCACTCGACAGACCGAGTTTTCATAAGCAAATCCGGACCAAGCGAGCGATTCATGACGATTACGATCAACCGCGCCAGGGAGCCGTTTTGATTGCCGCATTGCCCGATCTCGAAGCCGTCGTGCACATCGTGCGCGAGGCCGCCGCGCTCGTGATGAGCGTCTACGCGCGCGACTTCGCGGTGCAGGCCAAGGCCGATGCTTCGCCTGTCACCGAGGCCGACGAGCGCGCCGAAGCGCTCATCGTCCCCGCGCTGCGCGCGCTTGCACCGCAGGTGCCGGTGGTCGCCGAGGAGATGGCCGCGCGCGGCAAAGTCGCCGCGGCGATCGCGGGGCCGCGCTTCTGGCTCGTCGACCCGCTGGACGGCACCAGGGAGTTCGTCGCGCGCAACGGCGAGTTCACGGTCAACGTCGCGCTGATCGAGCAGGGCGCGCCGCGCCTTGGCGTCGTCGCCGCACCGGCGCTTGGCCGGCTTTATGCAGGCGTGGCCGGGCAGGGCGCCTGGCTCGAGGACGAGGCCGGCCGGCGCGCGATCACCGTGCGCGCGCAGCCCGCCGAAGGCGCGACGGTGGTCGCCAGCCGCTCGCACGGCGACGCCGCGGCGCTGGACGCTTTCCTGCGCGGCACGCGCGTTGCGCGCCGCATCGACGCCGGCTCCTCGCTCAAGCTGTGCCTGATCGCCGCAGGGCAGGCCGACCTCTACCCGCGCCTGGGCCGCACGATGGAGTGGGACATCGCCGCCGGCCACGCGGTGCTCGCGGCGGCCGGCGGCAGCGTCTGCACGCTCGATGGCCAGCCGCTGCGTTATGGCAAGCCGGGCTACGAGAACCCGCACTTCGTTGCGCGCGGCGGTGCTTGCGAGGCGTTCGAGCGCGCAGCGTCATCGGCTCAACGATCCTGCAGCTCGTAGCCGGTGCTGCGTCCGCCACCGGGCGACTTCTTCAGCACGCCCAGTTGCAGCAACCGGGTGATGTCGCGCAGCGCGGTGTCGGGCGAGCACTTGGCGATCGATGCCCACTTGCTGCTGGTGAGCTTGCCCTCGAAGCCGTCGAGCAGCCGATTCAGCAGCTTCACCTGCCGCGCGTTCAGGGGCGTTCCCGCAAGGCCTTGCCAGAAGCGCGCTTTGAACAGCACCGCGTCGAGCTTCGTTTGCGCGCTGGCGACGGCGCGGGCGAGGACGCCGAGGAACCATGACAGCCAGTCGGTCACGACGAGCGGCCCCTTTTGCGTGCGCTCGAGCACGTCGTAGTAGTCCTTGCGCTCGCGCTGGATCTGCGCCGAGAGGCTGTAGAAGCGTCGCGGGCTGCCTTGCATCCATGGCCATTCCGCGCGCGCGAGGAAGAGGTCGCCCACCGCGCGCGCGATGCGGCCGTTGCCGTCGTCGAAGGGATGCAGCGTGACGAACCAGAGGTGCGCAAGACCCGCCTTCACCAGCGCAGGCTCGGCGGTCTGCGCGTTCGCCCATGACAGGAACTTTGCGGTCTCGACAGGGAGCCGGTCCGCAGGCGGAGCCTGGAAGTGAAGCTTGCGCCGCCCGACCGGGCCCGACACCACCTGCATCGGGCCTTGGGCATCGTCGCGCCAGCGGCCGACGGCGATCGGGCTCATGCCCGAATAGCCGGTCGGAAACAAGGCGGCGTGCCAGCCGAACAGTCGCTCGGCGGTCAGCGCAGCCGCCGCGTTCTCGCTGGCATCCAGCACCATCTCGACCACCCCATCGACGTGCCGATCCGTCGGCGCGACGGCGCCGATGTCCACGCCAAGACGCCTTGCCAGGGACGAACGCACCGATTCGACGTTCAGCAGCTCGCCCTCGATCGCGCTGGTCTTGACGACGTCTTCGGTGAGGGCGGCAAGGCTTGCCTGATCGCGCAGGGTCAGCCCCACGTCGGCCAGGCGACCCAGCAGCACGCCTTGAGCGCGGCTGACCTCGGTCAACGATGAGGCCAGCGCAGGAAGGTCGTAACGCCAGTTCGGCCAGTCATCCACCTGCCAGATGTAGAGCTTTTCTCCGCTTGACATGCGGCGATTAGACGCTCGATTCGCCGCAAAGGAAAGCTTTTCTCCGCATCAGATACGGAGAATGAGGCAATCAATCGCTGTATCCGGATGCCAGAGGGTGATCGCCAGCCCTTCTGCTCAAGTCTCCGAGTAAGCGGTCCGCAGTCCGAGATGTTCCACGAAGGGATCGAAGTCCCGGTCGGCGTGAAGCAGGGTCAGGCCATCTTCGATGCAGCGCGCGGCAATGAGGGTGTCGATGGTCTTGCGAATCGTGATGCCCTTGGCTCGAAGCACCCGATCGTGCTCGGATGCCCGGACGGCGAGCGCGTAGCCCACCAGGTCGACGTGCTCGAAGAGGTCCAGGGTCTTCTTCACCCACGTGTACTGCCGATCGTCGCGCACGCCTTGCAGAACCTCGGCGGCGATCAGGTCGCCCACGGCAATCGGCATGCGGCCGAGCAAGGAGTCGAGCAAGGCGACCTGGGGCGTGTCCGCGGCGCGGAAGTAGTCGACCCATACGCTGGAGTCGACCAGGATCACCGGTCGGTCCTCATGGCGTCCAGATCGCCTTCCCAGCGGATCCTGCCCTTGAGTTCCCTCGCCTTCTCCTGCGCCCGCAGCCACACCAAGGTCTTCAAACCAAGCTCGACCGCCTCACGCTTGGTCTTCGCGCCCGTGGCCTTCAAGGCCTCCTTCATGAGCTTGTCGTCGATCTCGATATTCGTGCGCATGATGTGTACTCGGGCAGAGAACGGTACACATACTAGCACTGGGCAGGATCGGCCCGGGCTCGGCCCCCCAACCCTTTCTATCGCGTCGAGACCTTCGCCGCCTCCGCGGTCGCGAGTGCGTCGCGCTCGGCGAGGGTGGGGAAGAGGCGCCACCAGAGGGCGGCGACGAGGCAGGTGCCAAGGCCCCCCAGCAGCACCGAGCCGACCGGGCCGATGAAGGCGGCGACGCTGCCGGCGCGGAACTCGCCGAGCTGGTTGCTGGCGCCGATGAAGACGGCGTTGACGGCGCTCACGCGCCCGCGCATCGCGTCCGGCGTGTCGATCTGCACCAGGGTCTGCCGGATCACCACGCTGACCATGTCCGCCGCGCCGCCGAGCGCAAGGGCGGCCATCGCGACCCAGAACGCCTGCGTCCAGCCGAAGACGAGCATGGTCAGGCCGTAGAAGGCCACCGAGCCCAGCAGCAGCGGGCCGGTGCGGCGGCGGATGGTCCAGCGTGTGAGGACGACCGACATCGCCAGCGCGCCGACCGCGGGTGCCGCGCGCAGCAGCCCGAGGCCCGTGGCGCCGACCTGCAGGATGTCCTTGGCGAACATCGGCAGCAGCGCGGTCGCGCCGCCCAGCAGCACGGCGAAGAGATCGAGCGAGATGGCCCCCAGCACGACCTTGTTGGCGAACACGAAGCGCAGACCGGCGAGCAGCGATTGCAGGTTGGCGGCCTCGGTCGGACGCTGGTGGCGGTAGCGCACGCCGAGTGCCACGAAGGCGGTGGCCAGCGCGAACAGGCCCACGCAACTGGCGTAGACGGTCTTGGCGCCGGCGACGAAGAGCAGCCCGCCGACCGCCGGCCCGCCGATGATGGCGGCCTGGATGCCTGCGGCGCTGAAGGCCATCGCCCGCGCCAGCAGCGCAGGCGGCACCAGCAGCGGCACCAGCGCCTGCTGCGTGGGCATCTGGATCGCGCGCATGACGCCGATCGCCACCGACACCGCCAGCAGGGTGCCGCGCGACATCTGCCCGGCGTGTTCGGCCAGCAGCAGCGCGGCGGCGATGCCGACCTGGCAGACGAGGCACAGCGCGAGCAGCCGCGCGCGGTTGAAGCGGTCGATGGCCTGGCCCACCGGCAGCAGCAGCGGCAGCGCCGGCAGGAACTGCAGCAGGCCGACCAGCCCCAGGTCCCAGGCCGAGCCGGTCAGCTCGTACATCTGCCAGCCCAGCGCCAGCATGAGGATCTGGCTGCCCGCGGTGCCGGCCAGCCGCGCCATCCACAGGCGCATGAAGCTGCGCTGGGCGAAGAGCGCGTCGGCGTTCACGGGGCGCGCGTCGATCCGCGGGCGATCACGGCTGGCGTGGGTTTGCCGCGCCTTCGCCGAGTGCGGCAAGCTCCGCTTCGCTGAAGCCCGCGGCACGGCGCGCGTCGAGGTTGAACGGGCCCTTCGGGCGCGGCGCGCGGTGGCGGCGCGCGAGCTCGGCGTAGGCCGCGGTGGGCTCGCGGCCGGCGCGCTCGCACAGCCAGCGGAACCAGCGGTTGCCGATCGCCACGTGCCCGACTTCCTCGCGCAGGATGAGGTCGAGGATCTCGACCGCGCGCAGGTCACCGGCCTGGCGCAGGCGCTGCTGCATCGGCGGCGTGGCGTCCAGGCCGCGCGCCTCGAGCGTGCGCGGCACCAGCGCCATGCGCGCGAGCACGTCCTCCTGCGTGCGCTCGGCCATCGCCCACAGGCCGTCGTGCGCGTCGAAGTCGCCGTAGCCGTGGCCGAGCGAGGCCAGGTGCTCGGCGAGCAGGCCGTAGTGCCTGCCTTCCTCGGCGGCCACGCGCAGCCAGTCGCGGTAGTAGTCGAGCGGCATGCCGGCAAAGCGCCAGACGGCGTCGAGCGCGAGGTTGATCGCGTTGAACTCGATGTGTGCGACGGCGTGCAACAGCGTGGCGCGGCCTTCCTGCGTGAAGGGCGAGCGCCGCGGCAGCGCCGCCGGGTCGACGAGCCGCGGCCGCGGCGGCCGGCCGGGGCCTGCGGGCAGCGGCGGCAGGCTCACGTCGGGGTCGATCGCGGCGCCGCCGCGGCAGGCCTCGAGCAGCGCGGCAGCGGCCTGCGCCTTGGCCGCGGGCTCATCCAAGACCAGGGCCTCGCGGGCGGCGCTGCGCAGTTCCATCCCTAGAATTATCCCTTTGCTCATTCCTGTCCTTCGTGGACCGGCGGGGAGGCGGCCTTGGCCCTTTATCGAATCGGCGCGCACGCGCCGCAGCTGGCGCCCACGGCCTGGGTGGCGGAGAACGCGAGCGTCATCGGGCGCGTGGAGCTGGCCGCGCACAGCAGCGTCTGGTACGGCTGCACGCTGCGCGCGGACAACGATCTCATCCGCATCGGCGAAGGCAGCAACGTGCAGGACGGCAGCGTGCTGCACACCGACCCGGGCTTCGTGCTCGAGCTCGGCGCGGGCGTCACCGTCGGCCACCAGTGCATGCTGCACGGCTGCACGATAGGCGAGGGCTCGCTGATCGGCATCCAGTCGGTGATCCTCAACGGCGCGCGCATCGGCCGCCACTGCCTCGTCGGCGCGGGTTCGCTGGTGACGCAGGGCAAGGAATTCCCGGACGGCTCGATGATCATGGGGCGGCCGGCCAAGCTCGTGCGCGCGCTCAGTGCCGAGGAGATCGCGGGCCTCGTGCAGAGTGCGGCGGGCTACGTCGAGCATGCCGAGCACCATCGCACGCAGGCCGTGCGCGTGGATTGAGGCGATGTCCGAGCTGCACAAGTTCGTCTTCGACGGCCTGCCCGTGCGCGGCATGCTGGTGCGCCTGGACGAGGGCTGGCAGGAGCTGCTGCGTCGGCGCGCCGAGCGCGAGCCCTTCGCCCCGGAGGTGCGCACGCTGCTGGGCGAGATGACGGCCGCGGCCGTGCTGATGCAGGCCAACATCAAGTTCAAGGGGGCGCTGGTGCTGCAGGTCTTCGGCGACGGGCCGCTGCAGCTCGTGGTGGCCGAGGTGCAGCCGGAGCTGGCCTTTCGGGCAACCGCCACGGTGGCCGGCGCGATCGCGCCCGGCGCGGGGCTCGGCGAGCTGCTCGACCTGCACGGCCGCGGGCGCTGCGCGATCACGCTCGACCCCCGCGACCGGCAGCCCGGGCAGCAGCCCTACCAGGGCATCGTGCCGCTGCGCGACACGGACGGTGCGCGGCTGCCGGGCGTGGCGGCGATGCTCGAGCTCTACATGCGCCAGTCCGAGCAGTTGCAGACGCGGCTGGTGCTGGCCGCCGACGAGCACGCGGCCGCCGGCCTGCTGCTGCAACGCCTGCCGGCGACGCAGGAGGACGCGGCAGCCGGCGAGGCCTTCGAGCGCATCGCCATGCTCGGCGCGACCTTGAAGCGCGAGGAACTGCTGACGCTGGAGGCGCCGACGCTGCTGCACCGCCTCTTCTGGCAGGAGCCGCTGCGGCGCTTCGAACCGCTGGCGCCGCGCTTTGCCTGCAACTGCTCGCGCGATCGCGTGCGCGGCATGCTGCGTGGCCTGGGTCGGCAGGAGAGCGAGGAGCTGATCGCCGAGCGCGGCGCGGTCGAGGTCGGCTGCGAGTTCTGCGGCGCCCAGTACCGCTTCGACGCCGTCGACGTCGGCGAGCTGTTCACCCCGGGGCGCAACCAGCCGCCGGCAAGCCGCTCGGTGCAGTAGGCGCGGTCGCCGCGCGGAGCAGCGGCGCGCCCGCGCGCGTGGCTGCCGCTTCGGCGAATGTGCTGTCTGCACCGCCTGCGCCCAGCAGCGGCGCCAGCTCGCGTGCCAGCACCTGCAGCGCCGCGCGCTCGCGCTGCGCGCCGCGGCCGAGGATCACCGAGTAGGCGAAGCCGTGGGCGTGCAGCAGCGTGCGCAGCCGCGTATCCACCGGCGGGCGCACGTGCGGGCCGTCGCGCTGCAGGCCGTCGGGCTCCCAGGGCATGTCCAGGCCGGTGAGCAGCGTCAGCCTGCAGCGGCGGTGGGCGGCCACCGCCATCGCGTCCAGCGAGTCGTCGCCGAAGACGGTGTGGCTGTAGACCGCGGTCATGAGCGCTGTCGTGTCGGCGAGGACGATGTCGTGGCCGCGCGCGGCCTCGTCGATCAGCGCGCTCTGCGCGGCGGCGATGCCGGCCTGCTCCTCCCGCTGCGGCGTGCGGGCGTGCTCGTCGCACCAGGGCCGCAGCCACTCCGGCACCCAGGCCGCACGCAGGCCGTGCTCGCGCGAGAGACGCTGCGCCAGCGCCTGCGCGAGCAGGGTCTTGCCGGTGCTCTCGGCGCCGACGATGGCCACGACGATGGCTTCAGCCATGCACGGCCCCGATCGCCTGCAGCCGCTGCCAGCTGCGCCAGCCGACCACCGAGAGCGCCGCAAAGAGGGCGTACAGCAGCACCGTCAGCCACAGGCCCTTGTGCGCGAAGAGCGCGATGCTGACCAGGTTGACGGCCAGCCAGGTCGGCCAGTTCTCGACCCGCTTGCGCCCGAGCAGGATCTGCCCGGCGATGCTGCCCACCGTGGGCAGGGCGTCGAGCCAGGGCACGTCGGAATCGGTGGCGTGGCGCAGCAGCAGCGCCAGCAGCGGCCAGGCGGCCAGCGTCGCGGCGAGCACCAGCAGGCGCTGCCGGCTGCGCAGGCGATGCACGCGCAGCGGCTGGCCGTCGCTGCCGCGCCCGGCAAGCCACTGCCGCCAGCCCCAGGCCGCGACGACGATGAAGAGCAGTTGCAGCGAGGCCTCGCCGTAGAGCCGGCTCTCGAGGAAAAGCCAGCCGTACATCGCCGAGGAGATCATCGCCAGCGGCCAGGCCAGCGGGTTGACGCGCAGGTTGCAGGCGACCATCCACAGCGCCAGCGCGAAGGCCAGCAGCTCGAGCAGGCTCACCGGGCTGCCCAGCAGCCGGAACAGGGGATCGGTCATCGAGGCGGGGATGCTGCGCTGGCTGCGCGGGCGGCGCTGGCCGCGCTAGCGGCGCGTGAGCTGCACGAGGATCTCGTCGGGCTTGATCATCCCGAGCTCGGCGCGCGCCTTCTCCTCGACCATCTCGAGGCCGGCGCGCAGGTCGCTGACCTCGGCTTGCAGGCGCTCGTTGCGCGCCCGTGCGGCCTCGTTGGCGCGGTTCTGCTGCTGCAGCTCGCCCTGCAGCTTCCAGACATGCGGCAGGCTGGAGCGGCCGAGCCAGAGGTCGCCCTGCACCAGCAGCAGCAGCGCTGCCAGCAGCAGGTTGACCACACGCATGCCCATGGCAGGCCGGAATCGGTGCCGGGCCGATCAGCGCAGGTTGTAGAGCGCCGCGCGGCCGGGATAGCGCGCGATCTCGCCGAGATCCTCCTCGATGCGCAGCAGCTGGTTGTATTTGGCGATGCGGTCGCTGCGGCTCATCGAGCCGGTCTTGATCTGGCCGGCGTTGGTGCCGACCGCGATGTCGGCGATCGTGCTGTCCTCGGTCTCGCCGCTCCTGTGGCTGATGACCGCGGT
>CAUJJO010000066.1 GCA_963205125.1 Pseudomonadota bacterium | reverse complement strand
GCCGCGGCGCTTGCCGCCGCCAGCGCCGCCTGCACCTCGCCCAGGCTGGCGTGGCGGACGCGGCCGACGAGATCGCCCGCGTCGGCCGGGTTGACGATGGGCAGCCAGGGGCTTTCCTCGGCCTGCGCCGCCTCATCGGCGAGCATCGGCTCGCTGCGCCAGTCCTGCGCCGCAGCGTCGACGAAGCGGGCGGCCAGCGCCTGCAGCGTGTCCTCGGCGGCCAGGTCCAGGCCGGCGGAATTGATGCGCCGCGCACCGTGCAGCGCGCGCGGCAGCGCAATCGCCGGATGCGGCAGGCCAAGGCGGCCCTCCTGCGCGGCGGCGTCCTGTAGCGTGCGCACGGGGTCCTGCACCAGCGTCTCGAGGCTCAGGCCCTCGTCGGCGATGCGGTTGACGAAGGATGTGTTGGCGCCGTTCTCGAGCAGCCGCCGCACCAGGTAGGCGAGCAGCGTGTCGTGGCTGCCCACCGGCGCGTAGACGCGGCAGGGGCGGCGCGATTCGGCCGGCAGCGCCGCGGCGCCGCTGGCGCCGGGGACGAGCTGTTCGTAGAGCGGCTCGCCCATGCCGTGCAGGCACTGGAACTCGTACTGCCGCGATTGCCACTGCGCCGGGTCGGCCATGGTGTGGATGGCCGCCAGCGTGTGCGCGTTGTGCGTGGCGAACTGCGGGAACACCGCATCCGGCGCGGCGAGCAGCTTGCGCGCGCAGGCGAGGTAGGCGAGGTCGGTGTGCGGCTTGCGCGTGTAGACCGGGTAGTCGGCGAGGCCCGCCTCCTGCGCGCGCTTGATCTCGCTGTCCCAGTAGGCGCCCTTGACGAGGCGCACCATCAGCCGCCGACCGCTGCGCCGCGCCAGGTCGACGAGCCAGTCGACGACCGCCGGGCAGCGCTTCTGGTAGGCCTGGATGACGAAGCCCAGGCCTGTCCAGCCGGCCAGGCTCGGCTCGAAGCACAGGCGCTCGAGCAGCGCCAGCGACAGCTCCAGCCGCTCGGCCTCCTCGGCGTCGATGTTCAGCCCGATGTCGTAGCCCTGGGCCAGATGCGCAAGCGCCCGCAGCGTCGGGTAGAGCTCGTCCATCACCCGCGCGTGCTGGGCGCGCGCGTAGCGCGGGTGCAGCGCCGAGAGCTTGATCGAGATGCCCGGCCCCTCGATCGGCCCGCGGCCGCCCGCGGCGCGGCCGATGGCGTGGATCGCCTCCTCGTAGGCGCTGCGGTAGCGCTCGGCGTCGCCCGCGGTGAGCGCGGCTTCGCCCAGCATGTCGTAGCTGTAGCGAAAGCCGATCGCCTCGCGCGGCCCGGCGTTGGCCAGCGCCTCGGCGATCGTCTGCCCGGTGACGAACTGCTCGCCCATCAGGCGCATCGCCATGTCGACGCCGCGGCGAATCAGCGGCTCGCCGCCGCGCGCCACGGCCCGGCGCAGCGTCGCCGCCAGGCCCTGGTCGCTGTGCGTGGCGACGAGCTTGCCGGTGATGAGCAGGCCCCAGGCGGCGGCGTTGACGAACATCGAGGGGCTTTGCCCGAGGTGGCGCTGCCAGTCCACGCCCTGCCCGTCGCCGATCTTGTCGCGGATGAGCGCGTCGCGCGTGGCGAGGTCCGGGATGCGCAGCAGCGCCTCGGCCAGGCACATCAGCGCCACGCCTTCGCTCGAGCTGAGCGCGAACTCCTGCAGCAGCGCCTGCACGAGCCCTGCGCGCCCGCGCTCGCGGCTGCGCTCGCGCACGCCACGCGCCAGGCGCAGGGCAAGCGCCTGCGTCGCCTCCTGCCGGGCCGGATCCTGCGTGGCCAGCGCCAGCAGCGGCGGCAGGCACTCCGGCTCCGGCGCCCGCGTCAGCGCGGTGATCGCCGACAGCAGCGGGGACTGTGGCAGCAGCGGCGTGAGCGGCAGCAGCGGCGTGGGCGGCGGAAGGTTCGGCTCGCGGTCGGACATGGAAGGCTCCAGGCAGGATGGCGCGCAGTGTGGCCTCGGCGCGGGCGAGGGTTTCACCGATCTGGGCGCTTGCCGCCGAACATCCTGCGGCGAGCAGGCGCGGCTCGGCACGGCATCTCGGCACGGGGTCTCGGCACCGTGTCGCGCAAGCGGCTAGCATGCACCGATGCACGATGCAGCGCTACCCGCCGCCGCGCGCGAGGTTCTGGACTTCTGGTTCGGCGACGAGGATGTCGCGCGGCCCGAGTGGTTCCGCAAGGATCCCGCCTTCGACGAGCAGATCCGCCAGCGCTTCGGCGCCCGCGTGGACGAGGCCTTGGCGGGCGCGCTCGCCGGCTGGACGGCGACGCCGCGCGCAGCGCTGGCCTTCGTCGTGCTGCTGGACCAGTTCACGCGCAACATCTTCCGCGACACGCCGCGCGCCTTCCAGGGCGACGCGCTGGCGCTGGCGGCAGCGCAGACGCTGGTGCGCGCGGGCGGCGACCGCCGCCTGTCGCCGCGGCAGCGCGCCTTCGTCTACCTGCCCTTCGAGCACGCCGAGGACCGCGCGCTGCAGGCCGAGTCGATGCGCCTCTTCGGCGCCCTCGCGGCCGAGCATCCGGCCATGGCCGATGCGCTTGCCTGGGCGGCCAAGCACCAGGTGATCATCGAGCGCTTCGGCCGCTTCCCGCACCGCAACCTGCAGCTTGGGCGCGTGAGCAGCGACGAGGAACTGGCCTTCCTGCGCGGGCCCGATTCGAGCTTCTGACGGCTCTGCCGCGGGGAGGGGAGAGGGCCGCGGTGCCCTGATCCCCGCTCCGGCGTCAGCCGACCAGGCGCACCGCCAGCCGCTGCCACAGGGGCCGGCTTCGCCAGGCGGCGCAGGCGCGGTCGGCGAATGCGCGGCCGCGTTCGCTCAGCCGGAAGTAGCGGGCCTGCGCGAAGCCGTGCGGGTTGTGGAATTCGTCGATCAGGCCGTAGCGCGCCAGCGTCGGGTAGGAGTGGTAGACCGGGCTGCCGTCGAGCACGCAGCCGCCGGCCGCCTCGCTCACGCGCACCAGCACGTGGCCCTTGCGCAGCGCGTGCAGGGCGTCGACGAACTCACCGCGGTTGGCGATGATGGTGCGCTCGGCCTGCGCCGTGCGGGGGCTCGTGCGGGCCGGGGTCGAGGCGTCGGAGGCGGGGGTGCGGGCAGGCGAGGTCATGGTCGGGGGCAGGGCCGGTTCGTGGGCAGGTTCCTGCTCTATCGGCGCCGGGGCGCCCGTCCTGAGGCCGAACAGGGGCGCGATCGGCGGCCACTTCCTCGCGCTCTTCCTCGCGCTGCCGTGCCCCTTCACGCCGCGTCGCCGCCGCATCCGCGATCATCGGGACTTTGTCGCACCGACGCCGCCCTATCCCGTTCTTTCGGAGACCGACCGATGCACCCCTTCTTCCCGCTCAAGCAGCCCGCGCTCGGCGCCGAGCCGGCCGCCGCCGTCAGCCTGCAATGGCGCCTGCGCGGCGACGCGCTGGCCTTGTGGAACGCGCTGCAGGCGCTGCACTCGCCCGGCGCGGTGATCGGCATCGGCGCCGCGCTCGCTGCCGCGGTGGGCGCCCAGGTGCCGGGCCTGCGCGCCTTCGAGCGCCTGCAGCGCGGGCGCTACACGATGCCGGCCACGCCGCTGGACGTCTTCGCGCTCGTCCCCGCGCACGACCCCGGGCAGGGCTTCGACCAGGCCGACGCACTGGTGCAGGCGCTGGGCCCGCACGCCGAGCTGGTCGAGGCGCTGCCGCTCTTTCGCTACCGGCGCGGCCACGACCTCACCGGCTACCTCGACGGCATCGAGAACCCGAAGGACGACGAGGCCTGGGCCACCGCGCTGGCCGCCGACGGCGGCAGCTTCGTCTTCGTGCAGCGCTGGCTGCACTTGCGCGACCGCTTCGCCGCGCTGCCGCCGCAGGCGCGCGACGAGGTCTTCGGCCGCCGTGCCAGCGACGACGAGGAGATCGCCGAGGCGCCCGAGAGCGCGCACGTCAAGCGCACCGCGCAGGAGGACTTCGATCCGCCGGCCTTCCTGCTGCGCCGCTCCATGCCCTGGGGCGACGCGCGCCGCCACGGCCTGCAGTTCATCGCCTACGCGGCCTCGCTCGACCCGATCCAGCGCCAGCTCGAGCGCATGATGGGCCTGGAGGACGGCCTGCAGGATGCGCTGCTCGCGCACAGCCAGGCCGAAACCGGCGCCTACTACTGGTGCCCGCCCTGGGACGGCCGGCGGCTCGTGCTGCCGGCGGTTTCGGCCTCGGTGGTGCCGCCCGCGCCGCTGCCCCCCGCAGCGCCCTGCACGGTGCGCGTCTGCAGCGACGGTCCGCTCGAACTCAGCGGCGCGCTGATGATCGCCGGCACCCCGGCAACGAGTGCACGGCTGTGCCGCTGCGGCCAGTCGGGCACCAAGCCCTTCTGCGACGACAGCCACGAGCGCAGCGGTTTCCGGGCGGCGGGCGAGGTGCCGCCGATCGACGAGCCGCAGGTCGAGGTGACGCCCGGGCGCACGCGCGTGCAGCCGATCGCCGACGGGCCGCTCGTGCTCTGGGGGCCGCTGCGCATCGTCAGCGACAGCGGCAAGCCCATCACCTGCAGCCTGGGCGCGACGCTATGCCGCTGCGGCCACTCGGCCAACAAGCCCTTCTGCGACGGCTCGCACGCGGCGGCTGGGTTCCGCGCCCCGGCCTGAGGCAGGGCCTGCCGTGTCGCCGGTGACGCACCTCGGGCTCTCGCTGGCGCAACTGGCGATCGAGGGCGCCGGGATCATCGCCTTTGCGCTCTCGGGGCTGATCGAAGCCGCGCGCAAGCGGCTCGATGCCGTCGGCGTCGTCGTCGTCGCCGGGCTCACCGCCTTCGGCGGCGGCACGCTGCGCGACGTGCTGCTCGACCGCCGCCCCTTCTTCTGGGTGCAGCACGCGAACTGGCTGTGGGCGCTGCTGGCGCTGTGCATCGCCGCGATGCTCTTCCTGCGCGCCAAGGACTTGCCGATCACCGCGCGGGCGATGCAGTGGCCCGACGCCCTGGGCATGGGCCTGTTCGCGGCCAGCGGCACGCAACTGGCGCTGCAGCTTCAGGTGCCGGCGATCGTCGCGGTGCTGATGGGCGTGGTCACGGCGGTCTGCGGCGGCGTGCTGCGCGACATTGTCTGCAACGAGATCCCGAGCGCCTTCAGCGACCACCGCCCCTACGCGCTGTGCGCCTTCGTCGGCGGCTGGGTGCTGGTGGGCGCCTGGACGCTGGGCTGGTCCGACGATCTCGGGCTGCTGCTGGGCGCTGCGACCGCGGCGGCCCTGCGCGTGGCGGTGCTGCTCACCGGCTACAGCCTGCCCGCGTGGACGATAGGCGCGCCGCGCGACCGCGCGCCATGACGGCGATGCGAAGGCGGCGCTGCGGATCGGCGCCGCGCGCGCAGGCGGGCTACCCGCTGCTGCTGGCCGACATCGGCGGTACGCACGCGCGCCTGGCCTGGGTCGCCGAGGCCTCGGCGCCGATCGCCCAGGTGCGGACGCTGCCGGTGGCCGAGCACGCAGGGCCGGAGGCGGCGGTGCGGGCCTACCTGGAGAGCCTGTGCGAGGCAGGTGGTAAAAGTGAGCGCGCGCTGCGGCCTGTGCGCGCAGCCTTGGCCGTGGCCACGCCGCTTGCCGGCGACGAAGTCCGCTTCACCAACAGCACCTGGACGTTCTCCATTGCCGCACTGCAGCGCGCGCTTACGCTGGGCGAGCTGCGCGTCCTCAACGACTTCGAGGCGCTGGCGCTGGCGCTGCCGGGCCTGCGGCCGGCGCAGACGCGCCCGCTCGGCGGGCCGCCGCCCGCGCCGCTGGACGAGGCCGCGCGCGGCACCGTGCTGGCCGTGCTCGGCCCGGGAACGGGGCTGGGCGTCGCTGCGGTCGTGCGAACCCCAAGCGGCTGGCAGGCCTTGCCCGCGGAGGGCGGGCACGTGACCCTGGCCGCCCGCGACGCCTTGCAGGCCGAAGTGATCGCTTACCTGAGGCGCGAAGTCGACCATGTCTCGGCCGAGCGCGTACTCTGCGGCAGCGGACTGCCGCGCCTGCGGACCGCCCTGGCGGCGGTGCTCGGGCAATCCGCGCCGCCGCCGATGACGCCGGCCGAACTCGTCGCCGCAGCGCAGCAGGATGACCCGCTGGCCGGCCGCACGCTGGATCTCTTCATCGCCTTCCTCGGCGGCTTTGCCGGCGACCTCGCGCTGACCCTGGGCGCGCGCGGCGGCGTCTTCATCGGCGGCGGCGTCGTGCCGCGCTTTGCCGATCGCGTCGCCGCCGCCGGCTTTCGCGCGCACTTCGAGGCCAAGGGCCGCTTCGCCGACTACCTCGCGGCCATCCCCACCCTGCTCATCACCGACACCCTGGCCGCGCTGGAAGGCGCGCGGCGCGCCGCCGAAGAGGATCGCCCTACGCCATGACGCTGAGCTACCCCTGGCTGCACGACACCGTGCGCAAGCGCTTCGAATCGGACGCGGCGATGGAGGCCTTCCTGCCCCATCCGCTGTCCGCGGCCGAGCTGCGCGCCAAGGGCGACGATCGCTACCTCTCGGCGATGACGCAGCGCGTCTTCCAGGCCGGCATGCAGCACAGCATGGTCGACGCCAAGTGGCCGGCGTTCGAGGAAGCCCTGCGGGGCTTCGAGCCGAAGGCGATGGCCGCGCTCTCGCCGGCGCGGATCGACGCGCTGATGAAGGATGCGCGCCTCATCCGCCACCGCGCCAAGCTCGAGACCATCCCGAAGAACGCGGCCTTCGTGCTCGCCGTGGCACGCGAGCACGGCAGCTTCGCGGCCTTCATCGCCGACTGGCCGGCCAGCAACATCATCGGCCTGTGGGACGTGCTCGCCAGGCAGGGCGCCCGCCTGGGTGGACGCTCATCGGCCGGTTTCCTGCGCCTGATCGGCAAGGACACCTTCCTGCTCACCAGCCACGTCGTCGAACGCCTCGAACGGGCCGGCGTCGTCCATGGCAACCCGCACACGCAGCGCAACTTGCAGGCCGCACAGGCCGCGTTCAACGCCCTGCACGACGCCTCGGGCCGGCCGCTGTCGCAACTCTCGGCGATGCTCGCGCTGAGCATCCATCCGGTGTTTTGAGCGGCGGTCGGGGGCAAGCGCCCGCTCCGTATCAGCGCGAGGATTCGCGCGAGCGTTGGCACGACGTCACGCATGACGAAATTGCCGATGAATGAAAAGAGTATGGCAAAATCGGCGAACAAACGAAGTGTTCGCTGCGATCGGTTTTCGCGAGTGAGGTGAGATGTCAGCCCAGGCCTTCTTCGACGCCGCGCACGGTGCGAAAACACGCTCCGCCCGCGAGCCTGGCTTGAGCGTGCCCGTGACCATGCCAAGCGGTCTGGACCCTGCCGCACTGCCGTCGGTGGTCAAGGCGGTGGAAAAGGCGCTGGCCATCCTGGTTCAGGCGCAGGACGGCGACGTCGTCGCTCGCGCCGATCGGCTGGCCGAGATCGCCACCGGCCTGCTCGAACCCACCAGCGACTTGCTCGAGGACCGCGTGCACCGCATGCAGACGCTGCACCAGCTCTTTTCGCAAGGTGACTGGCTCAGCGCGGAACAGCTGCACGCCCTGCAGGCCACCCCGCCGAAGAACAAGTCGCAGCCGGCCAGCGACTGGAAGCGTCGCGGGCGCATCTTCGGCGTCAGCCATGGCGGGCGCGAGTATTTTCCAAGCTACCAGTTCGACGCGATGTACGAGCCGCTGCCGGTCATCCGCGAGGTCTTGCAGGCCTTCGGCCCGGTGGCCGACCCCTGGGTGCTGGCGGCCTGGTTCCATTACCCGAACGCCTGGATCCTGGACGCCCAGGGCGCGCCCCTGGCGCCCCGGTACGCCCTGGATCGGCGTGCGGATCTGCTGCACGCTGCGCGCGCACGGGCAAGCAGCTACGTGGCGTGAGCAGCGCCGACGCGTGCAAGGTGCCGGCGCCGCCCGAGCGGCCTGACTTCGAGCTCGGCGAGTTGACGCATCGCGACATCGCCGAGTGGTTCCACGTCTACAGCACCCGGTCCCATCCCGACACGCAGGCCGACACGTTCGCCCAAGGTTGGGGCGATACGCGTTTTGCGCCCATCCTTGCGGAAAGCGGCGCACCGGTGCACACCTATTACGCCGCCAGCACCGCGCAGGCGGCCTACATGGAGTCGGTGCTGCACGACGTGTCGCTGTCGCCGCCGGGCATGTTCGAGCTGGCCACGCTGGCTTGCTACCACCTGGTTCGACTGCGCCTGCCGCCCCGGCTGCGCTTCGTCAACTTGCACACGCCTTTTCTGCCCCGGCTCGGGCTCACGCGCGCACAACTGGTCGACAGCCCGCCGGCCTGCTACCGGCATACGCGCCGCTGGGCACAGGCCGCCTACCTGCAATGTCCCGAGGCGCAGGCGCTGGGCTATGGCTCCCGCCGCGACGACGCGGCGCGCTGCCTGATGCTCTTTCGCCAGCGCCTGCCCGATCCCCCGTTCGAGGTGCTGCAAGTGGAGCCGTTGGCCATCGGCGCCCGCCGGGCCGAGCTGCTGGCGCTCGTGCGGTCGCTGCGGCTGCACGAGGTCTGACGGCGCGTCAGCACAAGCACCAGACGCAGTACCAGCGCATGATCCGGCGGCTGCTCGACGCCTACGTCGAGCAACAGGCGGGGCGGGCGCCCTGTGGCTACCCGCCGCGCGACGAGCTCTCGTCGACGAACTCGTACGTGCCCTGGCGCCCTTCGGCGCGCGCCTGGGCCTCCTGCTGGCGCAGCTCGACGCGGCGGATCTTGCCTGAGATGGTCTTGGGCAGTTCGGCGAATTCCAGGCGGCGCACGCGCTGGTAGGGGGCCAGGCGACCGCGCAGGAAGGTGAAGATGCTCTGCGCGGTGGCTTCGGTCGGCTCGTGGCCGGCGCGCAGGACGACGAAGGCCTTGGGCACCGCCAGGCGCACGGGGTCGGGGCTGGGGACGATCGCCGCCTCGGCCACCGCCGGGTGCTCGATGAGCACGCTCTCCAGCTCGAAGGGGCTGATGCGGTAGTCGCTGGCCTTGAAGACGTCGTCGGCGCGGCCGACGTAGGTGATGTAGCCGTCCTTGTCGCGCATGGCGACGTCGCCGGTGCGGTACCAACCCGCGCGCATCACCTCGGCGGTCTTGGCCGCATCGCCCCAGTAGGCTGGCATGAGTCCGGTCGGGCGCGGGTCGAGGGCGATGGCGATCTCGCCTTCGTCGACTTCGTGGCCCTCGTCGTCCAGCAGCGCGATGCGGTAGCCCGGCAGCGGCTTGCCCATGGAGCCGGCGACCAGCGGCTGGCCGGGGCCGTTGCCGATCTGCGCCGTCGTCTCGGTCTGGCCGTAGCCGTCGCGGATCGTCATGCCCCAGGCGCGGCGCACCTGCTCGATGACCTCGGGGTTCAGCGGCTCGCCGGCGCCGATCAGCTCGCGCAGCTCGAGCTGCCCGCGCACGGCGGCCAGGTCCTGCTGGATCAGCATGCGCCAGACGGTGGGCGGCGCGCACAGCGAGCTCACCGGGCGCGTGGCCAGCACCTGCAGCAGCGCCGCGGCGTCGAAGCGGGCCTGGTTGAAGATGAAGACGCAAGCCTGCGCATTCCACGGCGCGAAGAAGCAGCTCCAGGCGTGCTTGGCCCAGCCGGGCGAGGAGATGTTGAGGTGCACGTCGCCGGGCTCGAGGCCGATCCAGTACATCGTCGACAGATGCCCGACCGGGTAGCTCTCGTGCGTGTGCATGACGAGCTTGGGCCGCGCCGTCGTGCCCGAGGTGAAGTAGAGCAGCAGCGGGTCGCTGGCCTGCGTCGGCCCGTCGGGCGTGAACTCCTCGGAGGCCGCGAGCGCGGCGTCGAAGGCCTGCCAGCCGGCCGGCGTGCTCGCCGCGTCGACCCCGGTGGCGATGTGCGTGTAGTCGCCGGGCAGCTCGGCAAAGCGCTCGCACAGGCTGCCGTCGACGACGACGTGGCGCACGCCGCCGCGCTCGAAGCGGTCCTGCAGGTCGCCCTTGCTGAGCAGCGTGGTCGCCGGCACGACGACGGCGCCGAGCTTCATGCAGGCCAAGAGCGTGAGCCACAGCGCCGGCTCGTTGCCCATCATCAGCGGCACCGCGTCGCCGCGCCTGACCCCCAGCGCGCGGAAGTGGTTGGCCACCGCGTTGGACTGGCGGCGCAGCTGCTCGAAGCTGTAGCGACGCTCGCTGCCGTCCTCGTCGACGATCCACAGGCCCGGCGCGTCGTTGCCGCGCGCCATCGCGTCGAAGTGATCCAGCGCCCAGTTGAACGCGCCAAGCTGCGGCCAGCGAAAACCCGCCGACGCCGCGGGCTGGTCCTCGCGGTGCTGGATCAAGTAGTCACGGGCGGCGAGGAAGGCGGTGGCGGATGCGTTCATGAGCGCCTCATGACTGCGGAACGAACTTCAGGATTGCCGCGGCGCCCAGCCGAGCACGGCGCGCACTTCCAGGAACTCGCCGAAGGCGAGCTCGCCCCATTCGCGGCCGTTGCCGCTCTGCTTGAAGCCGCCGAAGGGCGCCATCAGGTCCGGCGGAACGCCGTTGAGCGTGACCTGGCCGGCGCGCAGCTGCGAGGCGACGCGGCGCACCTCGTCGATGTCGCTGCCCGAGACGTAGGCCGAGAGGCCGTAGGGCGTGTCGTTGGCGATGGCGATCGCCTCGTCGACGCTGTCATAGCCGATGAGCACGAGCACCGGGCCGAAGATCTCCTCGCGCGCGATCGTCATGTCGTTCTTCACGCGGCCGAAGACGGTGGGCTTGACGTACCAGCCCTTGTCCAGGCCCTCGGGGCGCCCCGGGCCGCCGGCCACCAGCGCCGCGCCTTCGGCGATGCCGCGGTTGATCAGCGTCTGGATCTTGTCCCACTGCGCGCCCGAGACGACCGGGCCGATGACGGCACCGCTGTCGGGCGCGCCCACGCTCGTCGCCTCGGCCGCGGTCTTGGCGATGGCCAGCGCCTCGTCCATGCGGGCGCTCGGAACCAGCAGGCGCGTCGGCGCGTTGCAGCTCTGGCCGCTGTTGGTCATCACCGCGCGCACGCCGCCGGTGACGGCGCGCTGCAGGTCGGCGTCGGGCAGGATGATGTTCGGGCTCTTGCCGCCCAGCTCCTGGTGCACGCGCTTGACGCTCGGCGCTGCCGCGCGCGCGACCTCGATGCCTGCGCGCGTGCTGCCGGTGAAGGACACCATGTCGACCTCGGGGTGCGCCGAGATCGCCGCACCCACGCCCGGGCCGTCGCCGTTGACGAGGTTGAAGACGCCCGCCGGCACGCCCGCGGCGTGCAGGATCTCGGCGAAGACGATGGCCGAGAAGGGGGCGATCTCGCTGGGCTTGAGGATCATCGTGCAGCCGGTGGCCAGCGCCGGCGCGACCTTGCAGGCGATCTGGTTCATCGGCCAGTTCCAGGGCGTGATCAGGCCGCAGACGCCGATCGGCGTCTTCTGCAGCATGGTCGTGCCGCGCAGTTCCTCGAAGGCGTAGCCGCGCAGCACCGTGAGCGCGGCCTGCAGGTGCCCCAGGCCCACCGGCGCCTGCGCCTTCTGCGCGAGCATGGCGGGCGCGCCCATCTCCTCGCTGATCGCGGCGCCAAGGTCCGCGTGGCGGCGCTTGTACTCGGCGATGACCGCCTCCAGCAGCGCCACGCGCTCGGCCACGCTCGTGCGCGAGAAGGTGGCGAAGGCGCGGCGTGCGGCGCGCGCGGCGCGGTCGACGTCGGCCGCGCTGCCCAGGGAGATGCGGCCCATCACCGCCTCGGTGGCGGGGTCGAGCACGTCCAGTGTGCGCGGCGATGCCGGGGCGACCCACTGGCCGTCGATGTAGAAGTTCAGTTGCTCGCGCATGGCAGGGCTCCACCGGGTTCGTCGAGGAAGCCGGTCATTCTAGGGAGCTGTCTCCAGCAGAGGGTTCATCCGCTCACAAACCCCGCCGCGCGACGATACTGTGCGGGCCACCGGCGCCTGCACTCCCGCGCCGGCCCGACCCGACCCGATCCGATCCGTTCAGATCCCAAGGAGCAGAGGACCGACCATGACCGACAAGGACCCGAACCGCAAGCTGATCCTCGACCTCGTCTACGAGCACGAAATCCAGCGTGCCCATCAGGTCTACCTGACGCAGCCCATCGGCGGCGGGCAGGTCATCGACTACACCTGGGCGCAGGTGATGGACCAGGCGCGCCGCATGGCCGCGCACCTGCAGAGCCGCGGCCTGCCGCGCGGCTCGCGCGTGGCCATCCTCTCGAAGAACTGCGCCCACTTCTTCATGACCGACCTGGCCATCTGGATGGCCGGCTACACCACGGTGGCGATCTTCCCGGCCGAGACCGCAGAGACCATCCGCTACGTGCTCGAGCACAGCGAGGCGAGCCTGCTCTTCGTCGGCAAGCTCGACACCTGGGAGCACCAGAAGCCCGGCGTGCCGCAGGGCATGCCCTGCATCGCCTACCCGCTGGCGCCCGAGAGCGCGCTGAAGGAGTACGAGACCTGGGACGCGATCGCCGCGCGCACGCAGCCGCTCTCGGGCAAGCCCGCGCGCAGCGGCGACGAGCTGGCGATGCTGATCTACACCTCGGGCAGCACCGGCACGCCCAAGGGCGTGATGCAGAGCTTCGACGCGGTCACCGCCGCGGCCACGGGCTTTGCCACCTTCACGCGCAAGCAGATCGGCGCGGGCACCGAGGGCCGCGTGCTGTCCTACCTGCCGCTGGCGCACACCTTCGAGCGCAGCTGCGTCGAGATGTCGTCGATGGTCTCCGGCGACCTGCACGTCTTCTTCGCCGAGGCGCTCGAGACCTTCGTGCAGGACCTGCAGCGTGCGCGGCCCACGCTCTTCATCAGCGTGCCGCGGCTCTACACCAAGTTCCAGCAGGGCGTGCTCGCCAAGATGCCGGCGAAGAAGCTGGACCGGCTGCTTTCGCTGCCCATCATCGGCGGCATCGTCGGCAAGAAGGTGCGCAAGGGGCTGGGCCTGGACCACGTCATCTACGCGGCCAGCGGCTCGGCGCCGCTCACACCCGAGCTCATCCGCTGGTACCGGCGCATCGGCCTGCGGCTCTACGAGGGCTACGGCATGACCGAGGACAACTCCTACTCGCACGCCTCCTGGGGCGAGTTCAGCGAGCCGGGCTACGTCGGGCCGCCGATGGTGGGCGTGCAGGTGCGGCTCTCGGAAGATGGCGAGGTGCTGATCAAGTCCCCGGCCACCTGCAGCGGCTACTTCAAGCAGCCCGAGCTGACCAAGGAGTCGTTCACGGAAGACGGCTTCTTCCGCACCGGGGACCTCGGCGAGCGCAAGCCCAACGGCATGCTCAAGATCACCGGCCGCGCCAAGGAGTTGTTCAAGACCGCCAAGGGCAAGTACGTGGCGCCGGCCCCGATCGAGAACCTGCTCAACGCGCACCCGATGATCGAGATGTCCATGGTCTCGGGCGTGGGCCAGCCCTCGGCCTACGCGATCGTCGTGCTCGCCGAGAACCTGCGCCCGCGGCAGAACGATCCGGCCTTGCGCGCCGAGGTCGAGAGCTCCCTCGGGGCCTTGCTGAAGACGGTCAACGCCGAAGTGGCCGACTACGAGCAACTGCGCATGGTCGTCGTCGCGCACGAGGCCTGGTCGATCGAGAACGGCATGCTGACCCCGACCATGAAGATCCGCCGCGCCCGCATCGAGAAGGCCGTGGGCGGCCAGGTCGAGCGCTGGTTCGGCGCGCGGGGGGCGGTGATCTGGGCTTGAGGCAAGGGCAGGGCGGCCCGGGCGGCACGCCCGGGTCCGAATGGAAAAGCGGACCCGAGGGTCCGCTTTTCTCTTACCCGCGGGAGCCCGCGGCTGCTGCTCAGTTCCTGCGGCGACGGCGCGAGGCGCCCGCGGCTCCCAGCAGGCTCAGCCCAACCAGCGCGAGAACACCAGGCTCGGGAACCGACATCGGCGTCGACGAGATGACGATGCCGAAGTCGACGGTTTCCGAAGCGCCTTCCGCGGTCCAGAAGCCCAGGCAGTTGACCGGCGCGCCGGCGGTGGTGCAGGCCTGCGGGCTCAGCGGAGTCAGCGGGCCGCTCTGCATGTCGAGGAAGCTGACAAAGTACGTGTAGCCGTCATACGCGAAGGTCTGGTTCAGGTTGCCGCCGGTCAGGACGAAGATGTCGTCGCAGACCGAAGTTGCCTCCGGGATGCAGCTTCCGCTCGTGTTCGGGGTTTCGGTGAAGTTGATGTTGAAGGTCAGCGGCATCGGCGCCAGCGCGCTCCCGGACGGCGCGTGAGGCGTGAGCGTGATCGTCGTGAGGACCGAAGCCTTCAGCAGCGTCGCGTAATCGCCGCTGATCGAGTTGTTGACGTGCTGGAAGGTCGCGACCAGATCCGGATTGAGCACGTCGTTGGTAAGCAAGCCGCCCGTGGTGTTGTTCTGCGGCGAGTTCAGGATCTTCAGGCCACTGCGGCCGCTGTTCGACGCTGGGTCGGCGTCGCCAATGGAACTTCCCCACGAAAGCATCGAGGGTGTCACCGTCTGGGAGCCGCCGCCGGGACTGAAGGTCGGCGCGCCGACGCCGCTGGTCACCCACTGCGTGGCCACGCTGTAGCTCCATTGCGTGACCATCGCGGCTTGTGCGCTGAAGGCGAACGCGGCCAGTGCGCCGATCGCCGCAGCCTTGATCGAATGCTTCATGTGTCTCTCCTGCTCCTGATCCAGCCCACCGAGCTGCACGGTTATCAAGCAAACAGCGTGCCAGACACAAAATGTCATGCTGTATCAAGGCGGTCTGGCTTCGAGCCAGCGGAACTGACGGGTGAGTGTCAAATTGTTCGACACCAAGCAGGGCTCTGGATGGCTCAGAGCCGTGCCTGAAGCGCCGCCACCTCGGCTTGCCGGGGGTAGCTCGCCCCGAGCCGCGACAGCGCGTCGAGTTCGCTGCGCGCCTTCACCTTGTCGCCAGTCTTGATCAGCAACTGCGCCAGACGCAGCCGATAGTCCGGATTGCCGGGATGGCGGTCGACGAGTTGCGCCTGCACCTGCGCCGCGCGGCCGAGCTGGCCTTCGGATTCCAGCGCCAGCGCCAGCGTGTCCTGCACCGCGGGGCTGTAGGGTGCGGCCGCCCGGGCCCGCTCGGCCATCGCCAACGCGCCGGGCTTGCCCTGGCGGGCGAGCAGCCAGGCGAGGTTGTTGAGCGGCCCGGGATGCGTCGGCGCCCGCTCGACCAACGCTCGATACGCGGCCTCGGCGCCGGGCAGGTCGCCGCGGGCCAGGCGCTGATCGGCCAGGTAGGCAGCGAAATCGAGTTGATCCGGATGCGCCGCGGCCCATCCCCTGGCGTGACGCTCGGCGTCCTCGCCGCGGCCAGCGGCCAGCAGGGCACGGTGCACTCGGATGGCGACGGGCGCCGAGGCATTGAGCGACAGCGCCCGACGATAGGCGGACAGGGCGCTGTCCCAGCGCCCCTGGCTGGATGCGACGTCGCCCTCGAAGATCAGGCCGTTCCCGCTTGCGGGTTGGCGCTTCTGCACTTCGCGGGCGAAGGCCAGGGCCTCGTCGGCCCGCCCGTCCTGCAGCAGCGTGGCCAGCAGGGACTCCTGGGCAAGCGCCATCTCGGGCGCCAGCGCCAAGGCCTGGCGTAGGTGGCGCTCGGCGCCGGCCAAGTCGCGCTGGCCGATGCGCGCGCTCGCAAGATCGAGTTGCAGCTGGGCCGACTTCGGCAGGCGCTGCGCGAGCTCATTGAAGATCGTCAGCGCCTGCTCGTGTTCGCCGGCGGCCAGCGCCGCGCGACCCTGGGCATGCAGCAGCTCGGCGTTGCCGGGAACGGCCGCCACGGCTTCGGCGGCGGCCGTCTTGGCGGCGGCGGCCTGCCCGTCCTGCAGCAGGCTGTTGACCAGGCGCAGGCGCAGTGCGACGCTGCTGCCATTGGCCGCGATGGCCTTGCGCAACTGCGCGATCACGTCGTCCGGCGGCGTGCCGCTGCGCTCGAGGATCTCGACCAGCGACAACTGGGCCGCCGCATCGGCCGGCCGCTGCGCCACGCGGGCCTGCAGCCGTTCGCGCGCCTGGGCCGGCTTGCCTTCGGCGAGATCCAGTCCGGCCAGCCCCTGCACGGCGGGAAGCAACTCCGGGTTCATCTTCAGCGCGGCCTCGTAGCCTGCGCGCGCCGCGGCAAAGTCCCCACGCGCGGCGAGCACGCGCGCGCGCAGCAGGGGCGCCGCCGGCTGATCGGCCTGCTTGCGCTGCAGGGCGTCGATCGCCGTCAGCGCGTGCGCCCAGTCGCGCTTGCGCATGTAGTGGGCGATGAGCGTCGAATCGGCCAGCGTGGACGTGCTCTTCTGGGCGATCGCCTGCAGTTCGGCGAGGGCGGGCCCTTCCTCGCCTTGGGCCAGGCGCGCCAGCGCCACGCGCACGCGCACCGCTTCATCCTCCATCGTCGGCTGCGCCCTGTCGCCACCGGGCCTGGCCTTGCCGTCGTCGGCACGTCCCGCCGCCGCGCTCCCGACGGAGGCGGCGCCCTCGAAGAGCTTCTTCGCCTGGGCGGCGTCGCCGAGCAGCAGCTGCGCCTCGCCCGCGATCATCAGCGCCGCCCCCGGGACGTCCTGACCCGTCAGAAGCGGTGCAAGCGTCTCCAGCACCCGATCGGCCTGTCCCCGTCGCAGGTAGAGCTCCGCCAGCGTCTGCCGCGCCAGCGCGGCGCGGGGGTTTCGCTCGAGCGCCGACTTCAGCAGCGTCTCGGCCTTGTCGAGTGCGCCCAGGCGGAACTCGGCGGCTCCGGCCAGTTCGAGGAGGACGGGATTGGCGGGCGCGGCCGCCAGCAGCGGCTGCAGCTTTTCGCGCGCGGCGGCGTAGTCCCTGCGTTCGAATTCGATCATCGCGCGCAGCACCTTGGCCGACCCGCTGCGCGGCGCAGCGCGTTCGAGCGCGTCCACCTGGGCGTTGGCGCCGTCGCTGTCGCCGTGCGCGAGCAGCAGCATGACGAGTGCCCGCTGCGCGCCCAGGTGCGCAGGATCGGCCTGCACCGCGCGGCGCAGGGTCGCCAGCGCGTCTTGGCGGCTCCCGGGCCGCGCCGCGAGGATCTCGCCTTCGAGCAGGAGCAGGTCCGCGGCCTCGGTGCCGGCGGCTGACTTCGCGGCCTGCAGCCGCGCCAGGGCCGCGTCCGGGCGGCCGGCCGCGAGTTCCATGCGTGCCCGCAGCAGGGTGGCGCGAGGCATTTCGGGGCCGACCTTGGCGGCCTGCTCGAGTTGAGCCTGCGCCAGCGCCTGCTGGCCACGCGCGGCCGCGGCAACGGCGACCGTCACCCGCAGGTCGGCATCGGCCAAGGCGTCGGCGAGTTGGCGTGTGCGGTAGCGCGCGATCACCTGCTCCGCCTGGCCGGCGGCAAGCAAGGCGCGCGCACGTTCGGGAACGACCCGGTTCGCGTCCAGCCCGAGGTCTTCCGCCTTGCCGAACTCGATTTCGGCGGTCGCAGCGTCGCCCTGGGCCCGGAGCACTCTGCCGAGCTCGAAGCGCGCGGCGGCGGCGTCGGGGTCGCGCTCCAGCAGGCTCTTCAGCGTCACGATGGCCGCGGGCGCATCCTTGCGCTCGAGTGCCGCGCGAGCCTCGGAAAGCGCTTCGGCCTCCCTCTCCGCGGCGGAGCGGCCATTGCAGCCCGCCAGCACGGCCAACAGGGCCGCCCCCATCAGAAGCCGCTTTGCCGATTCATTCATTGCGTGCCTTGTGCCCTGTTGCCAAATCCTGCCGGCCTCGACGGCCACCGCGAGGCTGCCACGAACGCGGCCCCGAGCGCCATCCCGCGCATAGCGGGGGGCGTTGCGCCTCAAGCCGTGGCTGGATTCGGCGCGTCGCCGTGGGGGTTCGTGGGCGATGCGACAGCCTCCTCGACCGAGGGCTTGCGCAAGTCCGCCGTCAGCGCGCGCAGTGCCGCTTCGTCCAGCGTCTCGTGGGCCAGCAGCTCGCGCGCGGCGCGGTCGAGGACGGCGCGGTTGCGCGCGAGCAGCGCGGTCGTGCGCTCGAAGCAGTCCATGACGATGCCGCGCACGCTGTTGTCGATGTGCGCCTGCGTCTGCGGGCTGCGCGGGCAGCCGCCGCTCTCCAGGCCCGGTACGTCGAGCATGGCGTGGCGCTGCGGCTCCCAGGAGACGTAGCCGATGGCCTCGTCCATGCCGTAGCGCGTGACCATGTCGCGCGCGATGTCGGTGACCTTGGCGAGGTCGTCGGCCGCACCGGTCGAGAGATGGCCGAAGACCAGCTTCTCGGCCGCGCGGCCGCCCAGCAGCACCATGATCTTGTGCTCGAGCTCCTCGCGCGTCATGAGGAAGCGGTCCTCGGTCGGGCGCTGGATGGTGTAGCCGAGCGCGCCGATGCCGCGCGGGATGATGGAGACCTTGTGCACCGCGTCGCTGCCCGGCAGGGCCAGGCCGACGAGCGCGTGCCCCATCTCGTGGAAGGCGACGACCTCGCGCTCGCGCGGGTTGAGCACGCGGTTCCTGCGCTCGAGCCCGGCGACGATGCGCTCGACCGCGACGGTGAAGTCGGCAAGCGTCACCTCCTGCGCGCTGCGGCGCGTGGCGGCCAGCGCCGCCTCGTTGCAGAGGTTGGCGAGATCCGCGCCCGAGAAGCCGGTGGTGAGCTGCGCCACCTGTTCGAGATCGGTGCCCGCGGCCAGGCGGATCTTCTTCACGTGCACCTGCAGGATCTGCACGCGGCCGGCGCGGTCGGGGCGGTCGACCAGCACCTGGCGGTCGAAGCGGCCCGCGCGCAGCAGCGCCGGGTCGAGGATCTCGGGACGGTTGGTCGCCGCCAGCAGCACGAGGCCGGTCGAGCTGTCGAAGCCGTCGAGCTCGACGAGGAGCTGCTGCAGCGTCTGTTCGCGTTCGTCGTGGCCGCCGACCGGGCCCATCGCACCGCGCGCGCGGCCGAGCGCATCGATCTCGTCGATGAAGATGATGGCCGGCGCCTTGGCGCGCGCCTGCTCGAAGAGGTCGCGCACGCGCGCCGCGCCGACGCCGACGAACATCTCGACGAACTCGCTGCCGCTGATGCTGAAGAAGGGCACGCCGGCCTCGCCGGCCACTGCCTTGGCCAGCAGCGTCTTGCCGGTGCCCGGCGGGCCGACGAGCAGCACGCCGCGCGGCATGCGCGCGCCCAGTCGCCCGTAGGCCTGCGGGTCCTTCAGGAAGGAGACCATCTCCTGCAGCTCGGCCTTGGCCTCGTCGACGCCGGCCACGTCCGTGAAGTCGACGCCGGTGTTCTTCTCGACGTAGACCTTGGCGCGGCTCTTGCCGATGCTCATGAAGCCGCCCAGCGCGCCGCCCTGCTTGTCGACCATGCGCCGGATGAAGAAGAACCAGAGCCCGAAGAAGATCGCCGCGGGCGCGACCCAGGACAGCAGGTCGCGCAGGAAGGTGCTTTCGACGACCCGGGTGTAGGGCACGTTGTACTTGGACAGCCGCTCGGCCAGCGCGGGATCGACGCGGTTGGCCACGATCACCGTCTTGCCGCCCGCGTCGGGCGCCTTCAGCTTGCCGGTGATCGTCGTCTCGCCGACGATGATCTCGGCCACCCGCCCTTCGGCAAGCGCCTTCTCGAACTCGCTGTAGGGCACCGGCTCGACCGTGCGCGCCGCCTGCCAGGCCGACTGGATCCAGATCAGCGCGAAGATCGCCAGCATCCAGTAGCCGACGTTCCAGGTGGCGGTGCGCGGGTCGGGTTTCATCGTTCGTGATCCCTGGGCTGAGGCCCGAATACCGGACCGGGTATCGGCCTGCTCGTCGGTGCAAGGCGGGGCGCGAGGCGACGGGTGCGGCGGTCCGCGAGGGCGCTTGCGACGATCGTCAAGGCGTAAGCCGCGTGAACTGAGACCTCGGCAGCAGCCGCCTGAAGTCGGCGTCGAAGCTTGCGACGTGTTCGCCCTGATGGATCGCTGCGGCGGCCAGCCAGGCATCGGGCAGGTCGTTGGCGGCCAGGGTTTTGTCGAGGCACAGCGCGCGCAGCGCCGGCCACTCCTGCCCAAGGTTCGGGCGCTCCACTCCGTCCGCCGCCAGCAGCGCGTCGATGAAGCGCAGTGCATCCGGCATCGAGGTCGGCTGCACGAAGATCCTCGGGTGCGTTGCCAGGCGCAGGAAGCTCGCGATCACCATCGGCTGCAGCTTCAAGCCGGAGCCTCGTGCAGCGTTCGCCAGCGCTTCCTGCAGCCAGGCGTATGCGCGCTGGTGGTGCGGATGGTCGCTGCGCGACGCCGCGAGCAGGACATTGACGTCCGGGGTCACCGCTCACTCGCCTTGTTCGGCGGCCTCGTACAAGGCCTTGTTGCTCGTGCCGTCGAGGCCGTGGGCCAGGCCCCCCTTGCCGTGAAATACAGATATGGACACGGCCTCGGGTCGCACGCGCTGGCTGCGCATGCGCAGTTCCAGGCCCTCTTCGATCAGGCGCGTCAGCGTCGTCCGCTGCTGCGCGGCAAGGGTCTTGGCCTGCATCAGCAAGGCGTCGTTCAGATCGAGCGTGGTCTTCATTTCACCCCCTACGAAGAACATCAATACAGATTTCTGTATTTTAAATGCTTGCTTGGGATTCAGCGCTCCGGGTCCCAACCCAGGCCCGCGAGTGCTTCCAGCCGCCGGCGCAGGCGCTCGATCTCGGCTTCCATGTCGGCGACCAGCGCGGCTAGCTCGGGCACGGCGTCGAAGTCGCGCTCGAGCCGGGCCATGCGGCGCACGCGGCGCAGCAGCGTGGCGTCGAAGCGGTCCTCGTCGCGCGCGCCCAGCAGCGGCGCCGGCAGCAGGCCTTCGGCGGTGCGCGCGCGCACCCAGCCGGCGTCGACGCCGGCGGCACGGCAGAGGGCGTCCATGTCGAGCCAGAGGTCGTCGAGCATCGCCTCGACGCGCAGCGGGGGCAGGGGGTGGCGGATCATCGGGTGTTCTCCGTAGCGGCGCGCTCGCTCTCGGCGGCGGCAACGCGGCGGGCGTCGAAGTCGGTCAGCTCGGCGGCCATGCGCTCGTAGTGGGCGCGGGCGCGTGGGTCCCAGGCGCTGGGCAGCACGACGCGCACGACCAGCTCGAGGTCGCCGCGCTCGGCGCCCGGCCAGCCCTTGCCCGGAACGCGCAGGACGCGGCCGGCCTGCGCGTCGGCCGGCACGCGCAGCTTGAGCGTGCTGCCATCGGGCAGCTGCACCGGCAGCACCGCGCCAAGCGCGGCCTCCCAGGGCGCCACCGGCAGCTCGGCCACCAGCGTGCGGCCATCGAAGCGCCAGCGCGCATGCGGGCGCAGCTGCACTTCGAGGAAGAGGTCGCCGGCCGGCGCACCGCCTAGGCCCGCGCCGCCCTGGCCAGCTAAGCGGATCATCTGGCCGGGCTTGACGCCCGCGGGGATGCGCACCTCGAGCGTGCGCTCGACCAGGCGCGCGCGGCCGTCGGGCTGCAGCTGCGGCGTGCGCAGCTCGACCTGCCGCGTGGCGCCGCGCCAGGCGTCCTCGAGATCCAGCAGCACGCGCGCGTGGTGGTCCTCGCCGCGCAGCGCGCCGTGCTCGCGCGGGCCGGCGTGGGCGCGGCCTCGCGAGCGCGCGCCGCGTGCGGCCTGGCCGAAGAGCTCGGCGAAGAAGTCGCTGAAGTCCTGCCCGCCCTCGTCGAAGCCGCGGCCGCTGAACTCGAAGCCGGCGTCCCAGCCCGGCGGCGGCGTGAAGGCCTCGCCCTGGCGCCGGCCCTGGCCGATGGCGTCGTAGGCGGCGCGCTTCTCGGGGTCGGAGAGCACGGTGTGCGCCTCGTTCACCTCGCTCATGCGCGCGGCGGCGTCGGGCTCCTTGCTCACGTCCGGGTGGTACTTGCGCGCCAGGCCCCGGTAGGCCTTCTTGATCTGCTCGGCGCTGGCGTCGCGCGCAACGCCCAGCACCTGGTAGTAGTCCTTGAACTCCACGATGACGGTTCTCCCAGACCTTGGCAGATGCCGACCGAGGGCGGCGCTTTCAAGACCTCATGGGCGCCATGGGCCGCCCAGCTGCGCGGTGAGCTGCGCGGCGGCCTCGCGCAGCAGCCGGGCCGGCGCCGCCGCCGGGCCGGTGTCCAGTGTCGCACCGGGCCCGATCACCGTCAGCGCAAGCACCAGGGCCCCGCCGGCGTCGAACACCGGGGCTGCGAGCGCGCTGACGCCGGCCAGCACCGAGTCGACGGCGTGGGCCAGGCCGCTGCGCCGCGTGGCCGCGACCTCGCGCTGGAAGGCCGCCTGCGTCGCCGCGTCCACGGGTGCGGCGGCGAGCGCCTCCTGCACCAGGGCCTCGGGCAGGAAGGCGGCGAACAGGCGGCCGGTGGCGGTGCCGCGCAGGCTCATCACGCTGCCGTGGCGCATGTCGACGTAGAGCGGCACCGGCGGCGCCTCGGTGCGCACGATGGTCGGCCCCTGGTCGCCCCAGACGGCGATCGCCACCAGGTGCCCGAGCTGGCGCGCGAGCTCGGGCAGCCGCGCCGTGGCCAGGCGCAGCGGCTCGTACTGCTGCAGGCTGATGAGCCCGATCTGCATCGCCTGCGGGCCCAGGCCGTAGCGGCCGCTGCCGGCCTCCTGCGCGATCAGGCCGAGCTTGCCGAAGCTCACCAGGTAGGGGTGCGCCTTGGGCGGCGTCATGTCCGCGGCCTGCGCCAGTTCCTTGAGCGCCATCGGCCGGCCCGCGGCGGCCAGCGCCAGCAGCAGCCGGCCGCCGACCTCGATGCTCTGGATGCCGCGCTGCGGACGCACATCTTCGATCGCGGCGGGGCTGGAGCTTGTGAACATGCGTAGTTGTACTTAAGCGAACCAGTTAGACATTAACAAATGTTCTGACTAGAATCAAGCTTCTGCCAGAAAACGAACCAGAAAGCGAACGATCCCTCTCTCGCCCTGAACCCTGAACCCTGAACCCTGAACCTGGACGCCCGCATCGTGAACACCCCGACCAAAGCCTTCGCCAGCCAGGCCGACCTCGAAGAGAAGAAGGTCAGCTTCACCAAGCTCTCCGAGCACGCCTACGCCTACACCGCCGAAGGCGACCCCAACACCGGCATCGTGATCGGCGACGACGCGGTGATGGTGATCGACACCCAGGCCACGCCGGTGATGGCGCAGGACGTGATCCGCCGCATCCGCGAGGTCACCGACAAGCCGATCCGCTACGTGGTGCTGAGCCACTACCACGCGGTGCGCGTGCTGGGCGCCTCGGCCTACGGCGCCGACCACGTCATCGCCAGCGAGGACACGCTGGCCATGATCCGCGAGCGCGGCGAGCAGGACAAGGCCAGCGAGATCGGCCGCTTCCCGCGGCTCTTCCGCGCCGTCGAGAGCGTGCCCCCGGGCCTGACCTGGCCGACGCTCACCTTCACCGGCAGGATGACGTTGTGGCTGGGCCAGCTCGAGGTGCAGATCCTGCAGCTCGGCCGCGGCCACACCAAGGGCGACACCGTCGTCTGGCTGCCGAAGGAGCGCATCCTCTTCAGCGGCGACCTGGTCGAGTACGGCGCCACGCCCTACGCCGGCGACGCCTACTTCCAGGACTGGCCGCAGACGCTGGACAACATCGCGGCGCTGAAGCCCGCCAAGCTCGTCCCCGGCCGCGGCGCGGCGCTGCAGACCGAGGCCGAGGTGGCCGCGGGCCTGGCCGGCACGCGCGCCTTCATCGCCGACGTCTTCGGCGCCGTCAAGGCCGGTGCCGCTGCCGGCAAGGACCTGAAGGCCGTCTACCGCGAGACCGTCGACGCCGTGCGCCCGAAGTACGGGCACTGGGTGATCTTCGACCACTGCATGCCCTTCGACGTGACGCGCGCCTACGACGAGGCGACGAAGTACGCCGACCCGCGCATCTGGACCGCCGAGCGCGACCTCGAGATGTGGAAGACGCTGGAAGGCTGAGGTCGGAATGAGCGAGACAGCGACCCCGGACATCGACTACCAGAAGCTCGAGTTCGAATACCGCAAGAGTGCGGACCAGTCGGCGGCCTCGCCGGCGCACCACCCGGTCGTCGTCGTCGGCGCCGGCCCGATCGGGCTGACGCTGGCGATCGACCTGGCGCAGCGCGGGCAGCGCGTGCTGCTGCTGGACGACGACCACAGGCTCTCGACCGGATCGCGCGCGATCTGCTTTGCCAAGCGCACGCTGGAGATCTGGGACCGCATCGGCGTCGGCCAGCGCATGGTCGACAAGGGCGTGTCCTGGAACGTCGGGCGCGTCTTCTTCCGCGACCAGGAGGTCTACAGCTTCGACCTGCTGCCCGAGCCCGGCCACGAGCGGCCGGCCTTCATCAACCTGCAGCAGTACTACGCCGAGGGCTTTCTCGCCGAACGTGCAGCCGAGCTGCCGAATCTCGAGATCCGCTGGAAGAACAAGGTCACGGCGCTCGCGCAGGACGGGGAGCGCGTCACGCTCGCGATCGACACGCCCGATGGGCCGTACACGATCACGGCGTCCTACGTTGCGGCCTGCGATGGCTCGCGCTCGCCGCTGCGCGGCATGCTCGGCCAGGAGAGCAAGGGCCGCATCTTCCGCGACCGCTTCCTGATCGCCGACCTGAAGCTGCCCGGGCCGCTGTTCCCGAACGACGCCACCGAGCGCTGGTACTGGTTCGACCCGCCGTTCCACCGCGGGCAGTCGGTGCTGCTGCACAAGCAGGCCGACAACGTCTGGCGCATCGACTTCCAGCTCGGCTGGGACGCCGACCCCGACGAGGAGAGGAAGCCCGAGCGCATCCTGCCGCGCGTGCAGGCGCTCTTGCGCCAGGGCTTCAAGCGCGAGGTGCCGTTCACGCTGGAGTGGGCGAGCATCTACACCTTCGCCTGCCTGCGCATGGACCGCTTCCGGCACGGGCGCGTGCTCTTTGCCGGCGACTCGGCACACGGCGTCTCGCCCTTCGGCGCGCGCGGCGCGAACTCGGGCGTGCAGGATGCCGAGAACCTTGCGTGGAAGCTCGACGCCGTGCTGCGCGGCCAGGCGCCCGATGTACTGCTGGACAGCTACGCCAGCGAGCGCGAGTACGCGGCCGACGAGAACATCCTGAACAGCACGCGCGCCACCGACTTCATCACGCCCAAGAGCGAGGCCAGCCGCATCTTCCGCGACGCGGTGCTGGGCCTGGCGCGCGAGTACGAGTTCGCGCGCCGCATCGTCAACAGCGGGCGGCTCTCGGTGCCGGCCACACTCGACGGCTCGATGCTCAACACCGCCGACAGCGACGGCTTCGGCTCGCTCACGCGGCCCGGCGCGGTCGCGGCCGACGCGCCGATGACCCGGGACGGTCGCAAGGTCTGGCTGCTGCGCGAGCTGGGCGAGGGCTTCACGCTGCTCGTGTTCGGCCCGGCGCCGACCTGGGCCGCCGACCTGGGCGTGCAGGTGCTCGAGATCGGCACGCAAGGCCTGCAGGACAGCGAGGGCCTGGCCGCGCTGCGCTACGACGCGCGGCCGGGCACCGGCTACCTGATCCGCCCCGACCACCACGTCGCTGCCCGCTGGCGCGCCCCCACCGCGGCGGCCGTGCGCGCCGCGATCGACCACGCCCTCGCCAAGGCCTGAACATGCTCAAGACCGAACCCTGCATCGAGCGTCCGGACGACTTCTACGAGACGCTGCTGAGCGCCCACCAGGATCTCACGACCGAACAGAGCCACGACCTCAACGCGCGCCTGGTGCTGATCCTCGCCAACCAGGTCGGCCGCTTCGAGGTGCTGCAGGCGGCGCTGGCCGCCGCGCGCGGCAACCTCGACCGGACGATGGAAGGAGCACCCCAGTGAACGAACTGCGCTACCAGAGCGGCTTTGGCAACGAGTTTGCGAGCGAGGCCGTCCCCGGCACGCTGCCGATCGGCCGCAACAGCCCGCAGAAGGTCGCCCGCGGCCTCTACGCCGAACTGCTCTCGGGCACGGCCTTCACTGCGCCGCGCGCGGCCAACCGGCGCACCTGGATGTACCGGCGCCAGCCTGGTGTGGCGGTCGCGGGCATCGCGCACGAGGCCATGCCGCACGCGACCTGGAAGACCGGCGCCGCGATGGGCGTCGTCACGCCGCCCGACCCGCTGCGCTGGAACCCGGTGCCGGTGCCGACCGACCGCGCACTCGACTTCGTCGACGGCGTGCACACCATCGTCGTCAACGGCGACGCCGACGCGCAGGTCGGCATTGCCGCGCACCTGGTGCTGATCAATCGCAGCATGGAACGCGCTTTCGTCAACGCCGACGGCGAGATGCTGATCGTGCCGCAGGAAGGGGCGCTGACGATCCGCACCGAGCTTGGCGTGCTCGCGCTGCGGCCGGGCGAGATCGCGCTCATCCCGCGCGGCCTCGTCTTCCAGGTGCTGGTGCAGGGGGCGAGCCGCGCCTACGTCTGCGAGAACTACGGCGCGCACTTCCGCCTGCCCGAGCTCGGGCCGATCGGCAGCAACGGCCTGGCCAACGCGCGCGACTTCCAGGCGCCGGCGGCCGCGTTCGACGCCGACCCGCAGCCGATGGAGATCGTGCGCAAGTTCGGCGGCGCCTTCTGGCGCACGCGCGTCGCGGCCAGCCCCTTCAACGTCGTCGCCTGGCACGGCAACCTGGTGCCGATGAAGTACGACACCGCGAACTTCATGACGATCGGCTCGATCAGCGTCGACCACCCCGACCCGTCGATCTTCACCGTGCTCACGAGCCCGAGCGACACCCCGGGCGTGGCCAACTGCGACTTCGTGATCTTCCCGCCGCGCTGGATGGTCGCCGAGGACACCTTCCGCCCGCCCTGGTACCACCGCAACGTCATGAGCGAGTTCATGGGCTTGGTGCATGGGCAGTACGACGCCAAGCCCGAGGGCTTCAAGCCCGGCGGCATGAGCCTGCACAACGCGATGGTGCCGCACGGCCCGGATGCCGAGGCCTTCGAGAAGGCGTCGAGCGCAGCGCTCGTTCCGCACAAGCTGGACGACACGCTGGCCTTCATGTTCGAGAGCCGCTGGCGTTTTTGCTGCACCGAGTTCGCGCTGCGCGGCGGTGCGCTGGATGCAGACTACGCATCCTGCTGGGCGCCGCTGGCCGACCGCTTCCAGCCCTGAACCGCGAAGGCCGCACGATGAGCACACGAACCGACCTGACCAACGCGACGCACGACCCGGCGCTGCGCTCCTGGGTCGAGAGCGCCAACGACGGCGCGACCGACTTCCCCATCCAGAACCTGCCCTATGGGCGCTTTCGGCGTGCCGGCAGCGACGAGGCCTTTCGCATCGGCGTGGCCATCGGCGACCAGGTGCTGGACCTGAAGCTCGCCAGCGAGCAGTCGCCCTGGCCCGATGCGGTGTCGCCGCTGCTGGAGCCCTTGGCCGCGGGCGACCTCAACGCCTTCATGGCGCTGGGCGCCCCGGCCTGGAGCCGCATGCGCGCCGCGCTCTCGGCTGCCCTGGCCGCGGACAGCCTGCAGGCGCCGTTCCTCGAGCTCTGCCTGCTGCCGCAGTCGGCCTGCGCGATGGCGCTGCCCTGCCGCATCGGCGACTACACCGATTTCTACGCCGGCATCCACCACGCGACCACCATCGGCAAGCTCTTCCGCCCCGACAACCCGCTCCTGCCCAACTACAAGTGGGTGCCGATCGGCTACCACGGCCGCGCCTCGAGCATCGGCCTCTCGGGCCCCGTCAAGCGCCCGCACGGCCAGACGATGGCGCCCGGGGCGAGCGCGCCCGTCTTCGGGCCCTCGGCCAAGCTCGACTACGAGCTCGAGGTCGGCGCGATCGTCGGCCGCGCCAACGCGCAGGGCCAAGCGGTGCCGATCGCCGAAGCCGAGGATGCGCTCTTCGGCCTCGTGCTGCTCAACGACTGGTCGGCGCGCGACATCCAGGCCTGGGAATACCAGCCGCTCGGGCCCTTCCTGGCGAAGAACTTCGCGAGCTCGATCTCGCCGTGGATCGTGACGATGGAGGCGCTGGCCCCCTTCCGCCGGCCTTTCACGCGGCCTGCGGGCGACCCGCAGCCGCTGCCCTACCTGGACGGCGCCTTCAACCGCGCCGCCGGCGCGATCGACATCGTGCTCGAGGTCTGGCTGCAGACCGCGGCGATGCGCGCCGCGGGCCAGAACGCGATGCGGCTGTCGCAATCGAACATGAGCGACGCCTACTGGACCTGGGCGCAGATGCTCACGCACCACGCCAGCAACGGCTGCAACCTGCAGCCCGGCGACCTGCTGGGCAGCGGCACGCTCTCCGGCGCCGACGCGGGCGGCCGCGGCTCGCTGATGGAGCTCTCCAGCAACGGCCGCTCGCCGATCACCCTGCCCGGCGGCGAGCAGCGCAGCTTCCTGCAGGACGGCGACACGCTGACGCTGCGCGCCTGCTGCCAGCAGAGCGGCGCAGTGCGCATCGGCCTTGGCGAGGTCAGCGGGACGATCGTCGGCTGAAGCAGCGGGGGCCCCAGCCGGCTCGCGTCCCGCGGAGTGCGCCCGCCGGTGGAACCCGCGCACGGCCCCGTAGGAGCGGCGGCAGCCGCGAAGCGGCCTTGGCATGACCAGGCGCGTCGCCCAATCGCGCCTGCCGGCGCTCCTACAGGAGAGACTGATGCAGCGGGGGCGTTGCCGGCTTGCGTCCCTTCCCTGTTCAGGTTCCTGGGTAGGGCGGGGTGAGGGTCGTGGCGGATCGCTGCACCCTCACCCCTACCCTCTCCCACGCGGGGGAGAGGGAGAAGAGATGCACGGTGGCCGTTGACCCCCTTCAGCGGCTGCGCAGCGGCGCGCTGGCCGGGGCGGGCAGGGCGCCGCGGCCGAGGACGGTGAAGCTGCTGTCGGTGCCGACGTCGCAGATGTCCGGGCGCAGCAGGCCGAAGTCGACCGGCTGCGCGATCAGCGCGGCCAGGCTGCCGGAGAGGTTGAGTTCGGGGCGCGTCACGTCCAGGCGCCCGGCGACGCCGTCCGGGGCGGCGGCCTGGATGACGTTGTGGCCCGGCGCGTTCGGGCGGAAGTCGGCGATGCGCTCGCCGCCGACGAAGACGTGGTTGCCGTCGGGCACCAGCACCGCGGCGTCGATCGTCACGGTGCCGCCGCTGGCGCGCGCAGCGGCGGTGTTGGCCTGCACGAAGCCCGAGGCCAGCGCCAGCGCCGCGCTGGCGATGCGGATCGTGCCGCCGTCGCCGCCGTCGCGCGCCAGCACCGAGGTCGTCACCAGGCTGTTGCGCAGCACGAGCGGGCCCGCGGCCTCGAGCCGGATCGGGCCGCCGCGGCCGTGCATGGCCGAGGTGTGCAGGCCGGCGTCGGTGAGCCGGATGGCGCCGCTGCTCGCCAGCTCGATGGCCCCGGCGTCGGCGGCAGCGCTCGCCGCGGCGGTGATCTCCGCGCCCTGCAGCGCGATCCGCGGCGCCTGCAGGCGGATCAGCGAGCCGCTGCTTGCGCCTTCGCGCACGGCGAGCGCGTCGTTGCCGATGCTGACGAGCGCCCCGTCCTCGAGCGCGATCTGCTCGCCGGCCACGACTTCGATGCGCCCGGCCCTGCCCGCGGAGTCGGGCAGCGCGCGGCTGGCGATGCGGCTGCGCGGGCCCGGCGCCTCGCCCGTCGCGGCGGCGTCGTCGCGCCCGCCGATGCGCAGGCGCGCGGTCTCGATGCGCACGTCGCCGGCCGCACCCTGGCCGCCGCTGTTGGTGACGATGTGGCCGCCGCTGCCGAGCTCGACGCTTTGTCGCGCCTGCAGCTCGATCAGGCCGGCGTCGCCTTCGGCCGCCGCCACCGAGAGCAGTCCGCCCGAGCCGGAAAGGCGCACGCGCTCGGCCTGCACGCGCAGCGCGCCGCCGCGACCGGCGCCGACGGTGCTGGTCGAGACCATGCCCTCGTCGACGACCTCGAGATCGTCCGCCTGCAGCGTGATGCTGCCGGCGTTGCCGCTGCCCTGCGCGTCGGCGAGGATGCCGGTGGCCACCGAGCGGTCCTTGCCGCCGTCGATGCGCAGCGTCCTCGCCTGCACGCGCAGCGGCTGGCCGTCGCGGCCCGAGGCGGTCGAGGTGGCGATGGTGCCGCCGCGGCCGATGCTCACCTCGCCGGCCTGCACGTCGATGGCGGCGCCCACGCCGCTGAACAAGGCGTCGCCGGCGATGCCGGTCATGGACGGGCCGGCGTCGCGGCCGTCGATGCGCAGGCTGCCGGCGCGCACGACGATCGCGCCCGGGCTGCCGCTGCCGAAGGTGCCCGCGGCGATCATGCCGCCGGCCAGCAGCGCGAGTTCGCCCTCGACCTGCAGGTCCACCGAGCCGGCGTCGCCCGCGGCGCCGTAGGCGTAGGAGTCGATGCCGGCGGACGCGACGCGGCCGTCGATCTGCATCTTCCCGGCGCGGATGGCGATGTGGCCGGCCGAGCCGGCGTCGTGGTTGGTCGAGGTCGAGATGCGCGCGCCCGCGCGCAGGTTCAGCGTGTCGGCCGAGATGTCCAGCGCGCCGCCGCGACCGGCGCCCAGCACGTTGGCATAGATGCCGGTGACGGCGCGCGAGCCGTCGTGCAGGTCGCCCTGCATGGCGCCCTGCAGGTCGATCTGCGCGGCGCTCACGCGCACGCGGCCGGCGTCGGCGCCGCCGAGCGTCGCGCCGAAGATCTGCCCGCCGTCGGCCAGCATGATCGCGCCGCTGGCCTGCACGTCGAGCGCGGCGGCCGGGCCGCCGCCGCTGGCCAGGCTGCTGATCGTCGTCGCCTCGCCGCGGCCCTGGATGTCGATGCTCCCGGCCTGCACCGTGACCGGCCCGGGCGCGGCCAGGCTGCGGCTCGAGCTGCCGAGGCTCGCGCCCTGCGCGAGCGTCAGCGCCTGCTCCACGCGTACGTCCAGCGCGCCGGGTGCGCCGACGCTGCCCATGGTGATGATCGCGGTCGGTCCGAACTCGCCGCGGCCCGCGAGGCTGAGCGTGCCGGCCTTCACCGCGAGCGGCCCGGCCATGCCTTCGCCCAGCGCGTAGCTGGCGAGGAAGGCGCCCGCGTCGAGCGCGAGCGCGCCGCTCACCTCGACCTGCAGGCCCGAGCCGGTGCTGCTGCCGTAGTTCCAGGCGGATGCCATCGCCCCCTGCGTGGCGCGCATCTGCGCGGCCTGCAGTTGCAGCGGCGCGCCGGCGCCGACGCCGCTGGCCGACAGCTCCGCGCCGGCCCCGAGGGTGAGCGTCCCGGCTGCCTGCACGCGCAGCGGCGCGGCCAGCGTGGCGAGCTGCGCGCGCTCGATGCGCAGCTCGCCGCCGGCCAGCGAAAGCGGCGCGCCCAAGGCCGGCTGCAGCGCGGTGTCGCGCACGACGAGCGGCCCGGCCGCTGCCGTGGGCGCGGGCAGGAAGCCGAAGGCCTCGGGCGCGGCGACCGTCAGGCTGCTCGCCGGGCTGGCGTCTGCGGCCAGCCGGCTGCCGTCGGCGAAGACGATGGTGTGCGCAGCACCCAGGTGCAGCCCGGCCGGCACGTCGAAGCTCGCCCCCGCGCCGACGAGCACGCCGCTCGGGTTGAGCAGCCAGAAGTCGGGCTTCGCGCCGCCTGCGGCCTGAAGCTGCAGCGGGCCTTCGAGCACGCTGGCCTGCCCGCCGGTGACGCGGGCGATGACGTGGCGCAGGGCCGCGTCCTGCGTCGTGAAGGTCGCCGTCTCGCCCTTGGCGATGGCGAAGTCCGCGAAGCTGTGCAGCAGCTTGCTGCCGCGCACCGTGCCCAGCGCCTGCGGCACGGTGAAGCGCCCGGACAGCGTCTGCACCGCGCCGACGCTGCCGTCGGTGGTGGCCCCGGCGCGCGCGGTCTGCGGTAGGGCGGCCAAGGTGGCCAGCAGCGCGAGCGCGGCCGCGGCGATGCGGGTGGGGCGGGCGGTGGGCGGGGCGGACTGCCTCATTGCCAGTCTCCGATCAGGATGAACGGCGCCCAGTGGAAGGGGTGGGCAAGCTCGGGCTGCTGCAGCAGGGCCAGCTGCGCCTGGCGCAAGGCCTGCACGCGCGCCATCTCGCCGCGCGCAAGGCGCCGGTAGAAGCCATCCATCACGAGGCGCGCCGACTCGTCGGCCACCGGCCACAAGGTGCCCAGTGCGCTGCGCGCGCGTGCCTTCAGCGCGCTGCCGCTCATGCCCAGCGGCGCGCGGTCGTCGCCCTCGGCGGTCTGGCAGGCCGACAGCGTGAGCAGCTCGATCGCCTCGCCGCGCGGGCGGCTCGCGCGCAGCAGCGCCTGCAGGCCGTCGAGCGTCAGCAGCTCGTCGTAGGTCATGATGAAGGTCGAGTCGGCGTCGTGCCCGAACAGGCCGTGCGAGGCGATGTGCACGACCGGGTAGGCCTCGCCGCTCAGCTGCTGCTGCAGCGCCTGCAGCGTGAACTTCTCGTCCAGCAGCACCTTGGCCGGCAGCATCGTCGCCAGCGAGTCGATCTCGGCCTTCACGCCCGGCAGCGCCAGCGCCTCGCGCAGCGCGCTGCGCTGCTGCGCGTTCATCGGCGCGCTGCGCGATGCCGCCTTCCGGCCGCGCGACGCGGCCTCGGGTTCGAGCACCGCGTCCACCACGTCCGGCGGCAGCTTGTCGACCACCGGCCCGGGGTCGCTCAGGCCGGCCAGCAGCGCGCGCAGCGGGCGGCGCTCGCTGCGCGGCGGCGCCGTCAGGCTGAGCGCGGGCACCGTGGCCACCGCCATGCGCTGCAGCAGCCAGCCGCGGCCGTCGTGCAGCGCCGCCAGCGGCAGCAGGCGCAGCACGCCGTCGGGGACGACGACCAGGGTCTCGATGCGCGCCTGCGCCAGCAGCTCGTCCAGCGGCGCGACGAGCAGCCGGTAGAGCGCCTGCGCGCGCGCGCGCAGCGGCTGCCCCTCGCGCAGCGCGGCGACGTAAGCCAGCACCTCGTCGCGCAGGCCTTCCTCGGCGATGGGCACGCTGCGCCGCGCCAGCCCGCCTGCGGTCTCCAGCAGCAGTTCGAGGCGGTCGGGCAGCACGATCGGGTAGTAGATCGCCGTGCCCGCGGCCGGCGGCGCGGCCACGCTGCGCGCGGCGGCCTCGACGCTGCAGCGGTCGCGCAGGTAGTCGGCGAGCTCGGTCTGCTTGATCAGTTCGACCGTCTGGCGCGCCTGCCGCAGCAGGCCCTGGCGTTCGGCCGCGGGCGCATCCCCGCTGTGGCGCAGCAGCTCGTCGGTGAGGCCGAGGTAGAGCGGCGCGAGCGTTTCGCGAAACGACGAGCGTCCGTCCTGGTAGCGCACCGGGATGTCGCTGCGCACCGCCTGCGCGTGCTCGACGGCGCGCCGGTAGGCGGCCAGCGCGCGCGCGTGGTCGCCGTCGACCGCACGCAGCCGCGCGGCGCGGCCTTCGAGCGTCATCAGCAGCTCGCGCGCGTCCACGCGCCGCGCGTGCGCGATGCCCTGCTCGACCAGGAGCAGCGCCTCGGCGCGGCGCTGCTGCGCCTCGTAGAGCGCAGCCAGGCCCTCGAAGGCCTCGGCCAGCAGGCGCTCGTCGCCGGCCGCCTGCGCCTGGGCGCGACCGAGTTCGAGCGCGCGGTGGGCAAGCGCTGTGGCGGCCTTGTCCGACGCGGTCCCTTCGGCCGCCGCGCCGCCTGCCTCCGTCGCGCCGGCCTCGGTCCTGCCCACTTCGGTCCTGCCTACTTCGGTCTTGCCCACTTCGGTCCCGCCAAGGGCAGCGGCCTGCGCGCCCAGGTTGAGCGCAAGGCGCGCGCGCGCCGCGGCCTCGGGCAGGGCCTGCACGCGCGGCAGCAGGTCCGTCAGCGCCTGCAGGCGCGCGCGCGCATCGCTCAGGCGCAGCGTGTTGAGCCGTGCGCGCAAGGCGAGCTCGGCGTCGTCGGGGACGAGGGCGGCAGCCGCGCCCCAGTGGCGCGCGGCCTGCGCCCCTTCGCCGCGCGTGTAGAGCAGGTTGCCGAGGTCCATCTCCGCGGCGGCGCGCTCGGCGGCCGGCAGCGCCGCGGCGGCGGCTTCGCGCAGCAGCGGCTCGGCCTGCGCCTCCTGCCCGAGCGCGAGCCAGGCCGCGCCGAGCCGGCCGGCGCTGCGCGCGCGCGCCAGGCCCTCGCCGAGCCGGGCGTGCTCGGCCTGCATCGCCTGCACGCGCACGCGCAGCGGTCCCTGGCCGTCGGGGCAGCGGGCGTCGTCGGCGGCACGCGCGTTGCCGGCCGGGGACAGGGCCAGGGCGAGGCCCAGGGTCAGGGCCAGGGCAAGCGCCTGCGCATGCCCCAGCGCATGCCCCAGCGCATGCACCGACGCATGGGCCAGCGCGGCCTTGGTCAGGCCGCGGCGTCGGCGCCTGCCGTCAGAACGCAGGGCGCCAGCGCAGCATGAGGTGGCTGCCATGGTCCAGCAGGTTCCCATGGGTGGCGATGGGCCGGCGCTCGAGGCGCCGGGCGAAGTTCAGCTCGCCTTCGAGCTCGCCGAAGGTCCAGGCCAGGCCCAGGCCGATCGCGGCCAGGCGCGCGCGGGCCTCGCCGCGATTCCACGCCTGCCCGCCCTCGACGAAGGGGACCAGCGTCAGGCTGGCGCGCGCCGCCTCGTCGCGCCAGGCCGGCAGGTGCCACTCGGCGCCGAGCGCGAAGCCGTTGTCGCGCACGGCCTGGTTCTCGCGGTAGCCGCGCACGGTGTAGCGGCCGCCCAGCGCCATCTGCTCGAGCGGCACCAGATGCTCGGCCGCGTGCTGCGCCTGCGCGCGCAGCACGATGCGGCGCCCGCCTTCGCCCTGCGCGAGCAGCGCCTGCCCCTGCAGCTGCCACAGCCGGTAGCGGCGCGGCGCGATGCCGGGCAGCTCGGCGTCGTCGTGCAGGTTGTTGCGCCCCTGCACGAGGCTGGCGCGCAGCGCAAAGACGTGGCGCGCGTGGCGCAGCGTCAGTTCCTGGAAGAGCCGCCACGAGGCCACGCGCGTGGTGCCGCTGTCCTCGCCGGTGACGAAGGAGAAGGGCTCGCCGGCCAGCGTCGTGCGGTTGCTGCGCCGCGCGTGCGTGAGGCCGAGCAGCCAGCGCTGGCGCGGCTCGTCCAGCAGCGGGTGGGCGAGGGTGGCCTCGCGCGTGTCGACGCGGCTGCCGATGTCCAGCGCGGACACCGGCTCCTCGATCAGCGAGGAGCTGCCGCGCGCGAGGCGCAGCGTCAGCGTCGTGCGTGTGGCGCCCAGCGGCAGCTGCCAGCTCGCATCGGCGCTCGTGCTGCCTTCGCTGCGCGAGACCGTGGCGGCGAGCGCGTCGCCCCAGCCGAGCAGGTTGTGCACGCCGCCCTCGACGCCGGCCTGCGCCGCGCCGACCGCCGGCGCGAGATGGTTGTCGGCAAAGAGCGCGAGCTGCCAGGGCCGCGCGCGCGTCACCTCGAGGTCCAGCAGCGCCTGCCCCGGCGCGTCGCCCGGCAGCAGCCGCGCCTGGATGCGCGCGAACAGCGGGTCGGTAAGCTGCAGCTCGAAGCGCTCCTGCAGGCGCGGCACGTCGAGCACCTCGCCCTCGCGCACGAGCCGCGAGGCGAGGTAGCTCGGGCTCAGGCCCTGCAGCCCGCTCTGGCGCACGCGCCCGATGCGGCCCTCGACGATGCGCAGCGTCAGCGTGCTGCCCTGCAGGGCGTCGTCGTCGAGCATCGCGCCCGAGTTGACGTAGCCGCGCGCGGCGTAGGCGCGCGTGATCGTCTGCCGCAGATCCTCCAGATCCAGCGCGCGCAGCGGCCGCTGCAGCCATGGCGCGCCGAGCTGCTGCAGCTCGGCCTCGGTGATCACGCTGGCGCCGCGAAAGCGCAGCTCGCGCAGCACCACCGGCTCGGCCGAAGCCGCGGTGAGCGGCGGCAGTGCGAAGGTCGCGCCCGCAGCCTCCGCCGCGCTCGCCACGCCCCCGGCCCGGCCAGCGCCGGCCGCCGTCAGCGCGAACGCGACCGCGACGATCTTCAGCACGCGCGCAGCACAGGCACTGCAGGCCATCGGGCTCCCGGTTCTTGGTGCGTCGGCCGCCATTCTGGCCACAGTGTGCGGCCGGAGTCCATCCCGAGTTCCCGCTTCCTCCCCTGCTGTGCAGGCGAGGAAACGGAAATGGAAACGGAAATGGAAATGCCCGGCCCACCGCCGCCTGTTCGAGCTCTGCACGCGCGCCGCGCCGCGCAGAATGGCTGGATGCAGCCCGAGTCTGTGCCCGTGCCCGCGCGCGATGAGGATGGGGGCGCCCGCGTGGCGGCCTGGCTCGCGCTGCCTGGTCGCCTGGGCCTGGGCCTGGGCCTGCGCGGGCGCCCGCGCGTGGTCGTGGCCGCTGCGGTCTTGCTGGGGCTCGCCGTGGCGCTGCTCGTGTTCATGCTCTGGCGCGGCGGGCCGGCGGCAGCTGCGCTCGCCGCGGCTGCGCCTGCGGCGGCTTCGGCGCCCGCCGGGGCTGCTTCGGTTGCTGCGGGCGCAGCGGCCGCTTCGCCGGTTTCGCCGGTTTCGCCGGTGGCGAGCGCCCCGGGCGCCGAGTCCGCTGAAGCGGTGGCGAGTGCGGCCCCGGCGGCGTCGCCGCAGCCCGGGCGCATCGAGCTGCAGCCGCTCGTCAGCCGCCTCGGGGAGGACGAGCGCCGTGCGCTGCGCGAGGACGCGCGTGCACGACGCGGCCCGCCGCCGGTGCCCAGGGCCTGGGCGCTGGTGACGCCGCCGCTGGAGCGCGCGCGCGCCGCGCGTGCGGCGGCGCAGTTGCAGGCGGTGGCCTTGCTGCGCGGCCTGCCCACGCGCGTCGAGCAGTGGCCCGCGGGCACGCGCTGGCGCGCCGTCTCCTTTGCCTTCGCCTCGGCCGAGGAGGCCGAGAAGGTGCGCCTGGCGCTGCGCGACAAGGGCTTGCCGATCGAGGTGCTCGAGTTCTAGTCAGAAGCCGCGCAGGTCGTCGACCGGCGCGGCGAGTGCTGCCCCGGTGATGCGTTCCAGCGTGCGGGTGAAGATCGCGAGGTTGTTGTCGAAGCTGCCGTGCGTTGCGCGGATGCGCTGCTCGGGCTGGCGGCAGACGAGCACCTTGTCCTCGTCGAGGATGCCCACGCGGCTGCCGGCCTTGCCCTTGTCGAGCCCGGCGCGGGCCGCGGCCTCGCGCCAGGCGCGCAGGGCGTCGCCGGTGGCCGAGGTGCCGTCCCAGCCGCCGTCGCCCGGGTCGAGGACGCGCGCAAGGCCCAGCAACGGCGTGCGCAGGTCGATCTCGAGCGCGTCGCAGACGAGGTAGAGCAGCGACTTGCGGTAGATGGTCGCGACCTCGTCGGCGCGCTCGAGGCGGTCGGAGAGCAGGTCGAGGTAGAGCCGCTTCATCAGCGCCGGCTGCGCGGCGTAGTGGCGGTTGGCAAAGGCGATCGTGCACGCCGGGGCGTAGAGGTGCGCCGACTTCAGCAGCCCGGCGCTGCCGCGCGCGGCCATCGCCGAGACCAGCCGCCCGAGCAGGATCGAGCCCGCGGAGTGGCCCACCAGGTGGATCTCCAGCGCGTCGCCCCAGCTGTCGGCGAGCTTGCGCAGCGCGGTGATGAGCAGGTCGCCGCCGCGACCGGAGTCGAAGCCGAAGGCGGCGGTCTCCTTCATCTCGCTCCACACCGGGCGCACCAGCGGACGCGCGAGCGTCTGCTCGATCAGCAGGTCGGTGCGCTCGCTCAGCCATTGCCCCACGCCCGCGGCCATCGGCGCGGGCGTGGTCCTGCGCCAGGCGTCCTCGAGCAGGTTGCCGATGGTCTCGAGCAGCCCGGTCTTCCAGACGAGGAAGAGCGGATAGCAGCCGTTGCCGACGAAGTGCCGGCCCATGGCGCGCGCCCGCGCGATGCCCTCGGCCTCGCTGTTGAGGCCGCCGTGCGCGTAGATGACGAGCCGCCGCGGGCCGGCGCCGCCCTGTTCGCGGAACCACTGGTCGGGCAGGCCGGCGACCTGGTGCAGCAGCGTGCGGCTGACCTCGTCCTCGGTCAGGTAGCGGTCGACGCGCCCATCGTGGCCGAGCACGACGCTGTGGCGATAGGCCTGCGCCTCGTCCCACCACAGCCGCGTGTCGGCGCCGCCGGCCCGCGCCGGCCCCGCCGCGGCGCTGCCGAGCATGCGGCCGACGACGACGCCGGGCACGCCCAGCGCCGCGACCCAGGCGTCCATGCCGTTGGCCAGCCAGTCGGCGTAGTCGAGCACGGCAAAGCCGCCGCAGCCCCAGTCCGCGCCCCAGCTGTTCTGCACGATGAAGCCGCGGCGGTTGAAACCCACCAGCGCGAAGGCGTGGCCGTCGACCTGCGAAGGCCGGCCGTCGAAGGGGATCAGCGGCAGCTCGGCGTGGCCGCTGGGCGAGCCCTGGTGCGCGGGCAGGCTCGTCCAGCCGTCGTGGGTGAAGGCCGAGGCGTAGACGGCGCCGACGTCCTGGATCGCCGCCTGCAGGTCGGTGATCGAGCGCAGTTCGACGCGGTAGTACACGCCCAGTGGCGTTTCGGCCGCGCGCTGGGCGTAGCCGTAGCGCGGCCGCAGCGCCGGGTCGCCGTAAGGCCAGTCCGACTCCAGGCAGACGCCGCGGTGGAACCAGCCCTTGAGCGCGCCGCGGCAGCTCGAGCCCTCGTAGTCCTCGCCGCTGTACTCGTCGTAGCGGCGCGCGAAGTTGTAGAGCATGCGCGGGCTGACCGACTCCAGCACCGCCGGGAACTGCGCCTTGCGCCAGCGCAGGTAGTTGATGACGCAGGCCAGGCCGAAGCCCGTGCACGAGCCCTCCTGCCCCTGGTCGAGGATGAGCCCGGCGCCGCTGTAGCGGGGCAGCCACTCGCGCACGTCCTCGTCGCGCGGGAAGGCCTCGAGCAGGCTTGCCGCCGGCGGCTGGTAGGGTCGGTCGCGCAGGTCGATGGCGTCCTTGCGCGCGGTCAGCGGCGGCGTCGGCTTCTTCGCCGCGGCCGCCGCCACCGCCGCCACCGGCGCGACCGGCGCGACCGGCCCGGTCGGCCGCTCGATGGCTTGGCCGGGCGCGCCGCGCCCGGCCAGCTCGAACACGCAGCGAAAGCGCGGCAGGCCATGGCGGCCGCCGTTGACGAGGCGGCGCGCCGCGGCGTAGTCGCCGCAGGCGAGCGCCCGGCGCATGGCCTCGGCGCGGTCGGCAAGAAAGTGCGCCAGCAGCAGCGCGGCGATCTCGGGCGCGTTGGCGAGGTCCGGGTCGCCGAGCAGGTCCACGCCCAGGCGTGCGCCGTAGCGGCCGTAGTTGGCGCGCCCGGTGAGCTGCACGAAGCCGCGGCCCTTGAAGCGCGCGCCGTCGCCGTCCTGCGTGTTGCCTAGTGCCGGCCGATGGTCGTAGGCGCTGAAGGGCGCCTGGCCCGGCAGGGTGTTGAGCGGCGAGGGCATCTCGGCGATCGGCACGAAGCCCTCGCTCTCGGCGCGGATGGTGGCCAGCGCGGCGAGGATCATCGGCCGGTCGACCAGCGCGAGCGTCTGCAGCGCCGCGGCCACGTAGGGCAGGTAGCGGTCGATATTGGCCGGCTTGGTGGCCGGGAAGAGCGGGCGCACCGTCGTCAGGCTCAGACTCAGCGCCATCGGCGTGGCCGCGCTCAGGCCCAGAAGGCGCAGGCAGCGCGGGCCGATCACGCCGTCGGCGATCAGGCCCACGCCCGACTGCCAGCGCCGCGCCGCGGCCTCGCAGGCGGCGTCGAGCGTGTCGCCCTCGGCCAGCGCGCCGAAGGCCGCCGCGTCGCCGCCCAGTTGTTGCGCAAGCGCCTGCCGCAGCGCCTGCACCGCCGGGCCTTGTCGGCCGCGTATTCGCAACTCGTCCATCGCCTGCTCCCCTTCTCTCCTTGCGCTTCGCGTCACGGCGAGCGTCCGTGCGCAGTGTGGCGCAGGCGGAGGCTGCCTGTCTCGTCCGCCCGGGGGATGCGCGGGCTGCGGCGAGAATGCGGCCGTGCCGCCGCGCTCCCATGTCTTTCCCGCTGCCTGCGCCCTCGCACTGGCGCTCTGCCTCGCCGGCTGCGGCACGCCCGCGCCGGGAGGCGGGGAAGCCGGCTTCGAGCCGGCGAACGCGCGGGCGCTGGTCGCGCAACTGCTGCCCGAGCGCGTGAGCGACCGCGCCGGCTGGGCTGCCGACCTCACGGCGGCCCTCGTCGCGCTCGAGCTGCCGGCCACGCCCGCCCATCTCTGCGCCGTGCTCGCCGTGACCGAGCAGGAGTCGGGCTACCAGGTCGACCCGCCGGTGCCCGGCCTTGCGGCGATCGCGCGCAAGGAAATCGACCGCCGCGCCGAGCGCATCGGCGTGCCGGCGCTTGCCGTGCGCGCGGCCCTGGCGGTGGCCTCCAGCGACGGCCGCAGCTACGCCGAGCGGCTGGAAGGCGTGAAGACCGAGCGCGAGCTCAGCGAGCTCTACGAGGACTTCGTCGACCGCGTGCCGCTTGGCCGCAGCTTCCTGGCCGAGCGCAACCCGGTGCGCACCGGCGGGCCGATGCAGGTCGGCGTGGCCTTTGCCGAAGAACAGGTGCGCGCGCAGCGCTATCCCTATCCGCTGCGCGGCTCGGTGCGCCACGAAGTCTTCACGCGCCGCGGTGGCCTCTACTTCGGCGCCGCGCACCTGCTCGCCTATCGCGCGCCCTACGCGCAGATGATCTACCGCTTCGCCGACTTCAACGCCGGGCGCTGGGCCAGCCGCAACGTCGCCTTCCAGCAGGCGCTGGCGCGCCTGTCCGGCCGCACGCTGGTGCTGGACGGCGACCTGTTGCCGCCGCCCGGCGCGAACGCCGTCGGCCAGACCGAGGCGGCGGCGCTGGCGCTGGCCGGACGGCTCGATCTCTCGCCCGAGGCGGTGCGGCGCCAGCTCGCGCAAGGCACGGCGCCCGACTTCGAGGCGAGTGCGCTCTACCGGCGCGTCTTCGAGCAGGCCGACGCGCAGGCCGCACGGGCCTTGCCGCGCGCGCTGCTGCCGCGCATCGACCTGCAAAGCCCCAAGTTCACGCGCAAGCTGAGCACCGAGTGGTTCGCGCGCCGCGTCGACGAGCGCTACCAGCGCTGCCTCGCCCGCATCGAAGCGCTGCAGGCGGGGTGAAGCAGGGTGAACTCGGAGTGAAGTCAGGGTGAGAGGCTCGCGCGCCACAATCCACGCCATGAAGCACCCACCGCTGATCCAGGCCGCCGACCTCGACGCGCTGCTGCGCCGCGAGCCCGCGCGCACCCTCGTCTTCGACTGCAGCTACGAGTTGATGAACCCGCAGGCCGGGCGCGGCATGTTCGAGGCCGGCCATCTGCCCGGCGCGCACTACCTGCACCTGGACGAGGACCTGAGCGCCGCGCCCACCGGTCGCAACGGGCGCCACCCCTTGCCCACGCGCGAGGCCTTCGCCGCGGCGATGGGCGCGCGCGGCGTCGGTGAAGACAGCCACGTCGTCGTCTACGACAGCGTCGGCAGCCCCTATGCCGCGCGGGCCTGGTGGATGCTGCGCTGGATCGGCCATGCCGATGTCTCGGTGCTCGACGGCGGCCTGGACGCCTGGCGCGCCGCCGGCTTGCCGGTCGCACAAGGCCCGACGCCGCCGCAGCCCGCGCGCCCGCTGCCCTTGCGCCCGGCCCCGGTGGCGACGGTCGACCGCGAAGCCTTGCTCGCCAACCTCGACGGCGGGCCGCGCCTGGTGCTCGACGCCCGTCCCCACGAGCGCTTCACCGGCGAGAACGACACCATCGAGAAGGTCGTCGGCCACATCCCCGGCGCACGCAACCGCTTCTTCCGCGACAACCTCGCCGCCGACGGCCGCTTCAAGCCGCCCGCGCAGCTGCGCGCCGAGTTCGAGGCGCTGACCGACCGCCACCCGGTGGCGCAACTCGTCATGTCCTGCGGCAGCGGCGTCACCGCCTGCCACAACCTGCTTGCACTGGAGATTGCCGACCTGCCCGGTGCCGCGCTCTACGCGGGAAGCTGGAGCGAATGGAGCACCTGGCCCGGCGCACCGGTGGCCACCGGCGAGGCTTGACTGCGCGGGCAGGGGTGTCGCCCTCGCGTCGAACGCGCCGGCAGGCACGCTCGCGCGCTCAATGCGAGGCACCGAGCGCGCGCCGCAGGAAGGATTCGAGACTGGGCGTGAGGGCGTTGTGAACGTCCTGCACGAGCCAGCCGACACCGGGCAGGTGGACGAGATCCAGGTCGACGCGGGTGGGGGTGCCGACGTTGTCGAAGCGCACCTCGAAGCGCGCCTGGTTGCGGTCACGCCGGTGGCCCTGAATGCGCAGCCGCGTCAGCGCGAAGTCCTGGCAGGCGCACAGCGGGTCGTGGTCCAACGCGCCGACTTCTCCCTGCGCGCGTGCCTGATCGACGCGTATGAGCCGCAGCAGCGTCGGCGCGAACACCCGCGGCGCGCTGTCCCCGGGCGGCGATGGTGCATCGCCACGCACGTAGCCGTCGTAGAGCGCCTGCACGAAACCGCGCGCCGCCGCGAGCTCTCCCACCCCGCTCGTCGCGGCCATCGTCGATCCGCTCGACAGCCAGAGGACCAGCAGCGCCAGCCCTCCTCCGATCAGGCGCTTCATGGCCGGTCGATCGCGTAGGCCGGCATGGCGAAGCGATAGCCGGGACCGCCCCACATGTCGCGCTGCTCGAGCGCCGAGATTCATCGTGTGTGCCTTGCGGTGGACAGGAGGCGAAGCTGCCTTGGGGCGCCTTCAGCGCCCGTCCGCGAACACCTCGGTGTCCACATCGGCCTGCGAGGCGGTGCTGTAGCGCGCGCCGGCGACGCGGGCGGGGTGGATCATCGCGTCCAGGCGATACAGGTGATCGGGCTTCAGCGCAACGCGCAGCGCGCCCAGGTTCTCCTCGAGGTGCGCGGGGTTCGTCGTGCCGGGGATGGCGATGACGTGCTCGCCCTGCGCCAGCACCCAGGCCAGCGCCAGTTGGCCGGGCGTGCAGCCAAGCTCCGCGGCCAGGGCCACGTAGGGCGGCAGCAGCGCGAGGTTGGCCGCATACGCCGCGGGCGCAAAGCGCGGCATGGCGCGGCGGATGTCGCCCTCGTGCAGCGTCGTCACGTCGTGCAAGGTGTTCGTGAGGAAGCCGCGCGCAAGCGGGCTGAAGGCCACGAACGCCGCGCCCAGCTCGCGGCAGGCGTCGAGCACGGCGATCTCGGGGTTGCGCGTCCACAGCGAGTACTCGGTCTGCACCGCGGCGATCGGGTGCACGGCATGCGCGCGGCGCAGCGTGGCGGCCGACACTTCGGACAGGCCGATGGCGCCCAGCTTGCCCGCGGCGACCAGGCGCCCGAGCGCACCGACCGAATCCTCGATCGGCACCGTCTTGTCCCAGCGGTGCAGGTAGTAGAGGTCGATGCGCTCGGTGCCAAGGCGCGCGAGGCTCTCCTCGACGTGCTGGCGCAGCGCCTCGGGGCGGCCGTCGATGACGCGCTTCTTCGTGCCGTCGGCCTGCGGCTGCAGGACCAGGCCGCCCTTGCTGCAGAGCGTGATGCGATCGCGCACCGGCGCGAGCATGCGCCCGACGAGCGCCTCGTTGGCGCCGCCGCCGTAGAGCGCGGCGGTGTCGAAGCAGTCGACGCCGAGCTCGATCGCGCGCCGCAGCAGCGCCTGCCCCTGCGCGACGCTCGCCGGTGCCCCGTAGGCGTGGCTCAGGTTCATGCAGCCCAGGCCGATGGGCTTGACGACGAAGGGGCCGAGGCGGCGAGAATGCGCCGTCGCAAGGGGGGGAGGGTTCATGCCGGAGATCGTCTTCAAAGGCAAGGAGTATGTCTACAACCACCATCTGTCGGTGCCCTACCGGCCGCTGGTGGCGCATGCCGAGAAGGGCATCGGCGCGCCCGATCTGGCCGGCAATCTGGTCATCCATGGCGACAACCTCGCCGCGCTGAAGGGCCTGCTGCCGCGCTACGCGGGGCAGGTGGACCTGATCTTCATCGATCCGCCCTACAACACCGGCAACGAAGGCTGGTGCTACAGCGACAACGTGAACTCGCCGATCATGCGCGAGTGGCTGTCGAGCAATCCGGTCGACGGCGAAGACCTGCTGCGCCACGACAAGTGGCTGTGCATGATGTGGCCGCGCCTGGTGCTGCTGCGCGAGCTGCTCGCCGAACGCGGCAGCCTCTGGATCACGCTCGACGACAACGAGGTGCATCGGGCGCGCATGGTGCTGGACGAGGTGTTCGGCGAAGACAACTTCGTGGCGACGTGCATCTGGCACAAGATGGACAGTCCGAAGAATACGGCCCAGCACTTCAGCGTCGACCACGACTACGTTCTCGTGTACGCCAAGCGTCTCTCGGAATGGAAACTCAATCTGCTTCCTCGTACCGATGAGATGCTCGCCCGATACCAGAACCCCGACGGTGATCCTCGCGGCCCGTGGTTGCTGAGCGACCTGGACGCGCGAAACGTCTACTCAAAGGGGTTGTACGCGATTACGACACCGAAGGGGCGCGTGATCCCCGGCCCGCCGAAGGGCAAGTATTGGCGAATCAGCGAAGAGAAGTTCAAGGAGTACGACGCGGACAATCGCATATGGTGGGGCGCCGATGGAAACGCGGCACCCAATATCAAGCGTTTCCTTGGTGAGGTGAAGGATGGTGTCGTACCCCAGACGCTCTGGCATTGGCAGGAAGTGGGCAGCACTCGAAACGCTAAGACCGAACTGCTGAACATCTGGGCCGGCGGCGCCGACGAGCATGACGTCTTTGTGACGCCGAAGCCGACTGGACTCGTCGAACGCGTGCTGGCGATAGGCGCCCGGCCAGACGCCCTCGTCCTCGACTCCTTCGCCGGCTCCGGCACCACCGCGCACGCGGTGCTGAAGGCCAATGCCAAGGACGGCGGTACGCGGCGCTTCATCCTCGTCGAAGGCGAGGACTACGCCGATACGCTGACCGCCGAGCGCGTGCGCCGCGCGATCGAGGGCTACGCGTGGACCGGCACGCAGCGCGAGACGCTCTACGAACACAAGCTGACCTTCACGCAACTGAAGAATGCCGACAAGCTGCTCGCCGAGGTCGAAGCGATCAAGGCGCGCGAAGGCTTCGCCGACGGCGATCTCGCCGACCGCGGGCTCGCACCGGAGGACGGCGCGCCGCGCCGCTTCGATGCCATCGAGACCAAGGTCGAGGACGGCGTGCTACGCGTGCAAGGCGTGCGCCGCATCA
>CAUJJO010000065.1 GCA_963205125.1 Pseudomonadota bacterium | reverse complement strand
CACCGCATCACCAATGCGGCAGCCGAAGGCTTCAACTCCATCATCCAGACCATCAAGGCCAACGCCCGCGGCTTCCGCAGCTTCGACAACTTCCGCATTCGCATCCTCTTCTTCTGCGGCAAGCTCGACCTCATGCCCGTGAGTGGCCGATCCCACTGAGATCAACGAAGAACCCTTATCTGAACAAGGTTCTCGTGCCGAGCTTCGAGGGCAAATGCTCGACCGAGATCATTCCGCTCCTGCCGTGTGAGTGCCTCGATCGACGATACCTTGCCTACTTCCTCCGCAGCCCGAACACCGTGTCACGAATCTCTGCGAAGGTGGCCGGCGCACGGATGCCCCGCGCGGATATGAACTTCGTTCTCGGGTTGGAGCTGCCACTTCTGCCGCTCGCCGAGCAACGTCGCATCGTCGATCTTCTCTCCCGCGCCGAGGGCATCGTCCGCCTGCGCCGCGAAGCGCAGGCCAAGGCGAAAGCCATCATTCCGGCGCTGTTTCTCGACATGTTCGGGGATCCGGCGGCGAATCCGAAGGGGTGGCCGATCACCCCGTTGTCCGAGGTGGCCGAAGTGATTTCCGACGTCGCCAAGGGCCGCAAGCTCGAGCCTGGCGAAGATGTAGAACTGCCCTACATGCGCGTCGCCAACGTCAAGGACGGCTACCTGGACCTTGCCGAGGTCAAGACCATCGAGATCAAGCGCACGGAAGTGGACAAGCGGCTGATCCAGCCCGGCGACCTGCTCATGACCGAAGGCGGCGACCCCGACAAGCTGGGCCGGGCCGCGCTCTGGTTGGGCGAGATCGAGCGCTGCGTCCACCAGAACCACGTCTTCAAGGTGCGCAGCGACCGCAGTCGTGTGCTGCCGACTTTCCTGCGAGCGCTCGCCGGCAGCAGCTACGGTAAGGCCTACTTCCTGAGCGTGGCGAAGAAGACGACCGGGATCGCGTCGATCAACAAGACGCAGTTGAGTGCGTTTCCGGTTGTGCTGCCGCCGCTCGCGCAACAAGAGCGATTTGCGGCGCAAGCCGCAGCGGTCGAGTCCATCGCTTTGCAGCAAGCCGAAGCCCGCTCCAAGGCGGAGGCCGTCTTTCAGTCGCTTCTGGCGCGTGCGTTCAACGGGGGTCTGCTCGCTACGGGCATCCGAGCGATGCCGCCGCATCGGCAATCCACTTCGCTTGACGCCCGGTGATGTCGGAAGACTGCAGCAGGCAGCGAAGCACCTTGCAGAAGGCGGGCGGCGCCAAGCTCAGCACAAGCAACCGCGTGCGCCCGCTCTTGACGTGCATCGCCAGGTCCGCGTGGTCCAGCGTCTGCACGCTGCTGAAATCCACCCAGCTCGGTTGACCCAGCGGCGCGCCCGGTACGCCGACGAAGTAGCCCGCACGCGGTGGGCCCAGCGAGCAGGCCGGCTGTTCGACCAGGCCGTGCGACTTCGTCGTGAAGACCGCAGTCACGCTGTCGCCGCCACCCGGCGCCAGCGCCAGAATCAGCACGTACTTGCGCTGGCAGGCGCCGGTTTCGCGGTCGAGGTAGTAGCAGTCGTCCTGCCAGATCTGCCCTGGCGCAACGCCGGGCAAGGCCATCAGGCGGCGCTGTTGTCCGCCGCCCGCGCAGCGGCGAGGGCCGCGCGGTACATGGCCTGCTCACGGGCGACTTGCAGGAAGGACTCCCGTCCGGCTTCGTTGCCAGGGATGGCCAGTTCGTAGGGGATGCGCTGCCGGGCGCCTTGTCCGTTCTGCCAGACCTTGTCCCAGGCACCATTCTGTTGGTGCGTGACGTCGATCATCGTGGGCGAGTACTCGTCGCGATACCTCGCGACCAGGCCTTCCATGATTTCCAGTTCGCGGCGCGTGAACTCGTCGGCATCGAATTCGACACCGTCGTTCACCTTCACGGTTTGGCGGTCGTAGTCGATGCCCCGTTCCTCGACGATATGGACAACCCTGGACAAGTCGTCGCTCAGCTCTTCCCACTCCTCCATCAGCTCGACAGGAACAGGCCCGAACTTCCAAGCCTGGTATTCGAAGCCCGTGACGCTCTTGCCGGTCTGACGGAAGTGCTCGAAGTCGAGCAGGTACAGCAGCTTGAAGAGCTTGATCTTGCCGCAGTACTTCATCCGCGAGGCGAAGTACACGATGGCTTGGACGAGCTTCTGGCGGTTCAATGGGGTTGACATCACGGCGGGCGCCGATTGTGGCCATCCCTGCGTAGCCGGTCAATCGCCGGTCAATCGCGGCGGCCGATAGCCTGGGCACCCGACGAAGGATTCGGCGACCCGTTGCAATCCAAGCTGGCCAGCCAGTGCGCCGACGCCTTCCGCCGTATTGGCCTCACGGACCAAGAAGGCGTCGACGACGATCTGATCGGGCTCGACCCCCGGGCACCGCCGTTGATCAACGGTACTGAAAACAGTGCTATCCATGCCACTGGCCTTTCCGGATGCACGAGCGATGGACAACACCCTCAGCGCCGCCGAACTCGAGCGCCGCGGCATGGCGGCGATCGAGGAAGGCCTGCAGCGCGGGCCGGTGCATCTGCTCGAGCGCAACCGTGCCGCCGCGGTCGTGGTGTCGGCGCAGGAGTATCGGCGCCTGACCTCGGGCCAGGAGCGTGCCGTGCCGGGCATGACGGCGCTGCAACTCGGCCCGGACCATGTTCTCCTGACCGGCGACGCTGCTTTCGCGCGCGTCCAGGGGCTTGCCGTGAAGCTGCTGCGCTGACTGTTGCCCGGTGCTGCGCCAGCGCTTGGTTGCGAGCGCCAAGGCGTTATTCCATCGCGCGTAGAGTTGCCGTCCCATGACGACGATCGACGCTGCCGGGCCAGCCCCGGTCCCTTCCTCATCCGACCCCGCGCTGCCGCTGGCGGGCCTGCGGGTGGTCGAGTTCACGCACATGGTGATGGGGCCGACCTGCGGCCTCGTGCTCGCCGACCTCGGCGCCGAGGTGATCAAGGTCGAGCCGATCGAGGGCGAGGCCACGCGCACGCTGCTGGGCTCGGGTGCGGGCTTCTTCCCGATGTTCAACCGCAACAAGAAGAGCATCGCGATCGACCTGCGCCAGCCCGAGGGCGCGGCGCTGGCGCGGCGGCTCGCGGCCACGGCCGATGTTGTCGCCGAGAACTTCCGCCCCGGCACGCTCGCCAAGTACGGGCTGGACTACGAGGCGCTCGCGGCGGGCAACGAGCGGCTCGTCTACGTCAGCCTCAAGGGCTTCCTGCCCGGGCCCTACGAGCATCGCACCGCGCTCGACGAGGTGGTGCAGATGATGGGCGGCCTGGCCTACATGACCGGTCGCCCGGGCGACCCGCTGCGCGCGGGCAGCAGCGTCAACGACATCATGGGCGGCATCTTCGGCGCCGTCGGCGTGCTCGGCGCGCTGGTGCGCCGCGGCGTCAGCGGCCGCGGCATGCACGTGCAGAGCGCGCTGTTCGAGAACAACGTCTTCCTCGTCGGCCAGCACATGCTGCAGTACGCGATGACGGGCCGCGCGCCGCCACCCATGCCGGCGCGCGACAGCCCCTGGGCGATCTACGACGTCTTCACGGTCAAGGATGGCGAGCAGATCTTCCTGGCTGCAGTCAGCGACGCGCAGTGGCAGACGATGTGCAAGGCGCTGGGCTTCGAGGACCTGCTGGCCGAGCCGGCCTTCGCGACCAACAACGACCGCGTGCGCCAACGCCCGCGGCTGCTGCCGCTGCTCGCCGCGCGGCTTGCGCCCTTCAGCGCCGCGGAACTGGCACGGGTGTTCGAGGACGCAGGCCTGCCCTTCGCGCCGATCAGCCGCCCGCAGGACCTGCTCGACGATCCGCACCTGCTGGCCACCGGAGGTCTTGCCGACATCGTGCTGCCCGATGGCGAGCGCGCCGGGCAGACGGTGAAGACGACGCTGCTGCCGCTGGCGCTGGACGGTCAGCGCCTGCCGGTGCGGCTGCAGCCGCCGCAGCGCGGCGAACATGCGCGCGCGCTGCTGCAGGAACTGGGCTGCACGCCCGCGGAGATCGACGACCTGCTGGCGCGCGCCGTGGTCGGCTGAAGCCGCGCGGGCCTCAGCGCGGCGCGGCGAGCGCGGCTTCGACCGCGAGGGCCAGCGCCAGGATGCGCGCGTCGCGCCCGCCGGCTGCCGCCAGCATCAGACCCACCGGCGCGCTGCCGGCTTCGTGGCAGGGCAGCGAGATCGCGCAGCCGTCGAGGAAGTTGATGAGCGTGGGGTTGCGCAGCACGAGCGCGTTGGTGCGGGTGTAGAGCTCGTCGTCGGCCTGCAGCGGGGCGATCGGCGGCGCGACGATGGGCACGGTGGGCATCAGCAGCGCGTCGACGTCGTCGATGCAGGCGCCGACCTCGGCGATCCAGCGCTGGCGCGCGGCCTGCAGGTCCAGCAGATCCGCCGCACCCATGACCTGGCCCGGGCGCATGCGCGCGAGCACGCGCGGGTCGTAGGCCTCGGCACTCGTCTTGGCAAGCGTGCGGTTGGCGGCCCAGGCCTCGGCGGTGGCCAGCGTGCCGCGCGCGTGCAGTTGCGGCAGTTGCGCGAAGGCGGGGATGCGCAGGCGGCGGATGCGGGCGCCTTGCCGTGCAAGCCGCGCGCAGGCGGCGTCGAAGCTGCGCGCGACCTGCTCGTCCATGTCGTCGAGCACCACGTCCTCGGGAATGGCCAGGCGCGCGCCGTCGAGCTCGGCGGGCGCGAGGGGCTGCGGCGTCTCGCCCGCGAGGATCGCGTCGACGAGCGCGCAGCAGCGCACCGAGGCCGCCAGCGGCCCGATCGAGTCGAGCGCGCGCGACAGCGGCAGCACGCCGTCCATCGGCACGCGGCGCGCGGTCGGCTTGAAGCCGGTGAGGCCGCACAGCGCGGACGGGATGCGCACCGAGCCGCCGGTGTCGGTGCCGATCGCCGCGGCGCACATGCCGTCGGTGACCGAGACCGCCGAGCCCGACGACGAGCCCCCCGGGATGCGCCCGCTGCCGTCGCTGCCGCGGCCCCAGGGGTTGCGCGGCGTGCCGTAGTGCGGATTGAGACCGAGGCCCGAGAAGGCGAACTCGGTCATGTTGGTGCGGCCGACGATGACCGCGCCGGCGGCGATCAGGCGGTCGACGATGCTCGCGTTGCGCGCGGCCGGCGGCTGGCCGCGCAGCACGATGGAGCCGGCGCAGGTGACTTCGCCGACGATGTCGAAGAGGTCCTTGATCGAGACCGGGATGCCTTCGAGCGGCGAGCGCACGATGCCCGCGGCGCGCAGCGTGTCGGAGGCGCGCGCCATCGCCAGCGCCCGCTCGCGGTGCAGCACGGTGAAGACGCGCGCGCCTTCGCCGGCCGGGTCCTCGGCGCGGGCGAGTGCCGCTTGCGCCAGCTCGACCGCGCTCGTACGCCGGCTGCTCAGGTCATCGGCAAGCCGATGCAGGGTGGGCCGGTTCGAAACCATCGTTCGCGTCGATGCCTTGGTGTGCGTTGCCCCGGTGGGCGCCTCAGTGCGGCGCTTCAGTGCGGCGTCTCAGTGCGGCGCCTCGCCGGCCTCGGGCTGCGCGATCACGCGCGAGTAGGGCGCAAGGATCTGCACGAGCTGGCCATAGACCCGGGGTGTGCCGGCCACGACCTCGCGCTGGTGGAGGTAGTCGGCCTCGCCGGTGAAGTTGCCGATCAGGCCGCCGGCCTCGGTGATCATCAGCGAGCCCGCGGCCACGTCCCAGGGGCTCAGGCCCGTCTCGAAGAAGCCGTCGTAGTAGCCGGCGGCGACGTAGCAGAGGTCCAGCGCCGCGGCACCAGGGCGGCGCAGCCCGGCGCAGTTCTGCATCACCTCCTCGAACATCTTCACGTAGCGCTTGAAGTTGTCGCCCTTGCGGAAGGGGAAGCCGGTGCCGATCAGCGCCTCGGCCATGCGCGTGCGCCGGGAGACGCGCAGGCGCCGGTCGTTGAGGTAGGCGCCGCGCCCGCGCGAGGCGAAGAAGAGGTCGTTGCGCGTGGGGTCGTAGACCACCGCCTGCTGCACCTGGTTGCGGTGCGCCAGCGCGATCGACACCGCGTAGACCGGGAAGCCGTGCAGGAAGTTGGTGGTGCCGTCCAGCGGGTCGATGATCCAGGTGAACTCGCTGTTCTTCGCGCCGTGCGTGCGCCCGGTCTCCTCGGCGAGGATGCCGTGGCCCGGGTAGGCCTCGAGCAGGATCTCGATCACCGCCTGCTCGGCCGCGCGGTCGACTTCGCTGACGAAGTCGTTGGGGCCCTTGCTCGTGACCTTGAGGGCGTCCAGGTCCAGCGAGGCGCGGTTGATGATCGACCCCGCCGCGCGCGCCGCCTTGATGGCGATGTTGAGCATGGGGTGAAGGTTCTGCGACATGGCGGCGGCTCTCGAAGGCCTCGAAGACCGCTGCGCGCTGGCAGGGGCCGGGGCGGGGACGTGGCGGTGAAGGAAAGAACGCTGCGACGACAATGCCGTCGTAGGCCGGGCATTTTACCGGCCGCCTGCTGCGGCGCGCGTCGCCGCGCCGACCCCCGCCGATCCCCCGATGTCCGATCCGACACGCTTCGTGCTCGTGCAGACCAGCCACGCCGGCAACGTCGGCGCGGCCGCGCGCGCGATCAAGGTGATGGGCTTCGCCGAACTCGTGCTCGTGCGGCCGCGCTTTGCCGACATCGCCCAGCGCGAGGAGGCGCGGGCGATGGCCAGCGGCGCCACCGACGTGCTGGAGCGCGCGCGCATCGTCGACACGCTCGGGCAGGCGCTTGCCGGCTGCACGCACGCCTGCGCCACGGCGATGACGCCGCGCGACTTTGGCCCGCCGACGCACGCGCCGCGGCCCTACCTCGAGCGGCTGGCGCCGCAGGCGCCGCGCCTGGCGCTGGTCTTCGGGCCCGAGCGCACGGGCCTGGCCAACGAGGACGTCTACCGCTGCCACGCCTGCCTCTCGATCCCCACCGACCCGGCCTACGGCTCGCTCAACCTCGCGCAGGCGGTGCAGTTGCTGGCCTACGAATGGCGACAGGCGCAGGGCGGCTTCCCGGTGCAGCCGCGCACGGCGCCGACGGTGGCGGCCGATCTCGCCGCGGTGCAGGGCACGCTCGCGCACTGGGAAGAGGTGCTGGTGAAGATCGGCTTCCTCAACCCGGCGGCGCCCAAGAAGCTGATGCCGCGCCTGCAGCAGCTGCTGCTGCGCGCGCAGCTCGGCACGCAGGAAGTGCACATCCTGCGCGGCATCGCGCGCGCGGTGGACGATGCCGCGCCGCCGCGCCCAGGCCACGCCGCGCGCGGGGCCAAGCCGCCGGTGCCGGACTAGCGCGCACTACACTGCGCGCTCCCGCCCGACGGACCGCTGGTCCTCCCTCCCCATGTTCAGCCGACTGCGCGAAGACATCGCCTGCATCCGCGAGCGCGACCCCGCGGCGCGTTCGTCGTGGGAGGTGCTGACCTGCTATCCGGGCCTGCACGCGGTGCTGTTCCACCGCGCCTCACACGCGGCCTGGCAGCGCGGCTGGCGCTGGCTCGGACGCTTCGTCTCGCACCTCGGGCGCTTCTTCACCGGCATCGAGATCCACCCCGGCGCAAGCATCGGCCGGCGCGTCTTCATCGACCACGGCATGGGCGTCGTGATCGGCGAGACGGCCGAGGTCGGCGACGACTGCACGATCTACCAGGGCGTGACGCTCGGCGGCACCACGCTTGGCCGCGGCACCAAGCGGCACCCGACGCTGGGTCGCGGCGTTATCGTCGGCGCCAACGCGCAGGTGCTGGGCGGCTTCACGGTGGGCGACGGCGCACGCGTGGGCTCCAACGCCGTCGTCGTGAAGCCGGTGCCCGCCGGGGCCACGGCCGTCGGCAATCCGGCGCGCATCCTGCAGGCCGAGGCCGAGGCCACGCGCGAGGCGGCGGCCGCGCGCATGGGCTTCTCGGCCTACGGCGTGACGCAGGGCGACGATCCGGTGTCGCAGGCGATGAAGGGCCTGATCGACAGCACGGCCGGGCACGAGCACCAGATCGCGCTGCTGTGGGCGGCGGTGGAGAAGCTCTCCGCGCGCTCGCGCGAGCTGCCGGCGGCCGACTGCGTTCCCGAGGATGCGCACACGACCGAGCAGTTCGACGCCGAGCGCCTGAACCGCCTCGTCAAGTAGCTCAGGCCGGCCTGGGCGGGCGGATCGCGTTCTTCGGCCGGAAGGCCTTGCAGACCGCCTCGTCGGTCTCGAGGTAGGGGCCGCCGATGAGGTCGATGCAATAGGGCACGGCGGCAAAGATGCCGTGCACGCCGCGCTCGGGCAGGCCTTGCAGGGTCTCGGCGATCGCCTTGGGCTGCCCCGGCAGGTTGATGATCAGCGCGCTGCCGCGGATCACCGCGACCTGCCGCGAGAGGATCGCGGTGGGCACGAAGGCCAGGCTGATCTGGCGCATCTGCTCGCCGAAGCCCGGCATGGTCTTGTCGGCGACGGCAAGTGTGGCCTCGGGCGTCACGTCGCGCGGCGCCGGGCCGGTGCCGCCGGTGGTCAGCACGAGGGCGCAGCCCTCGCCGTCGACGAGCTCGCACAGCGCGGCGCCGATCAGCTCCTGCTCGTCGGGCACGAGGCGTTCGTGCCAGCGGATCGGGTTCTTCAGCGCGCGGCCAAGCCATTCCTTCAGCGCCGGGATGCCCTTGTCCTCGTAGACGCCGCGGCTTGCGCGGTCGCTGACGGAGACGACGCCGATCGTCACGGGGTCGAAGGCGGGTTCGGTCATGGCATGCCTGCCGCGCGCGGCGGCCGTTCAGGGTGTTCGGGAGCTTCAGGACAAGGGGACGAAGGGCTTCAGGAAGCGGAACAGCTCGCGCAGCGCCCTGGGCTGGCGCGCCTCGGGGCCAAGGCCCAGGGTGTCGCGCCGCGCCGCGCGCACGAGGCTGCGCAGCTGCTGCGCGTCGCTGTCGGGGTGCTGCTGCAGCCAGCGCGTGAGGGCTTCGTCGTCGGCGATCAGTTCGGCGCGCCAGCGCTCGATCGCGTGCAATTGCAGGGCCGCGCGCGCCGGGCCGAGGGCCGCGGCGTCCACCGCTTCGCGCAGCGGCGCCTCGTCGGCGCTGCGCATGAGCTTGCCGATGTACTGCATCTGCCGCCTGCGGCCCTCGTGCGAGCGCGTGCGGTGGTAGGTCTCGATCGCCTCGCGCAGCGGCTCGGGCATCTCGACGGCATGCAACTGCTCGGGCGCCAGCTCGGCCAGCGCCGCCCCAAGCGCCTGCAAGTCCTGCGACTGCTGCTTGCGCTGCGTCTTGCTCGGGCGCAGGTCGTCGGCGCCGGGTTCGGCATCGCCGTAGTGGGCATCGATGCCGCGGTGCGGCGCGGCGCGTCGGTTCATCGGATCAGGCGGGGCGGGCGCGAGCAGGAGGGCTCGTTATGATAGTCGCGCCCCTGTGAGATCCGATCTTCACCGTCCCCACCCGCACGCCTGGCGGCGCACTTCATGAGATCAACCCAGCCCGAATCCGGCTTTGCCTATCCTCGCGAGCAGTTCCAGCAGATGGTCGAGGACACGCTGGCGATGGCGCGCCAGATGGGCGCGAGCGATGCCGGGGCCGAGGTCTCGGAAGGCGTGGGCCTGTCGGTCTCGGTGCGCCTGGGCGAGCTCGAGAACGTCGAGCGCAACCGCGACAAGTCGCTGGGCGTGAGCGTCTATCTCGGCCAGCGCCGCGGCAACGCCAGCACTTCCGACTTCTCGCGCGAGGCGATCGCGCGCACCGTGCAGGCGGCCTACGACATCGCGCGCTTCACGGCGGAGGACCCGGCCGCCGGCCTGCCCGACGCCGAGGACTTGGCGCGGCCCGACGAGGTCGCGCGCGACCTCGGGCTCTTCCATCACTGGGCGATCGACGCCGCGCAGGCCGCGGCGATCGCGCTGCGCTGCGAGGACGCCGCGCGCGCCACCAGCCGCCGCATCGCCAACAGCGAGGGCGCGGGCGTGTCGGCGCAGCAGTCGCACTTCTGGGCCGGCAACACGCGCGGCTTTCGCGGCGGCTATGCCAGCTCGCGCCACAGCCTGTCGGTGTCGCCGATCGCCGGCCGCGGCCGCCACATGCAGCGCGACGCCTGGTCGAGCTCGATGCGCGCCCCGAGCGACCTCGCCGCGCCCGAGGCAGTGGGCCGCTACGCCGCCGAGCGCGCGCTGGCGCGCCTGAACCCGCGCCGCGTGCCGACGGCCGAGGTGCCGGTGCTGTTCGAGGCGACGGTGGCCGTCGGGCTGCTCGGCGCGCTGGTCTCGGCGGTCTCCGGCGGTTCGCTCTATCGCCGCGCGAGCTTCCTGCTCGACAGCCTGGGCACGCGCGTGCTGCCCGAGCACGTCGACGTGTTCGAGGATCCGCACCTGGACAAGGGCAAGGGCAGCGCGATGTTCGACGACGAGGGCGTGCGCACGCGCGCGCGGCGCGTCGTCGACGGCGGCCTGCTCGAGGGCTATTTCCTCTCCAGCTACTCGGCGCGCAAGCTGGGCATGAAGACCACCGGCCACGCCGGCGGCGCGCAGAACCTGGTGCTGACGAGCCGGCAGACGGCGCCCGGCGACGACCTCGACGCGATGATCCGCCGCCTGCACCGCGGCCTCTTCGTCACCGAGCTGATGGGGCAGGGGATCAACGGCGTCACCGGCGACTACTCGCGCGGCGCGGCCGGCTTCTGGGTCGAGGACGGGCGCATCGCCTATCCGGTGCAGGAGATCACCATCGCTGGCAACCTGCGCCAGATGCTGCGCGACATCGTCGCGGTGGGGGCCGACGCCTACACGGCGGGCACGCGCACCACGGGCTCGGTGCTGATCGAACGGATGAAGCTCGCCGGCCAGCCGACCTGACGGCGCCGGGGCGGTCGATCGGGCCGCAGCGCAGGACCCAGGGCAGGCCGCCCTTCAGGCCTGCTGCGCCAGCATGAAGAGGCGCGTCGAGCGCGCGCCCGAGCGGCAGAAGAGCAGCAGCGGGCGCGGCAGCTCGGCCAGCAGGCGCGCCATGGCCGCGGCTTCCTCGGGCGACTGGTAGCCGCCGTCGACGGGCAGGAAGCGGTAGTCGAGGCCAGCGGCCTGCGCCGCGGCCTGGATGTCGGCGTGCGTGGGCTGATCCGGGCCGTGCTCGAAGTCGGGGCGGTTGTTGACGACGGCACGAAAGCCCTGGCGTGCCGCCTCGACCATGTCCGCTGCGTCGAGCTGCGGCGCGGCGAAGACGTCGGCTGCGATCTGCCGCAGGTAGAGCGGCGCCGCGTTCGGCACGATGCTCACTGCGCCAGCGCCGTCTTCACCGCGGCGGAGACCGCGCTCATTTCCGCCTTGCCGGCAAGCCGCGTCTTGGCGGCGGCCATCACGCGGCCCATGTCGCCTGCACCGCGGGCGCCCAGCTCGGCGACGAGGGCCGCCACTTCGGCCTGCACCTGCTCGGTCGACAGGCGCTCGGGCAGGTAGGCCTGCAGCACGGTGATCTCGGCGGCCTCCTTGTCGGCCAACTCCCGGCGGCCGGCCTGCTCGAAGGCGGCGACCGAATCCTTGCGCTGCTTGATCAGCTTGTCGACCAGGCCGACGACGGCCGCGTCGTCGAGGACGATGCGCTCGTCCACCTCGCGCTGCTTGCACGCCGCCAGCAGCATGCGGATGGCCGAAAGCCGAAGCGCGTCCTTGGCGCGCATCGCGGCCTTCATGTCGTCGGTGATGCGGTCCTTCAGGCTCATCGTCTTGCCCGTGGGGGTCTTGCGCAGCCCGCGCCCTTGGGCGCGCGGCGGGCGCTCAGTACAGCTTCTTGGGCAGCTGCATGCTGCGCACGCGCTTGTAGTGGCGCTTCACCGCGGCCGCCTTCTTGCGCTTGCGCTCGGAGGTGGGCTTCTCGTAGAACTCGCGCGCGCGCAGTTCGGTCAGCAAACCGATCTTCTCGATGGTGCGCTTGAAGCGGCGCAGGGCGACGTCGAACGGCTCGTTTTCTTTGACGCGAATCGTGGTCATGCGGGAACGGCTTGGGTTGGGGGGTGAAGTTTGGGGCGCAACCAGCAGCAACCGGGCAAGACCCGGGGCGAAACCAGCGCCCACACGCGGGCTTGCGTGTGCCGGAAAACGGCGGATTCTAGCGCGCTTTGTTGCGGCGCGCCAAGACGCCGTCCGTGGCGGATGCCCGCGGCCCGACTTGGAATAAGCTTGCCGGCATGACGGATGCGGCGAGGGCGATGCAAGCGCAGGGCGGCGGTGTGGCCAGGCTCGACCTGGTCGCGCGGCTGCTGGCCGAGTGGCTGGCGCGCGAGGGCGGCATGCTTGCCGTGAAGGATGCCGCCAGCGGGCGCTACCTGCACGTCGACGCGGCGATGGCGGCCTTTCTCGGGCGCAGCGTCGAAGACGTGATCGGCCACGGCGACGCCGAGTGCTTCGACGGCGCCACGGCAAGCGCGCTGCGCGCGGCCGAGCAGACCGCGCTCGCCCAGGCCGGCCCGCTGTGGAGCGAGCACCGCCTCGAGCGGCAGGGGCAGCCGCGCGAGTTCCGCGTGCTGCGCCTGGCGCAGGGGGCCGTCCTCGGCGCGCTGTGGCTCGACGTCGCGGCCGAGCGGCAGCGCCAGCACCAGCTGCAGGCGGCGCTGGACCAGGTCGAACAGTTGCAGCGCAGCAACGCCGAGCTGCGGCGCGAGCTTGCCGACCAGGCCTTGCGCGACCCGGCGACGAGCCTCTACACGCGCGCGCACTTCGAGGACCAGTTGCGCCGCGAGGCCGACCTCTCGGCGCGCGAGCACCGCGAATTCGCGCTCGTGCTGGTCGAGCTCGACCCGCTGCGGGCCGAGGTGCAGGCTGCCGGCGAGCCGGCGCGCGCGCTGATCCTCGAGGCGCTGGGGCGGCTCCTGCGCAGCGGCACGCGGGCGATGGATGCCTCCTGTCGCCTCGACGACAAGCGCTTTGCCGTGCTGCTGTCGGGGGTGGGTCTGGCGACCGCGCACGCGCGCATGGAGGGCTTGCGCAGACGCTGCGCAACGCAGATCGTGATGCTGGGCGGCCAGGAGCTGGGCTTCAGTGTGGCGATGGGTGTGGCGAGCTTCCCGCATACCGCCCAGACGCTGCCGGAGCTGATGGGCGCCTGCGAGGCGGCGCTGGCCGAGGCGCTTCGCCGCGGCGGCAATCACGTCACCCTGGCCAGCATCCGCCTGGAGGGGAGTGGCTCAGCCCCGCTGTGATTGCCAGGCCATGTAGGCCGCCAGCCCGAACAGCATGGCGGCGAAGACGCGCTTGAGACGCCCGGTGTCGGTGCGGTGCGCCACGCGTGCGCCCAGAGGCGCCAGGCTGACGCTGGCTGCGGCGATGATCGCCAGCGCCGGCAGGTAGAGGTAGCCGAACGTGCCCGGCAGCGCAGGCGCCAGCGAACGCCCGGCGATCAGGTAGCCCGCGGTGTTGGCGACGGCGATCGGGAAGCCCAGCGCCGCACTCGTGCCCACGGCCTGCCGGATGGGCACGTTGCACCAGGTCATGAAGGGCACCGAGAGGAAGGCGCCGCCGGCGCCGAGCAGGCCCGAGATGAAGCCGATGAAGCCGCCCACGCCAAGCTGGCCCAGCGGCCCGGGCATCTGCCGCGACGCCCGGGGCTTGCGGTCACGCAGCATCTGCAGCGCCGAGAAGCCGATGAAGGCCGCGAAGAAGAGCGCCAGGCCCTGGCCCTCGAGCGCGGCGAAGACGCCGGCCCCGGTGAGCAGGCCGCCGCCGACGATGCCCGGCGCGAGCCCGCGCAGCAGGTCCCAGCGCACGGCGCCGCGGGCGTGGTGCGCGCGCACGCTGGAGAGCGAGGTGAAGACGATCGTCGCCATCGAGGTGGCGATCGACATCTTCACCGCCATGCCGGCCTCGACCCCGAGGCCGCCGAAGATCCAGGTCATCACCGGCACCATCATCATGCCGCCGCCGATGCCCAGCAGCCCGGCCATGAAGCCCGCGACGCTGCCCAGGGCCAGCAGTTGCAGCAGCAAGGGCCAGCCGAAGTCGCTCATGGCGCGGACGTTGCAAGGGATGAAAGGTGTCCGCCGTGCACCGGGGCCTTTGTCCCTGAACCTTCAGCAGAGGATCAGGTGGGCGAGGTCAGCAGGGCTTCGGGTTCATCTGACGCGAGACGCTCACACCAGCCTAGCGATGTTCCAAGCCCTGCTCATTGAGCATCGGAACAAGGAAATATGGACCCGCAGCACACGACGGACGAGGCCATTCTAGGACTGGCGGCGCGCCTCGCGGCGCCACGCGGCGGTAAGGCCGCACACCTTGCCCGGCGCGCGCGAGAAGACCGCGGCTACAGCAGTTGCCCGTCGTCGCCGAGTGCCGCGTCGACGCGCTGTATCAGGGCATCGACGTCGAGGCCGTCGGCGCCCGGCGGCATGGCCGTCGGCAGGGCGCAGGCGGGCGGCACGGGCGCTGCCGTGGCCGCGCCCGGCACCGTTGTGGGCCGCTGCGCGGCCTCGGCCAGCAGGTAGGCGAGGTTCAGCGCCGCCAGCACGGCGATGCGCTCGCGCGCCTTGACCTTGCCGCTGTCGCGGATGTGGCTCATCTCCTGGTCGACCCGCGCCACCGCCTGCGTCAGCAGCGCCTCGCCGCCTTCCGGGCAGCCGAGGATGTAGCCGTGGCCCATGATCGTGACCTCGAGCTGCTTCACGGCTGGGCCTCCGTGCCGCTTTCGGGCAGGCGCGCGAGCAGGGCGTCGATGCGCGCGCGTGCTGCGGCCAGGCGCGACTTCAGGCTGTCGCGCTCGGCGCTCACGGCCTGCAGCTGCTGCGCCATCAGCTGGTGGGTGCGCTTGAGCTCCTCGTGCCGCAGCACGAGGCGGTCGACGCGCTCGGCAAGATCGTGCAGCTTGGTCATGGGCTCTCGGGCGGGCGTTGCGGCGAACGCGCCGATTGTGCGCGGGATTGTAGGTTGCGCCCGTGTTCGCACCAGGCGTGTTCGCACCAGGCGCTCACGCGGCAGCTTTCGCACAGCGGCCGGCGCGCCAGGCACACGTAGCGGCCGTGCAGGATGAGCCAGTGGTGCGCGTGCTGCAGGTAGGCCGCGGGCACGCGGCGCAGCAGCAACTGCTCCACCTGCAGCGGATTGCGCCCGGGCGCCAGGCCGCTGCGGTTGGCGACGCGAAAGACATGCGTGTCGACGGCGATGGTCGGCTCGCCGAAGGCGACGTTCAGCACCACGTTGGCGGTCTTGCGGCCCACGCCCGGCAGCGCCTCGAGCGCCTGCCGCGAGTGCGGCACCTCGCCGTCGTGCCGTTCGACGAGCAGGGCGCAGGTCTGCAGCAGGTTGCGCGCCTTGGTGCGGTAGAGGCCGATGCTGCGGATGTGCTGCGTGATCTCTTCGAGCCCCAGGGCCAGCATCGCCTGCGCGCTGGGGGCACGCGCGAAGAGCGCGGGCGTGGCCTTGTTGACGCCGGCGTCGGTGGCCTGCGCCGAGAGCATCACCGCCACCAGCAGCTCGAACACGCTGCTGTACTGCAGCTCGGGCAGCGGGTCGGGGTTGGCCGCGGCCAGGGTGGCGAAGAAGCGCTCGACCTCGGCGTCGCTGATCATGGCGACGGATTGTCGCGCCGCCGCGCGGCCGCAGCGTCGGCAGCGACCGCGTGCCTTGCCAGGCGTTCGTCCTGCTCGCGCTGCGCGCGCGCCTTGCGCGCCTTGCGTGCGGCGTAGCGCGCTCGGGCGGCGCTTGCCTGCTCCTCGCTCCACGCGGCCCAGCCGGTGAGCGCGCCGCTTGCCGGCTGCATCGCGATGCAGTCGACCGGGCAGGCGGGAACGCACAGTTCGCAGCCGGTGCACTGCGCGTCGATCACGGTGTGCATGCGCCTGGGCGCGCCGACGATGCAGTCCACCGGGCAGGCCTGGATGCACAGCGTGCAGCCGATGCAGCGGGCCTCGTCGATCACCGCCAGGCCGCGCGGGCCTTCGCGACCGTGCGCCGGGTCCAGCGGGCGCACGGGCCGGCCGCTCAGGCGCGCCAGCCGCGCGATGCCTTCGGCGCCGCCGGGCGGGCAGCGGTCGATCTCGGCCTGCGCGTCGGCCAGGGCCTGCGCGTACTCGTCGCAATCGGCGAAGCCGCAGCGCCGGCACTGCGTCTGCGGCAGCGCCTGGGCCAGCGCGGCGGCCGTGGCCTTCACGTCGACGCCGGCCTCACTTGACGCGGCGCATGCCTCGCACGTTCGTCGCCACGCCCGCGGGCTCGTTGTGGCGGGCGATGAAGCGGCGCAGCGCCGGCACCACCGTCTCGCGCCAGCGCCGGCCGGAGAAGATGCCGTAGTGGCCGGCGCCCTTCACGTCCATGCGGAAGCGCCGGTCGTTGGCGATGCCCGCACACAGGTCGTGCGCGGCGTGCGTCTGGCCCGCGCCGGAGATGTCGTCGAGTTCGCCCTCGATCGTGAAGAGCGCGGAGGTCTCGATGTCCTGCGGCCGCACGAACTGCCCGGCGACCTGCCAGCTGCCGTTGACCAGCGCGAAGTCCTGGAACACGGTCTTGATGGTGTCGAGGTAGTACTCGGCCGGCATGTCGAGCACGGCGTTGTACTCGTCGTAGAAGTGGCGGTGCGCCTCGGCGTTGTCGTCGTGGCCCTGGATCAGGTCCAGGAAGTAGTCGTAGTGCGAGGAGACATGCCGGTCGGGGTTCATCGCGACGAAGCCGGCGTGCTGCAGGAAGCCGGGGTAGACGCGGCGCCCGGCCCCCGGGTAGTTCGGCGGCACGCGGTAGATGACGTTGTGCTCGAACCAGTTGTGGCTCTTGTTCATCGCCAGGTTGTTGACCGCCGTCGGGCTGCGCCGGGCGTCGATGGGGCCGCCCATCATCGTCATCGTGCGCGGCGTGGGCTCGCCGCTGCTGGCCAGCAGCGAGATCGCGCCCAGCACCGGCACCGTCGGCTGGCAGACCGAGATCACGTGCACGTGCGGGCCGATCTGGCGGATGAAGTCCTGGATGTAGCCGACGTAGTCGTCGAGGCGGAAGGGCCCGGCCTCCAGCGACACCATGCGCGCGTCGACCCAGTCGGTGATGTAGACCTTGTGGTCGTGCAGCAGGCTCTTGACGGTGTCGCGCAGCAGCGTCGCGTGATGGCCCGACAGCGGGGCCACGACGAGCACGGTCGGCTGCGACTTCATGACCTCGAGCGCCTTGGGGTTGTCGGTGAAGCGCTTGAAGCGCAGCAGGCGGCAGAAGGGCTTGCTCGCCCGCACCTGCTCCTGCACCGCGACCTCGACGCCGTTGACGGTGGCGGTGGTGATCTCGAAGGGCGGCTTCTCGTATTCCTTGGCCAGCCGATGAACGAGGTCGAAGCCCGCCGACACGCGCTGCGCCCAGGGCAGGTGGGCGAAGGGCGACAGCGGGTGGTCGTAGAGCTTGGCCGAGGCGCTGGCGAACTCCGCGAACGGAGCCATCAGCGCGCGCTGGGTTTCATAGATCTGGTAGAGCAATCCGGGCCTCCAAGGCTGCGGTAAGCCGCTGGGCAATGATGCATGTCAAATCCAGTGGATACGCTGACAAAGCCATCATCCATTGGTGCAGTGCAGCAAATATACAACTGTTGACACACATGCTGCGCCCGTGCGGCTTTGCGCAAAGCCGGGAAAACACCGCCGGCCGCCCCCCATTTCGGGTGCGCCGGCAGGGCGCTCAGGCCATCACCCGGGCCAGCGCGGCGACGACCGCGTCGAGGTTGCGGCTGTTGAGGGCGGCGACACAGATGCGCCCGGAGTCCAGGCCGTAGACGCCGAACTCGCTGCGCAGGCGCTGCATCTGCTCCTTGCCGAGCCCCGAGTAGCTGAACATGCCCTTCTGCCGCGTGATGTAGGCGAGGTCGCCCCGAACGCCGGCCGCCTGCAGCTTCTCCACCAGGGCCCGGCGCATGCCGCGGATGCGCTCGCGCATGCCGCCCAGCTCGCGCTCCCACTGGGCGCGCAGCTCGGGCGTGCCGAGCACGGTGGCCACCAGTTGCGCGCCGAAGGTCGGCGGGTTGGAGTAGTTGGTGCGGATGACGATCTTGAGCTGCGAGAGCACGCGCTGCGCCTCGTCCTTGTCGGCGCAGACCACGCTCAGCGCACCGACGCGCTCGCCGTAGAGCGAGAAGCTCTTGGAGAACGAGGTCGAGACGAAGAAGGCGACGCCGGCCGCGGCGAACTGGCCGACCACGGCGCCGTCCTCGGCGATGCCCTCGCCGAAGCCCTGGTAGGCCATGTCGAGGAAGGCCACCAGGCCGCGCGCCTTGACGACCTGGACCACCTCGGCCCACTGCGCGGGCGTGAGGTCGCAGCCGGTCGGGTTGTGGCAGCAGGCATGCAGCACGACGATGGTGCCCGCTTCTGCCGCCTGCAGCGCCGCCAGCATCTCGGCGGCGCGCACGCCGCGCGTGGCGGCGTCGTAGTCGGGGTAGGTCTCGACCGTGAAGCCGGCATTCGTGAAGAGGGCGCGGTGGTTTTCCCAGCTCGGGTCGCTGATCAGCACCTTGGCCGAGGGCGCCAGGCGCGCGAGGAAGTCTGCGCCGAGCTTGAGGCCGCCGGTGCCGCCCAGCGCCTGCACGGTGGCCACGCGGCCAGCGGCCAGCAGCGGCGAGTCGGCGCCGAAGACCAGCGCCTGCACCGCCTTGTCGTAGGCGGCGATGCCGTCGATCGGCAGGTAGCCCTTCGCCTTGGGCGTGGCGAAGAGCTGCTTCTCGGCCGCGGCCACGCATTCGAGCACCGGCAGCTTGCCCGCGTCGTCGAAGTACACGCCCACGCCGAGGTTGACCTTGGCCGGGTTGGGGTCGGCGGCGAACTGCTCGTTGAGGCCGAGGATGGGGTCGCGCGGCGCCATGTCGACGGCGGCGAAGAGGGAGGCGGATGCGGTCATGGCGGTCGGGGCCGCGGCGCGCGTCGGGCCGGGGCGTGGTGTGGAGAGGGAGAGAGGGTGAATGGGCGGGCAGCGGGGCGGGCGCCGGGGAGGCGGCATGCGCTACCCTTGCCGGTTTCGCTTGGCCGCCGGTCGCGGCAGCCAAGGCCGATTCTATCGACCCGCCCCCCGGCGCAAGCCCGAGCCTGGACCCTTCGCGATGGCCGCCACGAACGAAGCCGCTGCCGCGGCCAC
>CAUJJO010000064.1 GCA_963205125.1 Pseudomonadota bacterium | reverse complement strand
GCCGCCGCCGACTGGACGGCGCTGCAGGACTACCGCCGCCAGGCGCCCTTCGCGTCGCTGATGCACCCGAGCGACGAGCACTGGCTGCCCTTCTACGTGGCGGCCGGCGCCGCCGAGGCGGCGGGGCAAGCCGCCGTCGGCACGCGCCTGCACGCCAGCGTCACCTACGGCTGCCTGGCGATGGACGCCTATGCCTTCGGCGCAAACGGAGCGCCGCTGCAGCAGGCGTTGGCGACGGCGTCGACGGCGGTGTCGACGGCGGTGTCGACGTCGTCGGCGGGCAACTGACGGGCGACGATCCCAAGCGAAGGTCTGCCCGATGCGCGCGGGCTACGATCGCCGCTTCGTCGAGAACGAGTCGAGCGAGTCCCGCGATGATTGCCGCCATCTGGATCACCACGCTGCTGCTGCTTGCCGCGTGGACGCTTGCCGCCTGGGCGATGAGCACGCTGCTGCAGGGTGACGCCGGCTGGGTCGATACGCTGCAGCGCTGGCTCTTCGACGCGCCCTGGCGCGAGGCGCTTGAGGTCTGGCTGCCGGGCTGGTCGATGACCCTTCAGTCGCTGCTGGACGCGCTGCAGACGCTGCTGGCCTGGCTCGGCGGCGCCGCACCCTGGCTGGTGTGGATCGCCTGGGGCCTAGGCGCGCTGCCCCTGATCGGCCTGGCCGCGCTGCTGCACGTCATCGTCGTGCTGGTGCGGCGGGATCGCGCCGCGGCTGCGCCGCCGCCCGGCGCGGTGCGCTGAGCGCGGCGCTTCGCTCGCTCAGCCGCCCAGCCGCTCGACCACCGCGTCCAGCTCGCGCGCCCAGCGGGCCTTCTGCGCGGTGTCGACGAAACTCGCCTCGAAGCTGTTGAGAGAGGCCGACAGTAAGTCAGGTATGTGCCTGAGGGGATGAGCTGATGGATAACCCGATGTCGACACACTTGACACAGCGGGCCAATGGGCGGTTGACTCTCGACTGTAAGTCATTGTTAACAATAAACTTCATTGCATATGAGCGGCGTTGGCATAATTATTGCTTACACTCGCACATGCTGATTCTTGATATGAATCAGTCGTTGCACAGGCCGATCGCGTTCGAGTTTGGATTCCACACTTTGCTTTGATTTCTGTCGGCAGATTATTGGTTCCGTAGTAAATATTCTTGCTATTGGTATATTGAGCTCAATTAGGAGGATCCTATGAAACCATTGTCTAAATTGTTATTGGTAATATTCATGATCTTCGAATTGGGTGCTGCGGAAGCGGTACCCGTATCGAACGGAGTTCAGGTTGATTTTGTTGTTCGTGATTGTAGGAGTGAGGCTGTTGCGGCGTCCGGAAGTCAGGTGCCGGATCTATGCCTAGGTACATCGGGCATACCTTTCGTAATTGGGAGGGTTGTTGAACAAGGAGGATCGACGTTTCTCGGGGCGCTTCGTGGAGAGATTGCTCCAACGAGTCCATTGGCCTCGTCTGGAGGAAAATCCTCCCGGGTGTATGGTGATGCTGGGCACGAACTGCTTGGTGTTTCCCAATTGAAAGTAGGGGTGTTTACTCTCCCGTACGCTCGCGCCTCAGTCTTTGTCGACGCCTTTCAGAGTTATCTATACGATGGGTCCGGGCCGACCTCGCGGGTGTTGCGGCATTCGGTTGACGTGAGTGCCGATAATCTCCTGTCCTATGATGATTTTCTTAATAGTCCTGTTGCCGCCACCTCGATCGATTCAATAGTGGTCGTATTCTCTTTAGATTCGCCGACATTTGATTTCGTGGGGGGTAATTTTTGGGATGATGCGCAAAGTTCTGGCGCCGATTTTCGGTGGGAAGCGTCATATCAAACTGATTATACGGATGGGGTTTTCGATACCGATTTACCTCTGACACTTGAAGCTGGGCGGTATTATTTCGTTGAAACTTATCTCTTCGTGGTTTCAAAGCTAGGGGCATCGCTTGACGGTTTGCATACCTTTACGGCTTCGCTCGGCGTCATCGATAACGATGGCATTTTCTCTCGGTCATTGGAGGGATTGACGCCCGCGCAAGCCGTCCCGGAACCCAGCCTACTTGCCTTGTGCATCCTGGGGCTTGTAGCCCTGAGTTCATCTGGTCTCACTCGACGGCGGGATAGTTAGCCGCTCAGCCGCTCGATCACCGCGTCCAGCTCGCGCGCCCAGCGGGCCTTCTGCGCGGTGTCGACGAAACTCGCCTCGAAGCTGTTGAACGCGAGTTGCCGCGCCTGCTGCATGCCCAGGCGCGGGTGCGCGGCGAAGAGCTGCAGGTAGTTGTCGACCACGTAGCCGCCGAAATAGGCCGGGTCGTCGCTGTTGACGGTCACGCACAGGCCGGCGTCGAGCAGCGCCGGCAGCGGGTGCGCGGCGAGGTCCGGGTAGACGCAGAGCTTGACGTTGGACAGCGGGCAGACGGTGAGGGGCACGCGCTGCCGCGCCAAGCGCTCGATGAGGGCGGGGCTCTCGGTGCAGCGCACGCCGTGGTCGACGCGCTCGACCTTCAGCAGGTCCAGCGCGGTCTCGATGTACGCCGCCGGCCCCTCCTCGCCCGCATGCGCGACGCAGTGCAGGCCCAGCTCGCGCGCCCGCGCAAAGACGCGCGTGAACTTCTCCGGCGGGTGCCCGCGCTCGCTGCTGTCCAGGCCCACGCCGATGAAGTGGTGACGGTGCGGCAGCGCGGCCTCGAGCGTGGCGAAGGCCTCGTCCTCGCTCAGGTGGCGCAGGAAGCACAGGATGAGCGCCGAGCCGATGCCGTATTCGGCGTGCGCGCGCCGGGCGGCGTGCGCGAGGCCCTGGATCACCGCCGCCATCGGCACGCCGCGCGCGGTGTGCGTCTGCGGGTCGAAGAAGATTTCCGCGTGCACCACGTTGTCGGCCGCGGCGCGCTCGAAGTACGCCCAGGCCATGTCGAAGAAGTCCTCCTCCTTCAGCAGCACCGAGGCGCCCGCGTAGTAGAGGTCGAGGAAGCTCTGCAGGTCGGTGAAGGCGTAGGCCGCGCGCAGCGCCTCGACGCTCGCAAAGGGCAGCGTCACGCCGTTGCGCTGCGCCAGCCGGACGATCAGCTCGGGCTCGAGGCTGCCCTCGATGTGCAAGTGCAGCTCGGCCGTGGGCATGCGGCGCAGCGGGGCGGGCAGGGTGGGGGGCTTGCGGGATGCAGTGTCGGCGGCCATCGGGGGTCTCTCCGGGCAGGGAATGAGCTCGTCGCGGACTCGGCTTATGCCGGCCGGTAGCGGCCCGCGCCGTCTGGCGGCGGCTTACTGCGGCGTCGGATCGACGCGCGCCTTGTTCAGCTTGTGCCACAGATGCGGCACGAGAAGCCGCAGCGGCATGCGGCGAAGATGGTAGCGCCAGAGCAGCATGGCCGCGGCGGCGCGCTGCGAGCGCGGCCGCGGGCGGTCGAGTGCGGCCGGCGCGAGCACCCGCGCAAAGAGTGCGCGCTGGACGCCCAGGCTGAAGTCCCTGCGCTGCAGGCGCTGCCTGAAGCCGGCATCCAGCGGCGTGTCCAGCCAGCGGCTGCAGAAATGGCCGGCGAGCAGCAGCGGCTCCATCAGCCCGAGCGCCTGCGCACGCTGCTGCAGCGCGGCGAAGAAGTCCGCTTCGCTGGCGGCGAAATGGCGCATCAGGCCGTCGAGGTCGACGAGGTCGCGCACGCGCTCCAGCGGTTCGGAGTCGAAGAACAGGTGCGCGGCACTGTGCAGCACCTGGTCGACCGGGGCGAGCACCGACCAGCCAGGCCAGTTGCACGTACGAAGCTCGGCCAGCAGCGGACGCATGTCGATCGTCACCGGACCGAGCGGCGGCAGGATGTTGTGGTGCAGGTCGAGCTCGACCGGGTGCATCGGGTGCTGCATCGGCGGCACCTCATGGCTCCACTCGTGGTAGTAGCGCCGGTCGTGCTCGTCCAGTTCGGGCTCCTGCCAGCCGTCGGCGACGAGCATGGCCTGCGCGCGCGGCAAGGCCTCACGCGGCACCAGGATGTCGAGGTCCGAGGGCAGGCGCCCGGCGGCGATCGGCAGCTCCTGCGCCATGTAGGCCGAGCCCTTGAGCAGCACGAGCGGCGCATCCAGGCCCTGCAGCGTGCGCGCGATGCGCGTGGCCGCCCAGGCGACGACGCGGCGACGGTAGCGCGAGGTCTGGCGCTCGGCCAGCAGCAGCTTTGCCACCGGCTCGGGGATCGCCGGGCCGAGACCGGCGGTCTCGACCGCTTCGGCCAGGCGTGCAAGCAGGCGCAGGCGCCGCAACTGGCGCGTGGCTTCCTGCCACTGGGCGAGCGACCAGTCGCTGGTGAGCTCCGGGCGGCCGACGGCCTGCAGCCAGGGCCTGTTCATCGCGTCGGCTCCGCGGCGGCAACGCGAGCGCTTGCCTCGCGCACCTGCGGCCACAGATCCTGCAGGGCGGCGATGGCGTCGTCGAGGCGGCTGTAGCTGAGCTGCCAGCCGCCGCAGACGGTGGCCAGGTGCGAGGCCGCGTCGAAGCCCTGTTCGCCGTTGTCCTGGTAGTTGAAGGCATTGAAGGCGAGCGCGCCGAAGACCAGGTGCGCCGGCTGCGGCGTCAGGCTCAGCGGCGCATCGGCGATCCAGCGCGGCATCACCACCGCCCCTGGCCGCACCCACGCGTGGCGGCGGTCGACGGCGTCGCGGTCGGCTGCCAGGTGCGCGACGGTGCCCTTGCGCGTCTTCGGGAACAGCGGTCCGATGGCGGCCTGCGGTTCGAAGGCGCGGATCAGCGCGATCGACTCGTTCTTCAGCGCCACCGGCTTGAGCATGGCGATGAAGCGCCGCCGCGCGGGGCAGAAGGCGCCGAACTCGTCGGAGAGCAGGCGCCAGCCGCGCAGCGACAAGGCAGCGGTGAGCGTGCTCTTGCCGGAGCCGGGAACCGCCGGCAGCACGAGCGCCAGGCCGTCGCGCTCGAGCACGCCTGCGTGCAGCAGCAGCAGGTTGGCCAGGCGCTTGCCGATCAGCCAGTTGCTGCCCCACTCGAAGAGCGGCAGCGCGGTGTCGGCCGGGAAGGGCTCGAAGGGGCGCTGCAGGTCACTCTCGAACTCGACCTGGGGCTGCAGCCAGCGGCGCAGGCCGCGCGCGCGCAGCACGCGCACGTGATGATCGGCCCAGGCTTGCTCCGGCTGCAGCGGAAACTGCGCGTAGACGCGCTGGATCTGCGCGGCCAGTGCGGGCGAATCGCTGGACAGGCGCGTGCTCGTCGCGCCGAAGTCAAGCCACAGCCGGCCTTCGCGCAGAAGCTGGCCGAGGGCTCCGGGATCGGTCTGACCCAGGCGTGGCTCGGACGCTTGCGCGCTCACGCGGCAGCAGGTTCCAGCAGACCGGCGTCCAGAAGCTGCTGCCAGGCGGGCGCACAGCGCTGCATCAGTTCGGGGGCGCCGAGGTCGGTGTCCATGGCCAAAGTCTGGCACACCTGCGCCAGATCGCCCGGCTGCTCACGCATGACTTCGAGCATCGCCACCGCTTCCGTGTTGAGCAGCACGGTCTGGCCCGACAAGGGGCTGAAGGCGCCCCAGAGATCACCGAGTTCGGTCACGCGCACACCAGGCGGCGTGCGCATGGCGGCGCCCATGTTCAGGGCGAAGTCTTGATCGAGGTCCAGCAGCTCTGGCCAACGACGGAGCCGCTGCCGGAGGCGCCCAGACCGATGATCTGGCCGGTGGCATCAAGCCTCAGCGCCACCCAGTAGTTGACAAGAGATGCATCACCGGGAACGGAAGTGGTGCGTTGTCCACTGCTCATCAGTGTGTTCGTGCCGATGTCGAATCGCCACCACACCGTCGACGCGGGCCAGAAGGACGTGCTGACGGGGATCGCCCCGAAACTGGCCTTGGTGACCAGGTACCTGGGGCTCCCTCCCGTTGTGCTGGGCGGGCGCGCCATCAGTTGGACGCGCATGAAGGTATCCGCTCCCGCCGTCGTGGTGAGCGGCGCCGTCGAGGACTGCTTCGTCGCCTTGGCCAGGCAGGTTGCGCTCTTGTCCGCAAGCGCACTGCCGCTGGCCAGCGTCAGCACCGCCGGCACCGAAAACGAGCCCCGCAGCAGTCGGCGGCGGGCAAGGGTCTTGGTGTCGTTGCTGGGGGTGCTCGAATCCATGGGAAGCCTCGTTCGGTCTGTCACCGTCTGCAAGCAAGTTCCGAGCCTGAACTGGCCTTGGTGCTTGCTGCAGCGCTTGTCTCATGCTGCGCATTGCCGCGGCGCTGCGCTACAGCCTTGATTCTCCGGCCCTTGTCGACCCAAGGCGACGGCAAAGTCCACGATTCGCGTCCAGACCCCTTGATCAAGGGGGAGGCCGGACGACCGTCGCTGCCGGGGGTGTGTGTAAAGCAGACCGACACTGCACCTTGCGCCTGCACCATCACCCGCACCATCACCCGCGCTCACTGGGTTACCCTCCGCGCTGCGCGCGCTGCGGGATGAGCGCTTGGAAGCGGCCCGGCGCGCTCAAGCCGGCATGGTGTAGTTCAGCGTCATGCGCCCGCCGTCGGCGACGACGATCTCGCCGGTGACGTAGCTGGAGGCGTCCGAGAGCAGCCAGGCACAGACGTTGGCGATCTCGGCGGGCTCGCCCAGGCGCTTCATCGGCGTACGGCTCATGATGCGCTGGCGTGCCTCGTCGCTGGTCAGCACCGCCTGCGCGGCCAGTTCCGTGGCGATGGTGCCCGGCGCCACCGCGTTGACGCGCACGCCGCGCTCGGCCAGCGAGAGAGCCATCACCCGCGTCAACTGGTTGATGCCGCCCTTGCTGGCGTTGTAGCTGGCGATCGTCGGGATGGTCAGCGTGCCGTTGACCGAACTCATGTTGACGATCGCGCCGCGCCCCTGCCCGGCGAGCACGCGCGCCACCGCCTGGCCGACGAGGAAGCTGCCCTTCAGGTTGACGGCCAGCACCGCGTCCCAGTCGGCCTCGTTGATGTCGAGAAAGTCGCAGGCCTTGAAGATGCCGGCGTTGTTGACGAGGCCGTCGACGCGCCCGAAGGCGGCAAGCGTCGCCGCGAGTGCGGCGTCGACCTCGGCCTTGCTCGACACGTCGCAGTGCTGGAAGCGCGCCTGCGCGCCTTCGCCGCGCAGCGCCTGCGCCAGCGCCTCGCCGCGCGCATCGGCGACGTCCCAGATCGCCACGCCCGCGCCGTCGGCCGCCAGGCGCCGCACGCAGGCCTCGCCTATGCCCTGCGAGCCGCCGGTGATGATGAACACGCGGCCTTCGAGGCCGAAATGGATGCGGGGTGAGGTCATCGTGGCATCTCGTGTCGATGCGGAACCCATTCAGGCGGCCTGGAGCAGGAACTCGACTTTGATCGCATCGTAGGGGAACTCGAGCTGTCCGCTTGGCCGACGGACCAGGATTCCCGCCTCGAACAGCGCGGTCATGTCACCGTGCACGCCCTTGACGTCGCGGCCGACCCTGCGGGCCGCCTCGCGAACGGTCAACGGCCCGGCTGCGCACATCGCCTTCAGCAGATCCCAGCGCTTGGCCGTCAGGATTTTCCATAGCAGTTCGGGCTTGGCGAAGGTAAGTCGGTCGTCTCCGCCCGTTTTGCCCGAGTTCCAGGCACGGACGAACTCGGCCATCGCGTCCTCGGGTTCGCGTACGTCAAGCGTCATGGTCTTCACGTCGATACCTCGCGATGTCGCGTTGGAAAGCTTCGATGAGCCTCTCGGGGCTTTCGAACTCGAAGGGATGCTCCTTGCCCCGGTAGTGACGGTGATCTCCCTTTCCGGCTTCGTTGTCGTAGCGAAGGACGCAAACCCCACGGACCACGAACGCCAGCCGGTACTTGTACCTGTGCACAGAGCCGGGCAGGGGAGCCGGGAGTCGCCAGAGCACGAGTTCAGCGAACGAGATCTCCGAATACGTGATGCGCCGATGCAGGAGCTCGGTGGCCTTCATTGTTGGCGATCATTCCAACAAATCCGGACGTTGTCAACGAAGCCAACAGACGCGAACCCGGACCCCGCGCTGTTGGCGCCTGACAGCATCTCACGTCGCAGCCGCCGCTCCCCGCGCTCGCCAGGCGCCATAGAGCACGATAAGCCCCGGGACGAGGATCATCGCCCAGATGATCTTCGAGAGGTTGGCCTGGACCCAGGGCAGGTTGCCGAAGAGAAAGCCGGCGCCGACCAGGCCCAGCACCCACAGGAAGCCGCCCGCGGCGTTGTAGAGCGTGAACTTGGCGCGCGACATCTGCGCGACCCCGGCGACGAAGGGCACGAAGGTGCGCAGGAAGGGCATGAAGCGCGCGAGGATCAGCGTGATGCCGCCGTACTTCTCGTAGAAGGCGTGCGCCTGGTCGAAGGCGCGGCGGTTGAACCAGCGCGACTGCTCCCAGCGAAAGACGCGGGCACCCACGCGGCGCCCGATCGCGCAGTTGACCTGGTCGCCGAGGATGGCCGCCAGCACCAGCAGCAGCAGCGTCGCCGGCAGGCTCATGAGGCCAAGCCCGCAGAGCGCGCCGGCCACGAAGAGCAGCGAGTCGCCCGGCAGGAAGGGCATGACGACGACGCCGGTCTCGACGAAGACGATGGCGAACAGCAGCGCGTAGACCCAGGCGCCGTAGGCGCCGACGAACTCGCGCAGGTGCGCGTCCACGTGCAGGATGAAGTCGACGAGCCAGAGCAGCCATTCCATGGCGGCGGATTATCCCGGTGGGCCTTCGCCCGGCCTGCGCCGCGTGTGGCGCGACGGTGCGAGGGGCGACTCCTAGAATGCCCGCGATGAATGCCGAGGTCGCCGCCGCGCGCCGCCCGATCCGCGCCCTGTCCGACGAGCTGGTGAGCCAGATCGCTGCCGGCGAGGTGGTCGAGCGCCCGGCTTCGGTCGTGCGCGAGCTGGTCGACAACGCGCTCGACGCCGGGGCCGCGCAGGTCACGGTGCGGCTGGCCGGCGGCGGCGTGCGCGCGATCGTCGTCGAGGACGACGGCGTGGGCATCGCCGCGGACGAACTGGGGCTTGCGCTGCAGCGCCACGCGACGAGCAAGATCGGCAGCCTGGGTGAGCTGGAGTCGGTGGCGACGATGGGCTTTCGCGGCGAGGCGCTGGCGGCCATCGCCTCGGTGTCCGAGCTCGCCATCGTCAGCCGCACCGCCGCGGCGGCGCATGCCATGCGGCTGGACGCACGCAGCGGCGAGTTGCAGCCGGCCGCGCGCGGCGTGGGCACGACGGTCGAGCTGCGCGAACTCTTCTTCAACACCCCGGCGCGGCGCAAGTTCCTGAAGAGCGAGGCGACCGAGCTGGCGCACGCGCTGGAGGCGCTGCGCCGGCACGCGCTGGCGCGGCCGGACGTGGGCTTCGCGCTCTGGCACGAGGGGCGGCTGGTCGCGCAATGGCGCGCCCTGCGCGCGCCGCTGCTGGACGATGCCGCCACGCAGCGCCTGGGCGACGTGCTCGGCGCCGACTTCATCGCCGCGAGCCGGGTGCTCGCGGCGCAGCGCGGCCCGCTGATCCTTGGCGGGCGCATCGGCCACCCCGAGGCCGCGCGCAGCCGCGCCGACCAGCAGTACCTCTTCGTCAACGGCCGCTTCGTGCGCGACCGGCTCGTTGCGCACGCGATCCGCGCCGCCTACGAGGACCAGCTCCACGGTAGCCGCCAGCCGGCCTACGTGCTGATGCTGCAGATCGCGCCGGAGCTGGTCGACGTGAACGTGCACCCGACCAAGATCGAAGTGCGCTTTCGCGACGGCGGCGCGGTGCACGGCGCGGTGCAGGCCGCGGTGCAGGCGGCGCTGGCGACGAGCCGCGCGAGCGAGACGGCGCAGAGCGTCGCGGCGATGGCAGCCGCGACGGCAGGCTCGGCGCAGCCCTGCGCATCGCCCGCCTGGCTGCGGGCGCGCCAGGGACTCCATGCCGGCATGACCGAGATACCGTCCACGCACGCGCTGCCGATGGCGCAGAGCCCGCTTGCGCTCGTGCATGCGCGCGAGCCGGCGCCGCCCTGGCCGCGCCCCGCGCCGGCCGGCGCAGCGGCGGGCCTGGCCGCCTGGGCGGCCCTGCGCGCGCCGCAGGCCGCGGCCGAGCCGGTGGCCAGCATCCCCGTCGCCCCGGCCATCGCGGACGAACCGGCGGACTGGCCGCTGGGCCGCGCACTCGCGCAGCTCGGTGGCGTCTACATCCTGGCCGAGAACGCCCAGGGCCTCGTCATCGTCGACATGCACGCGGCGCACGAGCGCATCGTCTACGAGCGGCTGAAGGCCGCGCAGGCAGACCCTGCGCGCATGCCGACGCAGGCCTTGCTGGTGCCGGTGAGCTTTGCGGCGACGCCACTCGAAGTCGCTGCCGCGCAGGCGCATCAGGCCACGCTGCTGGACCTCGGCCTGGACGTGACGCCGCTTTCGGCCACGGCGCTGGCCGTGCGCAGCCGCCCCGTCGCGCTGCCCGACGCCGACCTCACCGAGCTCGTGCGCTCGGTCCTCGCCGAGCTGCAGGCCGTCGGCGCCAGCCGCGTCGTGCAGCGCAGCCGCGACGAGCTGCTGGCGACGATGGCCTGCCACGGCGCGGTGCGTGCCAACCGCCGGCTGACGATCGAGGAGATGAACGCGCTGCTGCGCGACATGGAGGCCACCGAGCGCGCCGACCACTGCAACCACGGCCGGCCGACCTGGCGGCAGCTCTCGATGAAGGAACTCGACGCGCTCTTCCTGCGCGGACGCTGAAGCGCAGCGGCCGGCGCCAGTTTCTGCAGCACACCCGGGACGAGGACGACACGCGATGAAGAAGCTCTCCCTGACGGTGAACGACCGCGCCGTCGACATCGAGGTCGAGGCGCGCACGCTGTTGGTCGAGCTGCTGCGCGGCGGGCTCGGCCTGACCGGCACGCACGTCGGCTGCGACACCAGCCAGTGCGGGGCCTGCACCGTGCTGCTGGACGGGCGCGCGGTGAAGAGCTGCAGCGTGCTCGCGCTGCAGGCCGCCGGCCGTCGCGTGACGACGATCGAGGGTCTCGCGCAGGGCGGCGAGCTGCACCCGGTGCAGGACGCCTTCATCGCCTGCCACGGCCTGCAGTGCGGCTTCTGCACGCCGGGGATGATCATGAACGCGGTCGAGCTGCTGAACGAGGAGCGCGACCCTTCGCCCGCGCGCATCGCGCACGCGCTCGAAGGCAACCTCTGCCGCTGCACCGGCTACGTGCACATCGTCGAGTCGGTGCAGCTTGCGGCGCGCAAGCTGGGCGAGGCTGCGCGATGACGGCGACCGAAAGCCTTGCCGCGCGCTTCGGCAGCGGCCAGCAGGTGCGCCGCGTCGAGGACCCGGCGCTGGTGCAAGGCCAGGGCCGCTTCACCGACGACCACGCGCTGCCCGGGCAGTTGCACCTCGTCTTCGTGCGCAGCCCGGCCGCGCACGGCCGCATCGCCGGCATCGAACTCGACGCGGCGCGCGCGCTGCCCGGCGTCGTCGCGATCTACACCGGCGCCGACCTGGTGGCCGCCGGCGTCAAGCCGCTGCCCTTGTCCGTCCCCTTCAAGGGGCCGGGCGGGCGGGCGCTGGCGGTGCCGCCCAAGCGGGCGCTGGCGCACGAGTTCGTGCGCTTCGTCGGCGAGCCGCTTGTCGCCGTCGTCGCCGAGAGCCTTGCGATGGCGCGCGACGCGGCCGCTGCGGTGCAGGTGGAGATCGAGCCGCTGCCGGCCAACGTCGACCCGCTGCGCGCGCTGCAGCCCGGCGCGCCGGTGCTGTGGGCCGACGCGCCCGACAACATCGCCGCCGAAACCCGTTACGGCGACGCGGCGGCGGCCGAGGCGGCGTTCGCGCGCGCGGCGCACCGCGTCGCGCTCGAGCTCGTCAACCAGCGCCTGGCGCCCTCGCCGCTCGAGCCGCGCAGCGTGCTCGCGTGGATAGCCGGCGGACGGCTCGTCGTGCGGCTCTCGAGCCAGGGCCCGACCGGAATCCGCAGCGGCCTGGCCGACACGCTGCCCGGGCTCGCGGCGGATGACATCCGCGTGCGGGTCGGCGACGTCGGCGGCGGCTTCGGCATGAAGCTCGCGCTCTACCCGGAGGATGTCGCCGTCGCGCACGCCGCGCGCACGCTCGCCCGCCCGGTCAAGTGGCAGGCCGAGCGTCTGGAGGACTTCCTCTCGGCGGTGCACGGCCGCGACCAGCGCGCGAACGCAGAGCTGGCCTTGGACGCGCAAGGCCGCGTGCTCGCGCTGCGGGTGCGGACGCTGGCCAACGTCGGTGCGTATCCGGGCTCGGGTTCGCTCGCCATTCCCCTGCTCGTCGGCCCCTGGGTCTCGACCAGTGTCTACGACATCGACACCGTCGACCTGCACCTGCGCGCGGTGCTGACGAACTGCGCGCCGACCGGCGCCTACCGCGGCGCCGGGCGCCCCGAGGCGATCTACCTGATCGAGCGGCTGATGGATGCCGCCGCGCGCGAGATCGGCCTCGATCCGGCCGAGCTGCGCAGGCGCAACCTGATCCGCCCCGAGCAGATGCCCTACACCAACGCGATGGGCCAGGTCTACGACAGCGGGCGCTTCGAGCAGATCCTCGAGCAGGCGCTGCAGCTCGCCGACTGGGCCGGCTACCCGGCGCGTGAAGCGCAAAGCCGTGCACGTGGACGGCTGCGCGGGCGCGCGGTCTCGACCTTCCTCGAATGGACCGGCGGCAACGCGCTCGAGGAGCGCGAGATCGTCAACATCACCGCCGAGGGCCTGATCGAGATCGGCTCGGCGACGCAGGCGATGGGGCAGGGCATCGCGACCAGCTACGTGCAGCTCGTCGTCGACGTCTTCGGCGTGCCGCCCGAGCGCGTGCGCATCCTGCAGGGCGACACCGACCGCTACACCGGCTTCGGCTCGGCCGGCAGCCGCTCGCTCTTCACCGGCGGCACTTCGCTGCGCATCGCCGCCGAGCGCACGGTCGAGAAGGGCCGGGAGCTCGCATCTGAGGCGCTCGAGGCGCCGCTGGCCGACATCGAGTACCGCGCCGGCCGCTTCGCGGTGGCCGGGACGGACCTGGGCATCGAACTGGCCGCGCTCGCCGCGCGCCAGCCGCAAGCGCGCATCGTCGTCGACAGCACGGCGCGCGTGGGCGGCCCCTCGTGGCCCAACGCCTGCCATGTCTGCGAGGTCGAGGTCGACCCGGCCACCGGCGTCGTCGAGATCGTCGCCTACGCCTCGGTCAACGACATCGGCCGCATCGTCAGCCCGCAGATCGTCAAGGGCCAGATCGAGGGCGGCGCGGTGCAGGGCATTGGCCAGGCGCTGTGCGAGCGCGTCGTCTACGACCGCGACACCGGGCAGCTCCTCTCGGCCAGCTTCATGGACTACGCGCTGCCGCGCGCCGACGGCTTCCGCGGCTTCGTCACGCGCTTCGACACCTCCATCCCCTGCCAGACCAACGCGCTGGGCGTCAAGGGCGTGGGCGAACTCGGCACCGTCGGCGCGACCCCGACGGTGGTGAACGCCGTCGTCGACGCGCTCGCCGGCCCTGGCGGCCTCGGGCGCGAGGCCGAGAAGATCGCGATGCCGCTGAGCAGCGAGATCATCTGGCGCGCGCTGCAGCGGCGCGATTTCGGCTCGCCCGCGGTGACCGCTTGAGCGCGCCGGGCCGCTCCCAAGCGCTCATCCCGCAGCGCGCAGCGCGGAGGGTAGCCAAGTGAGCGCGCCGGGCCGCTCCCAAGCGCTCATCCCTCAGCGCGCAGCGCGGAGGGTAGTCCAGTGAGGCGCGCCGGGCAGTGCCCGCGCTACCGCGGCGCGACGGCCGGCAGCGGCGCCCGCGACAAGGCCTCGATCTGCTGCTGCCGAAACGCCTTCAGGCCTTGCAGGAAGGCCGTGGCCTCGTCGTCGTAGCCGCGCGCGCTCAGGCCCAGCAGCAGCGTGCCGCTTCGGCCGTCGCGATCGCGGTAGGTCGCGTAGCGGTAGGCGTTCCATTCGACGACGTACCGCCCGCCGGGCAGCGTCGCGCTCATCACGAAGTCGACGATGACCTCGTCGCCGGCCTCGTTCTCGATCACCGCCATCCGCTGCACCGGATCGCTGGCCTTGCGCTTGTGCAGCGCCCGCAGCTTGTCGCGCACGACCTCGCGCAAGGGCTTGTCGGCCATCGTCTCGATCAGCAGCATGTGGCGGAACTGCTCGACCCCTTGGCCGGCCGGCACGTACTCCTGCTTGGCGTAGGCCGGCGAGGGCTGGGCCGACCAGGCCAGGCGGTAGCTCTGGCCCCCCAGCTCGATCGGCCCGGGAACACCCAGCAGATCACTCACCTGCGGCGAGGCCGCAAGCGCCTGCAGCAGCGCGGCCGCCACGAACATGCCGCGCCACCGACGGCGGCGGCGGGAAAGCCAGGTGCCCATCCTCGACATGCGAAGCCCTTTCATCGCTCCTGACTCGCAATGATCCTAAGCTTGGCGCTGCATCCCCAGGCGGCAACATCCTCGGGCTTGGGCGCCGACAGCGTGGCCATGGCCTCGGCCCGATCGCCGCGCATGAACTCGCGCAGCGCACGCCAGCCCCCGGCGGTGGTGTCGCAGCGCATGACGAAGCGGA
>CAUJJO010000063.1 GCA_963205125.1 Pseudomonadota bacterium | reverse complement strand
GCCAGCCGCAGGCCGGGACGCAGGTGCACGCCCCTTGCCTTCTCGCCGCAGCCGTCCAGCCGCTGCCGCGCCTTGCGCGAGAGGCCGCCCATTGCCTTTGCCTGCAGCTCGTAGGCGAGCGCCAGCCGCAGCATCTCGGTGCCGAGCCTGGGAGCCGGGCGACCGGTGCGCCTGGTCCACCGGTCCTGCAGTTCGGCGCGCGGCATGTCGGCGATCTCGCGCAGCGCGTCGTCAAGCCTCGCCACGATCACGCCTCCGCGACGATGTGGTAGCAGGTCGCCTCGCCGCGCTTGTCCCTGGTAATGGCATGGCCCTTCTTGCGCAGGCCAGTGAGAGCAGCGCGGGTCGTGTGCGGCAGCCAACCGGTGGCTGCGACCATCTCGTCGAGCGTGGCACCATCCGTGCGGCTCAGAAGGTCGAGCACCGTGGCGATCTTGCTGGTGGCAGGGGCGGCGGGTTGGACTACATCCTCGACTTCTGTCAGTGGGCGTGTAATTCTCCGCAATAGTGGGCTTTGAAAATTCCCTGAGTGTTGGACCTGATTGCCCAACGAGCCGGGGTTAACCCCGGCTCGTTGGGCAAAGCCAAAATCGGCGCGAGAAGTCTCCCCATGGGAGGCGGTGCCGATGATCCGACTTGGAGAAGCCATGATGATACTTGAGTTGCACCGACAGGGGCTGTCGGTGACGGCGATTGCACGCCGAACGGGGCGCGATCCAAAGACTGTGCGCAAATACGTTGAGCGCGGCGTCGAGATGCCGGTGTACGGTCCGCGAACGACGGGCCGGCCGAGCAAGATCGCGCCCTATATGGAGTTCCTGCGCGAGCGGGTGACGGCGTTCCCCGACCTGACGGCCTCTCGGCTGACCCGCGAGATCAGGGAGATGGGCTATGCCGGCGCCTACACGGCGGTGAAGCGCTATCTGGCGGCGATCCGGCCCGATTACGATCCCAAGCCCTATGAGATCCGCTTCGAGACCAAGGCCGGCGTACAAGGCCAGGTCGACTTCGCCCGCTTCGTCGTCGAGTTCACCGACGAGCCGGGCGTGGTGCGGATCGTGTGGCTGTTCAGCCTGGTGCTGGGTTACTCGCGCTTCCTGTTCGCCCGCTATGTGCTGCACCAGGATCTGCAGACGCTGCTGCGTTGTCACATGCAGGCCTTCGAGGCGCTGGGCGGTGTGCCGATCGAGATCCTTTACGACCGGATGAAGACGGCGGTGACTGGCGAGGACGACCAGGGCCACATCATCTACAACAGCTCGCTGCTGGCGCTGGCGAAGCACTACCGCTTCCAGCCCCGCGCGTGCCGCCCCTATCGCGCCAAGACGAAGGGGAAGGTAGAGCGGCCATTCCGCTATATCCGCGAGGACTTCTTCCTGGGGCGCAGCTTCCGCAACATGGAGGACCTCAACGCCCAGCTCATCGACTGGCTCGACACCGTCGCCAATGCGCGGGTGCACGGCACGACCCAGCGCGTCGTGGCCGAGGCCTTCGCCGAAGAGCAGGAAGAGCTGCAACGCCTGCCCGAGCACCGCTTCAACGCTGTCCTGAAGCTCGAGCGGCGGGTCAGCCACGACGGACTCGTGGCGGTCGGCGGCAACTACTACAGCGTGCCCGACCGGACGCGCCGGATCGTAGAGATCGAGCAGTTGCCGGACCTGGTCCGCATCATCGACCGCGGCATCGTCGTTGCTGAACACCCCGTGCTGGAAGGGCGCCGGCAATATCGCATCGACCGGCGCCATCGCACCGGACGGCCCGCGCTGCGAACGCATGATCGGCCCATGACGATGATCGGCCGGATCGGCGATCATGTGCCGCTGCGGTCGCTGGCGGTCTATGAGGCCATTGGCGCGAGCCTTGCGATGGAGGGCCGGCCGTGAACTCTACCGCACCATCCTCGCGCGTCGACTCCATCCGCCGTAGTTTGGTCAACCTCAAGATGCCGCGCGCGCTCGAGATCCTTGATGCGACCCTGCGGCGTATCGAGCAGGGCCAAATCGACGGCATCGAGGCGCTTGACGAATTGCTGGGCGAAGAGCTGTCGCTGCGGGAGAACCGGCGGATCAAGGCCGCCCTGCGCATGGCCCGGCTGCCCGTGGTCAAGACGCTGGCCGGTTACGACTTCTCGTTCCAGCCCTCGCTCGACCGCAATCGCATCCTGGCGCTCGCCGGCCTCGACTTCATCGAACGGGCCGAGGTCGTCCATCTGCTGGGGCCGCCCGGTACCGGCAAGAGCCACATTGCCACGGCGCTGGCAGTCGAGGCCGTGCGCGCCGGCAAGGCAGTCTACTTCATCCCGCTCGCCGATCTCATCGCTCAGCTTGCCAAAGCCGAGCGCGAAGGCGTGCTCAGGGAGAAGATCCGCTTCCTCACCAGGGCATCGCTGCTGGTCGTCGACGAGATCGGATATCTGCCGGTCACGCCAGGCGGCGCCAACCTGTTCTTCCAGCTCGTCAATGCCCGCTACGAAAAAGGCGCCATGATCCTCACTTCCAACCGCGGCTTCGCCGAATGGGGCGAGGTCTTCGGCGATCCCGTCGTCGCCACCGCGCTGCTGGACCGACTGCTGCACCATGCCGTCGTCATCCAGATCGAAGGCTCCAGCTACCGCATGCGCGAGCACGCCGCTCTCGTGCCGGAAAGCGTGCGCGCCGGCGCTGCGTTCAATCCGCCGCAGCCAAGACGCCGCGGACGCCCCTCGAAGAAAGGACCCCCCGATCACGAATACGGCTGATCACCGCCCCTCCGAACCGCCAGCATAGGGAATTTTAAACGCCCACATCTGCGGAAACTTCGGTGCCCATTGACAGGC
>CAUJJO010000062.1 GCA_963205125.1 Pseudomonadota bacterium | reverse complement strand
ACCGGCGCCAACGTGCTCGTCGCGATCTTCGGCGAGAAGGATTCGCATGCCGTCTACTACCTGCACCAGCAGGGCGTGACGCGCCTGGACGTCGTCAACTTCATCGCCCACGGCATCAAGAAGTCCGATCCGCCGGAGCCGGTGAAGGGCAACGAGAGCTCGGGCAGCGAGCCCGAGAAGGAAGACGGTGCGGCCGGCGACGGCAAGAGCTCGCCGCTCGACCAGTTCACGCAGAACCTCAACCAGCTCGCGCGTGACGGCAAGATCGACCCGCTGATCGGCCGCGAGAACGAGGTCGAGCGCGTCATCCAGGTGCTGTGCCGCCGGCGCAAGAACAACCCGCTGCTGGTTGGCGAGGCGGGCGTGGGCAAGACGGCGATCGCTGAAGGCCTGGCTTGGCGCATCACCGAGAAGGACGTTCCGGAGGTGCTGGCCGACGCCACCGTCTACGCGCTCGACATGGGCGCGCTGCTGGCCGGCACCAAGTACCGCGGCGACTTCGAGCAGCGCCTGAAGGGCGTGCTCAAGCAGCTCAAGGACCAGCCCGGCGCGATCCTCTTCATCGACGAGATCCACACGCTGATCGGCGCCGGCGCCGCTTCCGGCGGCACGCTGGACGCGAGCAATCTGCTCAAGCCCGCGCTGTCCACCGGCGCCATGAAGTGCATCGGCGCGACCACCTTCACCGAGTACCGCGGTATCTTCGAGAAGGACGCCGCACTCTCGCGGCGCTTCCAGAAGGTCGACGTGGTCGAACCCTCGGTCGAGCAGACGATCGAGATTCTCAAGGGCCTGAAGTCGCGCTTCGAGGATCACCACAACGTCAAGTACGCGCTGGGCGCGCTGCAGGCCGCGGCCGAGCTCTCCGCCAAGTACATCAACGACCGTCACCTGCCCGACAAGGCGATCGACGTGATCGACGAGGCGGGTGCCGCGCAGCGCATCCTGCCCAAGAGCCGGCAGAAGAAGACCATCACGCGCTCCGAGGTCGAGGAGATCGTCGCCAAGATCGCGCGCATCCCGCCGGCCTCGGTCTCGAGCGACGACCGCGGCAAGCTGAAGAACCTCGAGCGTGACCTGAAGAGCGTCGTCTTCGGCCAGGAGCCGGCGATCGAGGCCCTGTCGGCCGCCATCAAGATGGCGCGCTCGGGGCTTGGCAAGCCGGAGAAGCCGATCGGCAGCTTCCTCTTCAGCGGCCCCACGGGTGTGGGCAAGACCGAGGTCGCCAAGCAGCTCGCCTACATCATGGGCATCGACCTCATCCGCTTCGACATGTCGGAGTACATGGAGCGCCACGCGGTGAGCCGCCTGATCGGCGCGCCGCCGGGCTACGTCGGCTTCGACCAGGGCGGGCTCTTGACCGAGGCGATCACCAAGAAGCCGCACGCGGTGCTGCTGCTCGACGAGATCGAGAAGGCGCACCCGGACGTCTTCAACGTGCTGCTGCAGGTGATGGACCACGGCACGCTGACCGACAACAACGGGCGCAAGGCGGACTTTCGCAACGTCATCATCATCATGACGACGAATGCCGGCGCCGAGACGATGAACAAGGCGACCATCGGCTTCACGACGCGGCGCGAGCAGGGCGACGAGATGGGCGACATCAAGCGCCTGTTCACGCCCGAGTTCCGCAACCGGCTGGACGCCATCGTCAGCTTCCGCGCGCTGGACGAGGACATCATCCTGCGCGTGGTCGACAAGTTCCTGCTGCAGCTCGAGAGCCAGCTCGCCGAGAAGAAGGTCGAGGCGGCCTTCAGCGACGCGCTGCGCAAGCACCTGGCGAAGAAGGGCTTCGACCCGCTGATGGGCGCGCGGCCGATGCAACGCCTGATCCAGGACGTGATCCGCCGGGCGCTGGCCGACGAGCTGCTGTTCGGACGCCTCGTCGACGGCGGCCGCCTCTCGGTCGATATCGACGACAAGGGCGAGGTGATGCTCGACATCCAGCCGCCCAGGAAGAGCGACAAGCCGAAGGCCGAAGCGACGCCGGCCTGACCTTGGGGCGGGCCGTGGGGCTGTCGTTCCCCGGGCCCTGCCGGGGGCTGCTCACTGCGGCGGTGTCAGCACCGGGATCGCCTTGCGGCCGTGGCGGCGATAGACGTGAAAGTCGTTGTCCAGCGTCAGGATCCGGCACGGTTCGTACAGCTCCGACATGCGGATCAGGCAGGCGTCCGCCAGTGAGGCCGGTACCTTGTCGTAGCGCGCAAACAAGCGCCGCACGGCAGTGATCTCCTCGTCCAGCGCCAAGGCCGGCTTGACGACACCGCGTTCGATCAGTTCGAGCGCCCGTCCCGGGTCGAAGCCGCTTCGAGCAAGCAGAAAGCAGGTCTCGGCGACCACCGCTTCGCAGGTGAGCAGAGGCTCGGCGGTGGCGGCGAACTGGGCCCGGGCCCAGTCATGATGCTGCTCGTCGCGGCAGTGCAGCGCCACCCAGGGGCCGGTGTCGAGGATCAGGCGCATCTACGGCTTGCCGAAGCCTTCCAGATGCGCCGGGTTGGACGCCAGGTCGCGTGGCCCGCCCTTGAAGCAACCGACCAGATCCCCCGCCTTGTCGAGCGCCGAAACGAACGGCCGACCCGATTTGCGCTGGGCAAGATAGAGCTCCAGGGCGCGGCGCACCAGCACCGACTTGCTCAGATGCTCTTGCGCACTGGCTGCGGCCAGCTCGCTCTCGAGTTGAGGCGAAATCTTGATGGTCAGCGTGTTCATCGGAAGATATTACCACTTGCCGTATGGTAATACGTTCGTCCTTGTGACAGCGAACAGCCAGCCGGCTCAGGCCGCGGTGTCCAGGCGATAGAAGCGCGCCAGCATCCGGTAGAGCTCCGGATGCTCGGCGCGCAGTCCCTGCGGCGCCACGAAGAGCGCCTCGCTGGCGACCGCGAAGAACTCCTCGGGCGCGTGGGCGCCGTAGGGGTCGAGGGCGGTGTCCTCGTCCGCGTCGACGCGCCTGACGAAGGCTTCGTATTCGGCCGAGAGCGTGCGCTGCCAGTCCTCGCGCGCGATTTCGGGCGGCAGCAGGGGCACTCCGTCGGCCGCGCCGTCCGCCATGTCGAGCACATGCGCGAACTCGTGGATGACGACGTTGTAGCCCTCGGCCGCGCTGCGTCCGCTGCCGCGCACGTCGCGCCAGGAGAGCATCACCGGCCCGCCCTGCACGGCCTCGCCGGAGAGGACTTCGTCGTACTCGTGCAGCACGCCGTCGTCGTCCAGATGCTGGCGGCGCGCGAGCACCTGGTCGGGCTGCAGCACGATGCCGACGAAGCCGTCGTAGCGATGCAGCCCGAGCTGCAGCACCGGCAGGCAGGCCTGTGCGGCGACGGCGACGACGACGTCGTTGGTCAGCCGCAGCGGCGCCACGGCGGTGAACTCCTTGCGATCGAGGAAAAGGCTGGTCATGCGGCGCAAGGCCACACCCTGCGGGTCGGCGGCGCTGCGCAGGAAGGGGTAGCGGATCAGCGTGCGCTTCCAGAGATCGTCGGGGATCGGGCGACGGCGCAGGGCCGCCGCGTCGCGGCGGCCTTGCCACCAGCGCGTGAGGGGGCCCAGCATGGCTCGCTCAGGCGGTGCCGGTTCCTGCGGCGGCTCCTGCGCTGGTTCCGGCGCCGGATGCCGCCGCAACGCAGGCCGCCTGCGGCGTGAGGCGGTGCAGGTTGCCGTCGGGCAGCAGGCGCAGCAGCTCGGCGCGGGGCGCCTTGGCGTCGTCCAGGTCCCAGTCGCTCAGCACATGCCGGCGCAGCCCTTCGCCGAGATCGTGCACCGCGGGCCGGTGGGTGTGGCCGTGGATCATCTCGCGCGCGCCGCAGGCCGCAAGCAGCGCGCGGCAGGCGGCAGCGTCGAGGTCGACCACGCTTTCCATGCCCGGCTTGGCTGCGCTGCGCTCACGCTGCACACGCATGCTCTCCTCGCGCATGGCGCGCGCCAGCGCGATGCGCTCGGCCAGCGGCCGCGCGAGGAAGGCCTGCTGCCAGGCGGGGCTGCGCACCTGCGTGCGGTAGCGCTGATAGGGCTCGTCGCCGAGGCACTGGGCGTCGCCGTGCGCGAGCAGCCAGCGCCGCCCGGCGGCGTGCAGGCAGCAGGGGTCGGGCAGGGCGGTGATGCCGAGCTCCGCCAGCAGCGACGCACCGACGAGGAAGTCGCGGTTGCCCGGCATGAAGAAGAGGCGGCGCGCGCGCGCCGCCGCGGCCAGCAGGGTCAGCAGCGAGTGCTCGAAGGCGAGCTCGCGGCCGTCGTCACCGACCCAGACCTCGAACACGTCGCCCAGCAGCACGACGTGGTCGGCCTGCGTGCCCTGCAGGTATTCACCGAAGGCGCAGAGCGTGCGCGGATGCTCTGCGGCCAGGTGCAGGTCGGCGACGAAGTCGATCGCCCGCCAGTGCGCCGCGGGAGCCCATTCATGGAGCACGTGCAGCGCGTGCAGCGCGGCGCCTTCGCTCACGGCAGCGCGGTGGGCCGCAGCCGCGCGGCCTCAGCCGACGAGCTGCACGCGCTCGATCAGCACGTCGTCGAGCGGCACGTCGTCGTGAAAGCCCTTGCGGCCGGTGCGCACCCGCTCGATCGCGTCGACGATCTCGGTGCCGGCGACGACGCGGCCGAACACCGCGTAGCCCCAGCCGTCCTGCGCGCGGTCGTTGTCGAGGAAGCCGTTGTCGCTGGTGTTGATGAAGAACTGCGCCGTCGCCGAGTGCGGGTCCGAGGTGCGCGCCATCGCCAGCGTGTACTTCTGGTTCTTCAGCCCGTTCTTCGCCTCGTTGGCGATCGGCTTGTCGGTGGCCTTTTGCTTCATGCCCGGCTCGAAGCCACCGCCCTGGATCATGAAGCCCTTGATGACGCGGTGGAACACGGTGTTGTCGTAGTGCCCCTTCTCGGCATAGGCGAGGAAGTTGCGCACGCTCTCGGGCGCCTTCGCGTCGTCGAGTTCGATCTCGAGCGCGCCTGCGCTGGTCTGCATCTTCACGGTCTTGGGCATGCTCAATCCTCCAGGGTGGCCTTGTGGATGACGACGTCGGTGGCGGGCAGGTTGGCGAAGGCTGCTCCCTTGTTGACGGTGGGTGTGGCCTTGATGCGGTCGACCACGTCCATGCCGGCAACCACCTTGCCGAAGACGGCGTAGCCGCCGCCGTAGCTGTCCAGCGGCAGGTTGTCGACGACGTTGATGAAGAACTGCGCGGTGGCGCTGTCGGGCGCTGCGGTGCGTGCCATGGCCATGGTGCCGCGCACGTTGGAGAGGCCGTTGCCGGCCTCGAGCGCGATCGGCGCGCGCGTGGGCTTCTGCACGCGGTCGGGCGTGAAGCCGCCGCCCTGGATCATGAAGCCATCGATGACGCGGTGAAAGATCGTGCCGTCGTAGTGGCCGGCCTTCACGTACTGGACGAAGTTCTCGACCGACTTCGGCGCCTTGGCGGCGTCGAGCTCGACGACGATGTCGCCGAGGTTCGTGGCCAGGCGCACCTTCTGCGCCCAGGCGGACGGCGCAAGGGCCAGTCCGAGACTCAGCACCGCGGCCGCGGCGATCGTCGCGCCGAGTCGCCGGCGCGCCTTGCTTTCGTTCATGCGTGCTCCCGCGTCGCGGGCCCGCGCCAGGAAATGCGCATGAGGCCGCTCGCTATACTGGCCGATTCTATCGGGCAGGCGTGCGGCCCCTCGTGTCGGAGGGGCGAGGCGTGCCGTGCCCTGCGCCGCCGCCGCATGAGCCTACGCATCCACAACACGCTGACGCGCCGCGTCGAGGACTTCCAGCCGATCGAGCCCGGCCACGTGCGCATGTACGTGTGCGGCATGACGATCTACGACCTCTGCCACATGGGCCATGCGCGCATGATGATGGCCTTCGACGTCGTGTTCCGCTGGCTGCTGGAGAGCGGGTATCGGGTCACCTACGTTCGCAACATCACCGACATCGACGACAAGATCATCAGGCGCGCGCTCGAACGCGGCATGGCGATCCGCGATCTCACCGACGAGATGATCGCCGCCATGCGCGAGGACATCGCCGCCATCGGCATCCTCGCGCCCACGCACGAGCCGCGCGCCACCGACTACGTGCCGCAGATGCTCTCGCTGATCGGCCGGCTGGAGGACAAGGGCCTGGCCTATCGCGCCGGCAACGGCGACGTGAACTTCGCCGTGCGCCGCTTTCCCGGCTACGGCAAGCTCTCGGGCAAGTCCATCGACGAGCTGCGCGCGGGCGAGCGCGTCGAGGTCGCCGAAGGCAAGGACGATCCGCTGGACTTCGTGCTGTGGAAGGCCGCCAAGGCCGACGAACCCGAGGACGCGCGCTGGGCCAGCCCCTTCGGCAGCGGTCGCCCGGGCTGGCACATCGAGTGCTCGGCGATGAGCTGCGCGCTGCTGGGCGAGCCCTTCGACATCCACGGCGGCGGCATGGACCTGCAGTTCCCGCACCACGAGAACGAGATCGCGCAGAGCGAGGGCGCCAGCGGCGGGCGCTTCGTCAACGTCTGGATGCACAACGGCTTCCTCAACGTCGACAACGAGAAGATGTCGAAGTCGCTCGGCAACTTCTTCACCATCCGCGACGTGCTGAAGGCCTTCGACGGCGAGACGCTGCGCTTCTTCATGCTGCGCACGCACTACCGCAGTCCCTTCAACTTCAGCGACGCCAATCTCGAGGATGCGCGCCAGGCGCTGCGCCGGCTCTACACGGCGCTCGACGCCGTGCTCGGTGACGAATCTGCAGCGGCAGACGAGGCGGCGGACTGGAGCGACGCGCGCGCCGCGGCCTTCCGCGCTGCGATGGACGACGACTTCAACACGCCCGGGGCGATGGCCGTGCTGTTCGAGCTGGCCAGCGAGGTCAACCGCACGCGCGAGGCCGGCCGAGCCCGCCTGCTGCGACGGCTCGGGCGCTGCCTGGGCGTGCTGCAGCAGGCCCCCCGGGCCTTCCTGCAGGCCGGGGCGGGGCTGGACGAGGCGGCCATCCTGGCCGCGATCGCCGCGCGCGCCGCGGCCAAGGCCGCGCGCGACTTCGCCGAGGCCGACCGCATCCGCAAGACGCTGGCCGAGCAGGGCGTGAAGCTCGAGGACGGGCCGCAGGGCACGACCTGGGTGAGGGCCTGAAGCCTTGCCCAAGCGACAGGCCACGACCCCGAAGCCGGTGCCGCCCGAGGCGCCGCAGCCCGACCTGCGCCCACAGGACGCGCTGCTGGCCGCGCCCGCCTACTGGGACGACGCCTGCCGCCACCTGGCGCGGCGCGACCGCGTCATGAAGCGGCTGATCCCGCGCTACGGCGACGCGCGCCTGCAGAGCCGCGGCGACGCCTTCACGACGCTGGCGCGTTCGATCGTCGGCCAGCAGATTTCGGTGAAGGCCGCGCAGTCGGTCTGGGAGCGCTTCACGCAGCTCGCGGGCAGCGTCGACGGCGCGCTTGCACCCGTGCAGGTGCTGGCGCACACGCCGCAGAGCCTGCGCGAGGCCGGGCTCTCGCTGCGCAAGGCCGAGTACCTGCTCGACCTCTCGCGCCACTTCGAGGGCGGCAGCGTTCACGTCGGCCAGTGGGCGCAGATGGACGACGAGGCGATCATCGAGGAGCTGGTGGCCATCCGCGGCATCGGGCGCTGGACGGCGGAGATGTTCCTCATCTTCCACCTCATGCGCCCGAACGTGCTGCCGCTGGACGACGTCGGCCTGCTGCGCGGCGTCAGCCTGAACTACTTCAGCGGCGAGCCCGTTTCGCGCGCCGAGGCGCGCGAGGTGGGCGAGGCCTGGGCACCGTTTCGCTCGGTGGCGACTTGGTATATTTGGCGCAGCCTCGACCCGCTGCCGGTGGAGTATTGATGAGCAAACGGCACTTTCTGGACTTCGAGCAGCCCATCGCCGAACTCGAGTCCAAGATCGACGAACTGCGCTTCGTGCAGAACGAATCGGCGGTCGACATCTCCGACGAGATCGAGCGCCTGTCCAAGAAGAGCCAGCAGCTCACCAAGGACATCTACGCCAGTCTCTCGCCCTGGCAGGTGACGCAGATCGCGCGCCACGCCCAGCGGCCCTACACGCTGGACTACGTCGCCGAGATCTTCACCGACTACCAGGAACTGCACGGCGACCGCCACTTCGGCGACGACCTCTCGATCGTCGGCGGCCTCGCGCGCTTCAACGGCGCGGCCTGCATGGTGATCGGGCACCAGAAGGGCCGCGACACCAAGGAGCGCACCGCGCGCAACTTCGGCATGTCGCGCCCCGAGGGCTACCGCAAGGCGCTGCGCATGATGAAGCTGGCCGAGAAGTTCGGCCTGCCGGTCTTCACCTTCGTCGACACGCCCGGCGCCTACCCCGGCATCGGCGCCGAGGAGCGCGGGCAGTCGGAGGCGATCGGCCGCAACATCTTCGAGATGGCGCAGCTGCAGGTGCCCATCGTCTGCACCATCATCGGCGAGGGCGGCTCCGGCGGCGCGCTGGCGATCAGCGTCGGCGACCAGGTGCTGATGCTGCAGTTCAGCGTCTACTCGGTCATCTCGCCCGAGGGCTGCGCCTCCATCCTCTGGAAGACCGCCGAGCGCGCAAGCGACGCCGCCGAGGCGCTGGGCATCACCGCGCACCGGCTGAAGGCGCTGGGCGTGGTCGACAAGATCGTCAACGAGCCCGTCGGCGGCGCCCACCGCGACCCGAAGTGGATGGCCGCGCAGCTCAAGCGCGCGCTCAACGATGCGCTGCGCCAGGTCGTCGACCTGAAGCCCAAGGAACTGCTGCAGCGGCGCTACGAGCGGCTGCAGGCCTACGGCCGCTTCGTCGACACCAAGGAGCGCTGAGCGCAGGCCATGGACGCCGCGACGCCCGGCGGCGCGCGGCATCTGGCGGTGGCCGCCAGCGGCGGCGTCGACTCCACCGCGCTGCTGCACGCCGTGGCGCGCCTGGCCACGCCGCTGGGCATCCAGGTGCACGCGCTGCACGTGCACCACGGGCTGCAGCCGCAGGCCGACGCCTGGCTGGCGGGCCTGGCCGCGCAGTGCCGGCGCTGGGCGGGCAGGGGGCTTGCGGTGCGCTTTCATGCCGTGCGCCTGCAGGGCCAGCCGAGCCGCGGCGAGAGCGTCGAGGCCTGGGCGCGGCGCGAACGCTACCGCGCGCTGGCCGCGCTCGCGCGCGAGGCCGGCTGCAGCGTCGTGCTGCTGGCGCAGCATCGTCGCGACCAGGCCGAGACCGTGCTGCTGCAGGCCTTGCGCGGCGCCGGCGCGGCGGGCCTTGCCGCGATGCCGCGGCAGCGCGAACGCGACGGCATCCTCTGGCTTCGCCCCTGGCTCGAGCAGCCGCGCGAGGCGATCGAAGCCTACCTGCGGCGCTGGCGCCTGCGCCCGGTGCTCGATCCCTCCAACGCCGACCCGCGCTTTGCACGCAGCCGCCTGCGCACCGAGGTCTGGCCGGCGCTGCAGGCGGCCTTCCCCGATGCCGAGGTGACGCTTGGCGCGCTCGCGCGGCAGGCGGCGCTGGCGCACGCCCTCGAGCGCGAAGTCGCCGCGCAGGATCTCCAGGCCCTCGGCGACGGCGATGCCTTGGAGCTGCGCGGCTGGCGCGCGCTGAGCCCGGCGCGGCGCGCGGCGACCCTGCGCGCGTGGCTTGCGCAGGTGCTCGAGCCGGGCTGGCCGCTTTCGCTGCTGCAGCGCCTCCTGCACGACTTGCCGGCGTGCGAGCAGGGCTGCTGGCCGGCGGGCAGGCACAGCATCCACCTCTACCGCGGGCGGCTGCTCGCGCGGCCGGTGTCGAGGGTCGATCGCGCGGCTTCGCTGCCGCAAGCCCAGGCCATCGACCTCTCGCGGCCAGGCGAACACGCGCTCGCGCCCTGGCCTGGCCGCCTGCAGGTGCTCGCGGTCGATGAAGGCGGCGTGCCGGCGGAGCTGCTGCGCCAGGCCGAGCTGCGACCGCGCAGCGGCGGTGAGCGCTTCCAGCGGCATCCGGGCGGTCCGCCGCGTGCCCTGAAGAAGCAGTTCCAGGACCTCGGCATTCCGGCCTGGGAACGCGAGGCGCCGCTGCTGTGGGCGCATGGGCAACTCGTCTTCGTGCCGGGTCTTGGCCTCGATGCGCGCGCGCGGGAATGGCCCGGCGCGCCGCGACTGAGCCTGCGCTGGACCCCTTGAGCCGCGGAGGAGCCGTGCAACGGCCGGCCATTACAATTCAGGGTTTTTGCGCAGTGACGCGTGGCGTTGCCTGCGCGTCCTCCTGGCGGCACGGTCGCAGACATTCATGGCATTGATCGTTCACAAGTACGGTGGCACGTCGATGGGTTCGACGGAGCGCATCCGCAACGTGGCCCTGCGCGTGGCCAAGTGGGCCCGCGCCGGGCACAAGGTCGTCGTGGTCCCTTCCGCGATGAGCGGCGAGACCAACCGGCTGCTGGCACTGGCCAAGGAACTGGCGCCGCCCTCGCCGACGCCGCAGAGCCTGCGCGAGCAGGACGCCATCGCCGCCACCGGCGAGCAGGTCTCGGTCGGGCTGCTGGCGCTGGCGCTGCAGGCGCAGGGCCAGCCCGCCGTCAGCTACGCCGGCTGGCAGGTTCCGGTGGTGACGGATGCGGCCTTCACCAAGGCGCGCATCCAGCGCATCGAGGACTCGCGCGTGCGCGCCGACCTCGACGCCGGCAAGGTGGTCATCATCACCGGCTTTCAGGGCATCGACGAGGCCGGCGACGTGACCACGCTCGGCCGCGGCGGCAGCGACACCTCGGCGGTGGCGGTGGCCGCAGCGCTCGGCGCCGACGAGTGCCTCATCTACACGGACGTCGACGGCGTCTACACCACCGACCCGCGCATCGTGCCCGAGGCGCGGCGCCTGGCCAGCGTCAGCTTCGAGGAAATGCTCGAGATGGCGAGCCTCGGCTCCAAGGTGCTGCAGATCCGCTCGGTCGAGTTCGCCGGCAAGTACAAGGTGCCGGTGCGCGTGCTCTCCAGCTTCACGCCGCCGGACATCCCGCTCGAGGAGGAATCCCGCTCGGGCACGCTGATCACATTCGAGGAAGACGAGAAGATGGAACAAGCCGTCGTGTCGGGCATCGCGTTCAACCGCGACGAAGCCAAGATCACCGTGATGGGCGTGCCCGACCGGCCGGGCATCGCGTTCCAGATCCTCGGCCCGGTGGCCGAGGCCAACATCGACGTCGACGTCATCATCCAGAACGTCTCGCACGACGGGCGCACCGACTTCTCCTTCACCGTCAACCGCGGCGACTACGCGCGCACGGTCGACCTGCTGATGAACAGCGTGATCCCGGCCACCGGCGCGCAGCAGGTCATCGGCGACCCGAAGATCTGCAAGGTCTCGATCGTCGGCATCGGCATGCGCAGCCACGTCGGCGTGGCCAGCCGGATGTTCCGCACGCTCTCCGAGGAGGGCATCAACATCCAGATGATCAGCACGAGCGAGATCAAGACCAGCGTCGTCATCGACGAGAAGTACATGGAGCTCGCCGTGCGCGCCCTGCACAAGGCCTTCGGGCTGGACGCCGGCAGCGTCGCCGCCGAGTGATGGTCGCAGGCTGATCGCGCGCCCATGCGGCGCGCCGATCGGAGCCGCCGATTGGAAGCGTTTTCGGGGCTAGAATGCGCCCCTTCTTCGAGCTGGAGTCGTGACCGAGTGGCCGAAGGTGCTCCCCTGCTAAGGGAGTATGTGGGCAAAACCTGCATCGAGGGTTCGAATCCCTCCGACTCCGCCAAGAACCGAAGAAGTCCTCTCGAGCCCTGTCACAGCAGAGCCAATTTTTTCCGCCTGTGGGCGTCCGCGGCGCCTGCCGCGCAGAGCCACCCCCGGTGCCCTGGGACCCGCTTTCGCGCCTTCAGCCCGCGTCCTGCCAGCGCCCGTCGATGAGCAGCTGGTGCGGCCGAAAGCGCGCCTTGTAGGCCATCTTGGGGCTTTGCTCGATCCAGTAGCCGAGGTAGACGTAGGGCAGCTGGAGCTGGCGCGTCTGCTCGATCTGCCAGAGCACGCAGTAGGTGCCGTAGCTGGCCTGCGCGTCGGGGTCGTAGAAGGTGTAGACGGCCGAGAGGCCGTCGCCGAGCACGTCGAGGATGGAGACCATGCGCAGCGCGCCGGGGCGGCCGTCGACCTCGGGTTCGCGGAACTCGACGAGGCGCGAGTTGACGCGGCTCTGCAAGAGGAACTGCGTGTACTGGTCGACGCTGTCCTGGTCCATGCCGCCGCCGCTGTGGCGGCCCGACTGGTAGCGCAGGTAGAGCTGGTAGTGCTCGGGCATGAAGCACAGGCGCAGCACGCGTGCGCGCAGCGTGGCGTGCTGCGCCTGGGCGCGGCGCTGGCTGCGCGTGGGCGCAAAGCGCGCCACCGGCAGGCGCATCGGCAGGCAGGCGCGGCAGCCCTCGCAGTAGGGGCGGTAGGTGAACATGCCGCTGCGCCGAAAGCCCGCGGCGACCAGCGCCGAGTAGGCGTCGGCGTAGATCAGGTGGCTGGGCGTGGCGACCTGCGAGCGCGCCTGGCGCCCCGGCAGGTAGCTGCACGGATAGGGCGCGGTGGCATAGAACTGCAGCGACGAAAGCGGAAGCTCTTTCGGGTGCGTCACGGATCTTCCCGGGGCAGGGCGCCGCTGCGGGGAGCTTCGCTGCCCAGCACGTGGCGCCACGTCGCGGCATCATAGGTCCAATCGAAACGCTCCTCGGCGGGCAGGACTTGCGCGAGGTGCGCCTCGAAGGCCGCGCGCGTGATCGTGTGCGCGCCCAGGCTGGCGAGGTGCGGCGTGTGCTGCTGGCAATCGATCAGCGGGATGTCGTGCGCACGGCACCAGGCCACGAGTGCGGCCAGCGCGATCTTCGAGGCATCGCTGCGGTGCGAGAACATCGATTCGCCGAAGAACATGCGCCCGATCGCCACGCCGTAGAGGCCGCCGACGAGCTCGCCGTCGATCCAGGTCTCGAAGCTGTGCACGCGGCCCTCGCGGTGCCAGCGCGTGTAGGCCTCGACCATCGCCGGCACGATCCAGGTGCCGTCCTGGCCCTCGCGCGGGGTCATGGCGCAGGCGCGGATGACGCGCTCGAAGGCGCTGTCGACGCCGATCGTGCAGCGATCCTCGCGCGCGAAGCGGCGCAGCGTCTTGCGCAGCGTGTGGCTTGGCTTGAAGGCCTGCACCGGCAGCACCATGCGCGGCTCGGGGCTCCACCACAGCACTGGCTGGCCCTGGCTGAACCAGGGGAAGAGGCCCTTGCGATAGGCCTCCTCGAGCCGCGCGCTGCCAAGCGTGCCGCCGACGGCGACCAGGCCCGGCGCCTCGTCGCCCGGGCCCAGCGCGCTGCGTCCGGGCGGCAGCGGGTCGTCGTCCTCGATCCAGCGCGGCATGAGGGCCTTCGCTTCGCGGCTTTGGCGCGGTTTCAGCGCGGCGCCAGTTCGCGCCAGAGGAAGCTCAGCTCGAGCGAGCGCATGCGCGCGCGCTGCGCGTTGTCGGCCGCGCCGCCGTGCCCGCCTTCGATGTTCTCCCAGTAGAGCGGCGCGTAGCCGAGCGAGAGCATGCGCGCGGCCATCTTGCGCGCGTGGCCCGGGTGCACGCGGTCGTCGCGCGTGCTGGTGGTGAAGAGCACGGCGGGCATGCGCTGCCCGGCGCGCAGGTTCTGGTAGGGGCTGTAGCGGGCGATCCACGCCCACTGCGCCGGGTCGTCGGGGTCGCCGTACTCGGCCATCCACGAGGCGCCGGCCAGCAGCCGGTGGTAGCGCCGCATGTCCAGCAGCGGCACCTGGCAGACGACGGCGGCAAAGAGCTCGGGGCGCTGCACCATCACTGCGCCCATCAGCAGCCCGCCGTTGCTGCCGCCCTGGATGCCCAGGTGCCGCGGCTGCGTGATGCCGCACGCGACCAGGTCCTCGGCGACGGCGGCGAAGTCGTCGTAGCTGCGCTGCTTGTGCTCGAGGATCGCCGCCTGGTGCCAGGCCGGGCCGAACTCGCCGCCGCCGCGGATGTTGGCCAGCACGTAGACGCCGCCCTGCGCAAGCCAGGTGCGGCCGGCGATCGCAAGATAGGCCGGCGACAGCGAGATCTCGAAGCCGCCGTAGCCGTAGAGCAGCGTCGGGTTGCGGCCGTCCTTGCGCGGCGCTTTCGGCCAGACGACGAAGTAGGGCACGCGCGTGCCGTCGCGCGAGTGCGCGAAATGCTGCTCGACGCGCATGCCCGCGGCGTCGAAGAAGGCGGGCAGCGCCTTCACCGACTCGCCGCGGTCGCCGTCGGCGAGGTTCGCGAGGCTCAGCGTGTCCGGGCTCAGGAAGCTGCTCGTGCGCAGCCACAGCTGCTCGGCCAGCGGGTCCTCGGGCAGCAGCGGGTCGTGCAGCGCGGCGATCGCGGTGCTGGACAGCGGCGGCACCGGCAGCTCGCGGCGCAGCCAGCGCGCGGGGGCTTGGGCGCGCTCGTCGCGGCGCCAGGCTTCGAGGCGGCTGCTCACGGTGTCCAGCACTTCCAGCACGATCTGCGTGCGCGTGGTCGCGAAGCGCTCGAGCGAGCGCGTGGCGGTGGGCTCGAAGAGCGCGGTGAACTCGCGCTGGCCGCGCAGGTAGGCGGCGGCGTCGGCCAGCAGGAGGCTGCCGCCGCGCCAGAGGCGGCCGGCCACGCTCCAGTCGCTGCGCAACTGCAGCAGCAGGTGCTCGCGCCAGAAGGACAGGTTGGCGTCCAGCGGCTTGTCGACCTCCACCGGCCTGCCGTCCTGCAGCAGCCACAGGCGCGTCTCGTAGAAGCTCGTCGCGCGCACGAAGCCGCTGCGCTCGAAGCCCGGCGTGCGATCGACGAAGGCCTCGACGGCGACGTCGCCCGCTTCCCCTTCGAAGGCGATCTCGGCCGCGTCCAGCGCCTGGCCGCGGCGCCAGCGGCGGATCACGCGCGGGTAGCCCGAGTCGGTCAGCGAGCCGGGGCCGAAGTCGCTGCCGAGGTAGACGCTGTCCTGGTCCATCCACTCGATGCGGCTCTTGGCCTCGGGCACGACGAAGCCGCCGTCGACGAAGCGAAGCTCGACGAGGTCGAACTCGCGCAGCACGTGCGCGTCGGCGCCGCCGCGCGAGAGCGCCAGCAGCGCGCGCCGGTAGGCCGGACCGAGCAGGGTGGCGCCGCCCCAGGTCCAGTTCTCGCCTTCGGCGCGGCCCAGGGCGTCGAGGTCGAGCACGGTCTCCCAGGCCGGCGCCGGCTTCCTGAACTCGTCCAGCGTCGCGCGCCGCCACAGGCCGCGCGGGTTGGCGGCGTCCTGCCACAGGTTGTAGAGCCAGGGTCCGACGCGCTGCACGGAAGGGATGCGCGCCTGCGAGTCCAGCACCTCGAGGATCGCGCGCTCGCGTGCCGCGTGCTGCGGCACCGCCTGCAGCTCGCGCTCGGCAATCGCGTTGCGCTCGCGCACCCAGGCCAGGGCCTGTTCGCCCTGCACGTCCTCGAGCCAGAGAAAGGGGTCGTCCGGGGGGGCGGCGGCAGACGGGCTGTTCATCGCGTGCAGCTTTCGTGGGTAGAGGGTGGCGAGAGGGGCCGTGACAAGGGTGGTGGCAAGCGGGGCGAAGGAGCCGAGCAGGGCGAGCGCGCGGCGACGCGCAAGCCCGGGCAGGCGGGGCGGGCGGCGCAGGTGGGGCGGGCGGGTCAGGTGGCGGCTCATCGCGCCTCATCTCGCGGTGCCGTGCAGCGCCAGCGGATGCAGCTCGACCGAGCGCTGCCCATCGCCGACCCAGACCACGCCGTCCTGCACCGTCACCTGAAGCTGCATGGCGCGCTGCGCAAGGCCTGCGAGCTCGCGGCTGGCCTGCGCCTCGAGCTGCCAGACGGCGAGGTTCTGCAGCCGCGTGAGCTTGCCCGCCACGCCCTTCCACCAGATCGGCGTGGACGCGGCGTAGGCGTAGACGACCACGCGCTCGCTGCGCGAGCAGGCGCGCGCGAGGCGCCGCTCGTCGGGCTGGCCGACCTCGATCCACTGCAGCAGCGTGCCGCTGCGATCGTGCTGCCAGAGGTCGGGCTCGTCGGTGTCGGAGAGGCCGCGCGCGGGCAGCAGCGGCGTGGCGTGCTCGTCGCCGGGTGCGTTCAGCGCGTGGGCGAGCACGCGCACCATCAGCCGCTCCTCGGTCTCCGAGGGGTGCAGCGCAAGCGTCAGCGCGTGGTCGCGGTAGTGGGCGCGGTCCATGTCGGCCACCTGAACGGCGACCTTGTAGACGGTGGACTTCAAAGCCATGAGGGATCGTCGAGGATCGTGCAAAGGGCGAGGCGCAGGCGCGGCAGGCGCTGCGCGGATCCGGGGGCAGCCGCGGGCGGCCCACGGGGTGGCGCGCGACTGTGCCACAGTGCGCGCCCGCGCCGCCGCGCGGCTGGCATCATCGCCGGGATGCGGCGTGCGCAAGTCCCGACCTGGAGCCGACCCGGCATCGCCTGGCTGGCGGTGGCGGCGGCGCTGGCCGCGGGCGCGCTCGCGCTCGCGCTCGGCGCGCGGGCGGCGGCGGGCACGTCGCTCGAAATCGACGCGCTGAAGCTGGCGCTGGATTGGCAGCCCGGCCTTGCGCTGGCAGAACCCTGGCGCTGGTGGACCGCTGCCTGGCTGCACGGCAGCCCTGCGCACCTGGCGCTGAACCTCGCCGGCACGGCGCTGCTGGCGCTGCTGGGCCTGGCGGCCCGGGTGCCGGCGCGGCTTGCGCTGGCGTGGCTGCTGGCCTGGCCGCTGACGCAGGGCGGCTGGCTGCTTGGGCCCGCCCTTGCACACTACCAGGGGCTTTCGGGCGTGCTGCATGCGGGCGTGGCCATCGTCGGCCTGCATCTGCTGGGGCTGAGGCGCGGCGCGCAGGCACTCGTCGGCCTGCTGCTGCTGGCGGGCCTTGCGGCCAAGCTGGTGTCCGAGCAGCCCCTGGGCCCGGTGCTGCGGGCGGCGCCGGAGCTGGGCATCGCCATCGCGCCCTGGTCGCATCTCAGCGGCAGCGTCGCAGGCCTGCTCTGCGCGGCGGCCGTGGTTCTGGCCCCCGCGCTGGCGCGCCGCGCCGCTCCGCGGTCGATTCTCGAGGAGTCCTCTTGTCCATGAAAACCTCTCCTTCGCTTGGCGTCGTGGTCGACCGTCCTTGGCGTGCCGGGCCGAGCCTGCGGCGCCTGCTGCTGCCGCTTGCCGCTGCCGCCCTCGGCTTGGGCAGCGCCGCGGCGCCGGCCGCGCCTGAGCCCGGCGGCGCGGGTGATGGGCCGCTGGCGCGCGTCATCGTCAAGTACAAGGCCGCGGGGGAGGTGATGCGGCGCGCCCAGGCCGCGCGCGCAGGCGGCGGGCAAGCCGCCCATGGCCCGCAGCAGGCGGCGGCGATGGGCCTGCGCAGCGGCCTGCACCTGATCGACGGGCGCGTCATCGACGAGCGGCGCCAGGTCTTGCTGGCTCGGGGCCTGAGCTCGCAGGAACTCGCGCTGCGGCTGGCTGCGGATGCGGAGCTCGAGTACGCCGTGCCCGACGAGCGCCGCCGCGCGCTGGCGCTGCCCAACGATCCGCTCTTTGCCGGCGGCCCCAGCGTCTCGCCGATCGTGGGGCAGTGGTACCTGCGGGAGCCCGATGCGCAGCGGGTGTCGGCGATGAACGCCGTCGGCGCCTGGGACGTGACGACCGGCGCGGTCGATGTGGTGGTCGCGATCATCGACTCGGGCGTGCGGCGCGAGCACCCCGACCTCGTCGGCAGCCTCGTCGACGGCTACGACTTCATCGCCGACCCGGTCGACGCGCGCGATGGCGATGGGCGCGATGCCGATCCGTCCGACCCCGGCGACTGGACCGACGATGGCCAGTGCAGCCTGGGCGAGCCCGCTGCGCCCAGCAGCTGGCACGGCACGAAGATGGCGGGGCTCGTCGGCGCCCGCACCGACAACGGCCTGGGCATGGCCTCCGTGGGCCGCGGCGTGCGCGTGCAGCCGGTGCGCGCGCTCGGCCCCTGCGGCGGCTACGACTCCGACATCATCGCCGGCATGCTCTGGGCTGCCGGCCTGAGCAGCAACCCGGTCGTCAACCGCACGCCGGCCCGCGTGCTCAACCTGAGCCTGGGCTCGAGTGGCGCCTGCTCGGCCGCCTACCGCGACGTCGCCGGCCAGCTCGAGGCGGCCGGGGTCGTCGTCGTCGCCGCCGCGGGCAACGAGGAGGGACTGGCGGTCAGCGTGCCCGGCAACTGCCCGGGTGTCGTCGCGGTGGCGGCGCTGCGCCACGCCGGCACCAAGGTTGGCTTCTCGAGCGTCGGGCCCGAAGTGACGATCGCCGCGCCCGGCGGCAACTGCGTGAACCTGGTCGGCGACTGCCTCTACCCCATCCTCACCACCAGTGACCGCGGCAGCCGCGGCCCCGAAGGGCCGAGCTACACCGATGCGCGCGACTACTCGGTCGGCACCAGCTTCGCCAGTCCCCTGGTGGCGGGAACGGTGGGCCTGATGGTCTCGGCCAACCCGGCGCTGTCGCCGCGGCAGGTGCGGGAGCGCCTGCGCGCCAGCGCGCGGCCCTTCGTGGCCGGCGGGCCGGGCGTGCCGCAATGCCACGCCCCGGATTCGCGCCCGCAGGATGAATGCGCCTGCACCACGAGCACCTGCGGGGCAGGGATGCTCGACGCCGGTGCCGCGGTGCGCGCGGCTACCGCGGGCGGCTCGAGCAGCGGCGGCGGCTCCGGGGGCGGCGCCTTGGGCCTGCCCTGGCTTGCCGCGCTGGCGGCTGCCGTGCTGCTCGCCTTCGTCGGGTCGCGGCGAACGCAGACACCCCCATCCGAGGGGTGATTGCCCACCAGAGGGGGTGCTCCGGCGTGCTCCTCTGGCGCGTCGGGCAGCAGGGCCGATGGCATCATGGCCGCATCCTCCCTTCATCCTTTCGGCCCCGGTGCGCCGCCCGCGCGCCTGCCCTTCGCCCATGCCCGAGACCCATCCCCTGCTGCGGCCCTGGACCGCGCCCTTCGGCCTGCCGCCTTTCGCCGACATCCGGCCCGAGCATTTCGAGCCGGCCTTCACGGCCGCGATGCAGGAGCACCGCGCCGAGCTGAACCGCATCGCCGCAAGCCCGGATGCGCCGGATTTCGAGAACACCGTCGCCGCGTTCGACCGCAGCGGCCGGCGGCTGGCTCGGGTGCTGGCGGTGTTCCAGAACTTGTGCGCCTCGGCGACGACGCCCGAGCTGCAGGCGGTGCAGCGCCGCATGGCCGCACCGCTGGCGGCGCACGAGAGCGCGGTCTACATGGACGCCGCGCTCTTCTCGCGCATCGACGCCTTGCACGCGCGGCGTGAGGGCCTTGGCCTGGACGCGCAGGCGCTGCGCCTGCTCGAGCGCGTGCACCTGGACTTCGTGCGTGCCGGCGCACGCCTGCAGGGCGAGGTGGGCCGGCGCTACGCCCAGGTGATGGCCGAACTGGCCGAGCTGACGACGCGCTTCGCGCAGAACGTGCTGCGTGACGAGTCGGACTGGCGGCTCGAACTCCAGGGCGATCGTGAAGGCGAGGGCGACCTCGCCGGCCTGCCCGGCTTCGTGCTCGCCGCGGCGCGGCAGGCGGCGGCCGAGCGTGGGCTGCCCGGCCACGTGGTCACCCTCGCGCGCGGGCTGGTCGTGCCCTTCCTCACCTTCTCGACGCGGCGTGAGCTGCGCGAGCAGGTCTGGCGCGCCTGGACGAGCCGCGGCGAGCACCCCGGCGAAAGCGACAACCGCGAAGTCGCGCGCAGCATCCTGCGCCTGCGCCAGGAGCAGGCGAGCCTGCACGGCCAGGGCTGCTTCGCCGACCACGCGCTGGCCGACACCATGGCCGGCAGCCGCGCGGCGGTGCAGGCGCTGTTCGACGAGGTCTGGCCGCGGGCGCTGCAGGCCGTCGAGCGCGAGCGGCGAGCCTTGCAGGCGATGATGGCCGAAGCGGGCGTGCGCGAGACGATCGAGCCCTGGGACTGGCGCTTCTGGGCCGAGCGCGTGCGCCAGGCGCGCTACGCCGTCGACGATGCCGAGGTCAAGCCCTACTTCGCGCTCGAGGCGATGGTGCAGGCGGCCTTCGACTGCGCCGTGCGCCTCTTTGGCCTGCGCTTCCTGCCGCGGCAGGACCTGCCCGTCTACCACCCGGACGTGAAGGCCTACGAGGTGCAGGACGCGGCGGGCGCGACGCTAGGCGTCTTCCTGCAGGACAACTTCGCACGACCGGGCAAGCGAAGTGGCGCCTGGATGAGCTCGCTGCGCTGGCAGAACCGCAACGCGCCCGCGGGCGGGGCCGAGTTGCCCATCATCCTCAACAACAACAACTTCGCCCGCGCGACGCCGGGCGAGCCGGTGCTGCTGGCCATGGACGAGGCGCGCACGCTCTTCCACGAATTCGGGCATGGCCTGCACGGGCTGCTCAGCGACGTGCGCTACGAGCGACTCTCGGGCACGCAGGTGCTGCGCGACTTCGTCGAGCTGCCTTTGCAGCTCTTCGAGCACTGGCTCTCGCAGCCCGAGGTCCTGCAGCGCCACGCCCGCCACGTGCACACCGGCGAGCCCATTCCCGACGCGCTGGTGCAGCGGCTGCTGGCCGCGCGCCGCTTCAACCAGGGTTTCGAGACCGTGCGCTACACGGCCAGCGCGATCGTCGACATGGCCGCGCACAGCCGCAGCGAGCGCGAGCCGCCCACCGACCTCTGCGCCTTCGAGTCCGAAGTGCTGGCCGCGCACGGCCTGCCGCCGGGGGTGGGCATCAACCACCGCCTGGTGCACTTCCAGCACCTGTTCTCGGGCTCGGGCTACGCCGCGGGCTACTATGTCTACCTCTGGGCCGAGGTGCTCGACGCCGACGGCTTCGACGCCTTCGAGGAGGCGGACAACCCCTTCGATCCGGCGCTTGCCGCGCGCCTGCGCCGCCACATCTACGGCAGCGGCGACAGCGTCGACCCCAAGGCCGCCTACGCCGCCTTCCGCGGCCGCGCCGCCACCGTCACGCCGCTGCTGAAGAAGCGCGGCCTGATCGAGGACGACGAAGGCCGCAAGCAGCCGGCCTGATGCGCCGACGCGACTGCTGAACCGCGTCTTCTCCCTCTCCCGCGCCGCGGGAGAGGGCCGGGGTGAGGGTGCCAGCGCGCCGCCCCACCCCCGTCGCCTGCCTCCTCAGGCCGGAACCGCCGGCAGCCCGGCGAGTGCCATCGCCAGCTCCTTCTCGTCGTAGGGCTGGTCGACCAGCTTGTCGCCGAAGTAGGCGCTGTAGGCGCTCATGTCGAAGTGGCCGTGGCCGCTGAGGATGAAGACGATCACTTCCGAGCGGCCTTCGGCCTTGCAGCGCAGGGCCTCGTCGATCGCCGCCTTCAACGCGTGGTTGGCCTCGGGCGCGGGCACGATGCCCTCGGTGCGCGCGAAGGTCACGCCGGCCTCGAAGCAGGCCTTCTGGTGGAAGGCCACGGCCTCGATGAGGCCCAGCTCCTTCAGGTGCGACACCATCGGCGCCATGCCGTGGTAGCGCAGCCCGCCGGCGTGAAAGCCCGGCGGCGTGAAGGTGCTGCCCAGCGTGTGCATCTTGGTCAGCGGCGTCAGGTGCGCGGTGTCGCCGAAGTCGTAGGCGAACTTGCCGCGCGTCAGCGAGGGGCAGGCCGCCGGCTCGGCGGCGATCACGCGCCGCTTGCGGCCGCCGCGCAGCTGCTGGCCGAGGAAGGGGAAGGCCAGGCCCGCGAAGTTGCTGCCGCCGCCGGTGCAGCCGATGACGATGTCGGGGTCGTCGCCGGCCATCTCGAACTGCTGCATCGCCTCCAGGCCGATGATCGACTGGTGCATCAGCACGTGGTTGAGCACGGAGCCCAGCGCGTAGTTGGTGTCCTTGTTGGTGGCGGCGATCTCCACCGACTCGCTGATCGCGTTGCCCAGCGAGCCGGGGTGGTTCGGGCTATTCTCGAGGTTGGCGCGGCCGCAGGCGGTGTCGGGGCTCGGGCTTGCCACGCACGTGGCGCCGTAGGTCTCCATCAGCGCGCGGCGGTAGGGCTTCTGGTCGTAGGAGACGCGCACCTGGAACACCGTCACGTCGAGGCCGAAGAGCGCACCCGCGAACGCCAGCGACGAGCCCCACTGGCCGGCGCCGGTCTCCGTGGAGAGCTTCTTGATGCCGGCCTGTGCGTTGTACCAGGCCTGCGGGATGGCGGTGTTGGGCTTGTGGCTGCCCGCGGGCGAGACGCCCTCGTACTTGTAGTAGATCTTGGCCGGCGTGCCCAGCGCCTTCTCGAGGCGGTGCGCGCGCACCAGCGGGCTCGGTCGCCAGAGGCGGAAGACCTCGCGCACCGGCTCGGGGATGGGGATCTCGCGCTCGGTGCTGACCTCCTGGAGGATCAGCTCCATGGGAAAGAGCGGCGCCAGATCGTCGGGGCCCAGCGGCTGCAGCGTGCCGGGGTGCAGCGGCGGTGCCAGCGGCACCGGCAGGTCGGCAGCGTTGTTGTACCAGTTGCGGGGCATCTTGCTCTCGTCGAGCAGGTACTTGGTCGGTGTGCTCATCGGATCTCCTGGTGAGGGGGCAGGGGCAAGAAACACCGGGGCATCCTACGAGCAGCCCTGGATACTGTATACAGGGAATCCCCTTTGCCGCGCAGCGATGCCCATCCTCTGCTAGGCATCCCGGCCGCGACCGCCGCGACCGCCGCGACCGCCGCGACCGCCGCGACCGCCGCGACGGCGGCGACCGCAGCGGTCGCCGCGGCCCCGCCTTCAGCCGCGGCGCACGACGGCGGCCGTCGGCGCCTCGTTGACCTGGAGCTGGAAGACGTCCGGCCGCGCGTAGTGGCCCACGGCGTCGAAGTCGAACTTGCCGCGCGGGATGTCGGCGAGGTCCAGGTCGGCGGTGAGGATGGTCTCGCTGCCGAAGTGCGGGCCGGCGAGCACCTGCCCGAGCGGGCTGACGATGGCGCTGCCGCCGCGCATCAGCACCGCCTCCGGGCCTTCGCCCAGTTGCGGCAGGCGCACGCGCAGCGGCTCGGGGAAGTCGCCGCGGCGCACGAACTGGCAGGCGCTGAGCACGAAGCAGCGGCCCTCCAGCGCCACGTGCTGCATCGACGGCAGCCAGGTGTCGCGGTCGTCGGCGGTCGGCGCGCAGTAGAGCGCAACCCTCTTGGCGTACATCGCCATGCGCATCATCGGCATGTAGTTTTCCCAGCAGATGACCGAGCCGATGCGGCCCCAGGGGCTGTCGACGACGGTGAGCGTGGAGCCGTCGCCGAAGCCCCAGATCATGCGCTCGAGCGCGGTCGGCATCAGCTTGCGGTGCTTGCCCTGCAGCGTGCCGTCGGGGCCGAGGAAGAGCACCGTGCAGTAGCAGGTGCCGCCCTCGCGCTCGATCACGCCGATGACGACGTGCACGCGGTGCTCGCCCGCCGCCTCGGCCAGCCGCGTCACCTGCGGCCCGGGGACTTCGATCGCCGCCTCGTGGTAGAGGCGGAACTCCTCGCGCCCCTGCGGGTCGCGCGCGCCGACGACGAGGCCGAAGTCCAATCCCTTCGGATAGCCGCCGATGAAGGCTTCGGGGAAGACGACGAGCTTCGCGCCGGTGGCTGCCGCCTCGCCGATCAGCCGCACCGCCTTGTCGGTGCCGGCCTCGCGGTCGAACTGCACCGCGCCCGCCTGCACCACCGCGGCGCGCAGGCTGCGCCCCTCGTCCCGGGTCCTGTTCGTGGCCTCGTTCGTCGTCTCGTTCATCGTGAAGCGTCCTCTTTGGGCATGGCGCCGACGCGGGCCGGACCTGCGCGGATTCTGGGCCAGCGCGCCCCCTCAGGCCGTGGCCAGCGGCGGCCCGAGCGCGCGCAAGACGTCGCGCACGTATTGCACGCGGTCGGAGACGGCGGCGAACTCGCGTTCGATGCGCAGCTTGTCGTTGCCGGCGAGCTTGACCGAGCGGTTCTTCTGCACGAGGGCAATGATGCGCTGCGCGTCGATCGGCGGGTTCGGGCGAAAGGCGATGCTCATCAGCTTCGGGCCGGCGTCGATCTTCTGCACGCCGTAGCTTCGAGCGAGCACGCGCAGGCGGTGCGTGTCGAAGAGCGCCTGGCCCTGCGGCGGCAGCTTGCCGAAGCGGTCGGTGACCTCCTCCAGCAGGCGATCGAGTGCCTGCGCGTCCGCGGCGCCGGCCAGGCGCTTGTAGAGGCTCAGGCGCGCGTGCACGTCGCCGCAGTAGGCGTCGGGCAGCAGCGCCGGCACGTGCAGGTTGACCTCGGTGGCGGCGCCGAAGAGCGAGCCCAGCGGCGAGAGCAGGTCGGGCTCGCGCCCGGCCTTCAGGCTGCGCACCGCTTCGGCGAGCATGTCGTTGTAGAGCTGGAAGCCGACCTCCATCATGTTGCCGCTCTGGTGCTCGCCCAGCACCTCGCCGGCGCCACGGATCTCGAGGTCGTGCATGGCGAGGTAGAAGCCGCTGCCGAGCTCCTCCATCTCCTGGATCGCCTGCAGGCGCTGGCCGGCCTGCTTGGTCAGGCCCTGCACGTCGGGCACCAGCAGGTAGGCGTAGGCCTGGTGGTGGCTGCGCCCGACGCGCCCGCGCAACTGGTGCAGTTGCGCCAGGCCGAACTTGTCGGCGCGGGTGATGACGATGGTGTTGGCGCTGGGCACGTCGATGCCGGTCTCAATGATGGTCGAGCACACCAGCAGGTTGAAGCGCTGGGCGACGAAGTCGCGCATCACGGCTTCGAGCTGGCGCTCGGGCATCTGGCCGTGGGCGACGGCGATGCGCGCCTCCGGCAGCAGCTCGGCGAGCTTGTCGGCGCGCTGCTGGATGGTCTCCACCTCGTTGTGCAGGAAGTAGACCTGGCCGCCGCGCTTCAACTCGCGCAGCACGGCTTCGCGGATGACGCCGCTGCCCTCGTTGCGCACGAAGGTCTTGATCGCCAGGCGCCGCTGCGGCGCGGTGGCGATCACCGAGAGGTCGCGCAGGCCCTCGAGCGCCATGCCCAGCGTCCGCGGGATCGGCGTGGCGGTGAGCGTGAGCACGTCGACCTCGGCGCGCAGCGCCTTGATCGCCTCCTTGTGGCGCACGCCGAAGCGGTGCTCCTCGTCGATCACGAGCAGGCCCAGGCGCTTGAACTTCACTTCGGCGGACAGCAGCTTGTGCGTGCCCACGACGATGTCCACGCTGCCTTCGGCGATGCCCTGCAGCGCCGCCTTCACCTCCTTGCTGCTGCGAAAGCGCGACAGCTCGGCGACCTTCACCGGCCACTTGCCGAAGCGGTCGCTGATGGTCTGGTAGTGCTGCTCGGCCAGCAGCGTGGTCGGCGCGAGGATGGCCACCTGGCTGCCGCCGAGCACGGCGACGAAGGCCGCGCGCAGGGCGACCTCGGTCTTGCCGAAGCCGACGTCGCCGCAGACGAGCCGGTCCATCGGGCGCGGGCTGATGAGGTCCTGGACGACGGCGTGGATGGCCGCGCGCTGGTCGGCCGTCTCCTCGAAGGTGAAGCTGCTGGCGAAGGCCTCGTAGTCGTGCGCGCTGAAGCGGTGCGCCAAGCCCACGCGCGCCGCGCGCTGCGCGTACAGGCCCAGCAGCTCGGCGGCGGTGTCGCGCACCTGCTCGGCGGCGCGGCGCCTGGCCTTCTCCCACTGCCCGCTGCCGAGCTTGTGCAGCGGCGCCTCGTCCGGCGAGACGCCGCTGTAGCGCCCGATCAGGTGCAGCTGCGACACCGGCACGTAGAGGTTGGTCTTCTGCGCGTACTCGAGGTGCAGGAACTCGCTGGCGCTGCCGGCCTCGCCGGGCGTCAGCTCGATGTTGACGAGGCCGCGGTAGCGCCCGATGCCGTGGTTGACGTGCACCACCGGGTCGCCGATCTTCAGCTCCGAGAGGTCCTTGATCAGCGTGTCGACGCTGCTCGTCTGCTCCTGCTTGCGGCGCCGGCGCGCTTCGCGCGTGGTGGCGAAGAGCTCGGTCTCGGTGACGAGCTGGACGCTCGTGCCTGCGCCGCCCGCCGCGTCGTCGGCCGCGGGCTCGAACCAATGGAAGCCGGCGGCCAGTGGCGCGGCGACGATGGCCACGCGCTCGTCGCCGGCCAGGAACTCGGCGAGCGTGGCCACGGCGGGCAGCGCGATGCGGTGCTCGCGCAGCAGCTCGAGCAGGCTCTCGCGCCGGCCCTCGCTCTCGGCCACCAGCAGCACACGGTGCCGCGTCTGCTCGAGGTGGCGGGCCAGTGCCGCCAGCGGCTCGGTGGCGCCGCGTTCCAGCGCAAGGGCGGGCAGTGGCCTTGCCCACGCGTTCGCCGCAGGGGCGGCGTCGTCGTCCTCACGCTCGCCCGATGCCTGCAGCCGCTCGGCGCCGCGCAGGGCGAGCGTGGGCAGCGGCTGCGCGGCGGCGAAGAAGTCCTCGGGCCGCAGGAAGATCGCCTCCGGCGGCAGCAGCGGCCGCTCGGGGTCGTGCTGCAGGAAGCGGTGGCGCTCGCGCGTGTCGGCCCAGAAGCGCTGCAGCGCGGCGTCGATCTCGCCGTGCAGCACGAGCAGCGTCTGCTCGCCCAGGTGCTCGAAGATGCTCGCCGTGTCGTCGAAGAAGAGCGGCAGGTAGTACTCGATGCCGCCGCTGGCGATGCCTTGCTGGATGTCCTTGTAGATGCGGCTGCGCGTGGGGTCGCCCTCGATGCGCTCGCGCCAGCGCGCGCGAAAGGCGGTGCGTGCGGCCTCGTCCATCGGGAACTCGCGCCCGGGCAGCAGGCGCACCTCGGGCACCGGGTAGAGGCTGCGCTGGCTGTCGGGATCGAAGGCTCGGATCGAGTCGATCTCGTCGTCGAAGAGGTCCAGCCGGTAGGGCATCGCGCTGCCCATGGGGAAGAGGTCGATCAACCCGCCGCGCACCGCGTACTCGCCCGGCGAGACGACCTGCGTGACGTGCTGGTAGCCGGCCAGCGTGAGCTGCGCCTTCAGTCGCGCCTCGTTCAGGCTCGTCTTCTGGCGGAAGAAGAAGGTCGTGGCGGCGAGGAAGGAGGGCGGGGCCAGCCGCGTGAGCGCGGTGGTCGCCGGCAGCAGCACGACGTCGACCTCGCCGTTGCGCATGCGCCAGAGCGTGGCCAGGCGCTCGCTCACCAGGTCCTGGTGCGGGCTGAAGGTGTCGTAGGGCAGCGTCTCCCAGTCCGGGAAGACGGCCGTGCGCAGCGTCGGCTCGAAGAAGCCGATCTCGTCGGCTAAGCGCGCGCTGTCGGCGGGCTCGGCGGTGATCACCGCCAGCAGCCGGCCCTGCGTGCGCGCGGCGACGGCCTGACGGGCGATCAGCAGCGCGTCGGCGCTGCCCAGGGGGCGGGGCAGGGTGAAGCGCTTGCCCGGCGCAATCGAAGGTGGCTGCATGCAGAGGAAGGGCGCGGCGATGGCGCGAAGGGGCGGATTCTAGAATTCGCCGATGCCCCTGCCTGCCTCGGCGACGCCGCAGACGCCCGTGCCTGCCCACGGTGAACAGGCCGCGCGCGCCGGATCGCGCGCTCGCGCGCCCGGGCGCTGCTGGGCGCTCGTGCCCTGCGCGGGCCTCGGCGAGCGCGCCGGGGCGGCGCTGCCCAAGCAGTACGCGGACGTCGCGGGCGAGCCGATGCTGCGGCACACGCTGCGCGCGCTGGCGGCGCTGCCGCAACTGCAGGGCACGCTGGTCGTGCTGAGCCCGCACGACGAGCACTTCGAGGCCCGGGTGCCGCAGCACGCCTTCGACCGGCGCTGGCTGGCCCGCGTCGGCGGTGCGACGCGTGCGGCCAGCGTCGCCGCGGGCCTGGCCGCGCTGCGCGAGCGCGGCGCCGAGGACCTGGACTGGGTGCTCGTGCACGACGCCGCGCGCTGCCTGCTGCAGCCGGCCTGGGTGCAGCGGCTGATCGACGCCGTCGCCGACGACGCGGTCGGCGGCCTGCTCGCGCTGCCGGTGGCCGACACCGTCAAGTGCGAGGAGGGAAGCGCGCGGGTGGAGCAGACGATCCCGCGCGATCGGCTGTGGCTTGCGCAGACGCCGCAGATGTTTCGCCTCGCCCTGCTGCAGCGGGCGCTGGCGCAGGCGGGCGCACAGGTCACCGACGAGGCGAGCGCGGTCGAGGCGCTGGGCCTGCGGCCGCTGCTCGTCCCGGGTGCATGGGAGAACCTGAAGATCACCTGGCCGGCCGACTTTGCGCTCGCCGAACGGCTGCTGGCCACGCGATGAAGGGCCAGGGGATGAAGACGTGCTCGATGCGCATCGGCGAAGGCTGGGACACGCATGCGCTCGTGGCCGGGCGGCCACTGGTGCTCGGCGGCGTGACCATCCCGCACAGCCACGGCCTGCTCGGCCACAGCGATGCCGACGCGCTGCTGCACGCGATCACCGATGCGCTGCTCGGCGCGGCGGCGCTGGGCGACATCGGCCGCCACTTCCCCGACACCGATGCCGCGTTCAAGGGCGCCGACTCGGTGGCCCTGCTCGTCGAGGCGATGCGCCGCGTGCGCGCCGCAGGCTTCGAGGCGATCAACGTCGACGCCACGATCATCGCGCAGGCACCGAAGATGGCGCCGCACATCCCGGCGATGGTCGCGCGCATCGCCGCGGCGATCGGCCTGCCCGAGGGCGCCGTCAACGTGAAGGCCAAGACCGCCGAGAAGATGGGGCCGGTGGGCGAGGGCCGCGCCATCGAGGCGCGCGCGGTCTGCCTGCTGCAGCGCGTCGAGCGCTGAGCCGTCGCCTGGCGCTGCAGCCTGGCGCCGCGGCTCAGCTGGCGCGCTTCAGGCGCACGTGCACCATCAGCCCGCCGCCGGGGGCATTGTTGAGCTCGAGGCTGCCGCCCATGCGCTGCAGCGACTTCTCGACGATCGCAAGGCCCAGGCCCGCGCCGGTGGCCGCGGTGCGCGCGGCATCGCCGCGGAAGAAGGGCGTGGTGAGCTGGTGCAGCTTCTCGGGCGCCACACCCGCGCCCTGGTCGCGCACGGTGACGATCGCCCAGGAGCCGGCGCGCACGCAGCTGACCTTGACCTCGGCCACGCCGGTGTAGGTGCCGCGGCCGTAGCGGCGCGCGTTCTCGAACAGGTTGAGGAAGACGCGCGCGAGCTCGGTCTCGTCGCCCATCACGACGAGGTCGGGCGACACCCGCACGTGGATGCGGATCTGGCTCGGGTCGCGGAAGGAGGCGGCCTCCTTCTCGATCAGCGTGGCCAGCGCGATCGGCGCCAGCCGCGTCTCGCCCGGGCGCGCGTAGTCCATGAACTTGTCGATGATGGCGTCGAGCTGGTCGATGTCGGCGGCCATGTTGCGCTTGGCCTCCTCGTCGGCCACGCTCATCTCGGTCTCCAGGCGCAGCCGCGCCAGCGGGGTGCGCAGGTCGTGGCTGATGCCCGCGAGCATCACCGCGCGGTCCTCCTCGACGCGCGCCAGCTCGCGCGCCATGCGGTTGAAGCCGCGGTTGACCTCGCGGATCTCGCTGGTGAGCGTGTTCTCGTCCAGCCGCGAGTCGAGGTCGCCGCCGCGGATGCGGCTGGCCGCGAACGAGAGCTGCTTGAGCGGCCGGTTGATGAGGCTGGCCACCGCCACCGAGCCGATCAGCGTGGCCAGCGCCGCGATGCCGATCCAGACGAACCAGGTGCGGCTCTGCAGCGGGCCCACCGCCGTCTGCTCGGCCTGCAGCCAGTAGCGGTCGCGATCGATCGAGAAGCCGACCCAGACCCCCGGCTTGCCGTTGACGCTGCGCGCGACGATGGCATCGGGCCCGAGGCTTGCGCGCAGCTCGCTGCTCACGCGCTGCGTGAAGCGGTCGACTTCGTAGGCTTCCCAGTGGTCGCCCGGCTCGCGCGGGGTCACGCGCACCGCCTGCTGCGCGCCCATGCCCTTGAGGATGGCCACGCGATTGATGCCGTCGGCCTGGCGCAGCGCCGCGCGCGAGAGGTTGACGAGACTGGCCGTCTGCTGCGCGGCGGCGACCGCGCGCGGCTCGAACTCGAGCGCGCGCAGCGTCTGCACCCAGGCGAACACGCCGCCGGCCAGCAGCAGCGCCAGCAGGAAGAAGGTGCGCCAGAACAGGCTCAGGGGCAGCGCGGGTCGCAAGGAAGGGCCGGGATGCGGGGTGCGTGGCGCCGACGAGGCGTCAGTTCGTGCCGTCGGGCACGAACACGTAGCCTACGCCCCAGACCGTCTGGATGTAGCGCGGCTGGGCCGGGTCGGGCTCGATCATCTTGCGCAGGCGCGAGATCTGCACGTCCAGGCTGCGATCGAAGGGCTCGAACTCGCGGCCGCGGGCCAGTTGCGCGAGCTTGTCGCGCGACAGCGGCTGGCGCGGATGGCGCACCAGCGCCTTGAGCATGCTGAACTCGCCGGTCGTCAGCGCCACCGGCTCGCCGTCCTTGGCCAGGCGGCGCAGCGAGAGGTCGAACTCGAAGGGGCCGAAGTTGACGACCTGGGCGTCCTTGGAGGGCGCGCCCGGGGCTTCCAGCGCGGGGCGGCGGCGCAGCACGGCGTGGATGCGCGCCAGCAGCTCGCGCGGGTTGAAGGGCTTGGGCAGGTAGTCGTCGGCACCGACCTCGAGGCCGACGATGCGGTCCACGTCCTCGACCTTGGCGGTGAGCATGATGATGGGCGTGGCGTCCTTGGCCGCGCGCAGGCGCCGGCAGATCGACAACCCGTCCTCGCCCGGCAGCATGAGGTCGAGCACGATGAGGTCTATCGTCTCGCGCGTCATCACGCGGTTGAGCGCCTTCGCATCCTCGGCCAGCAGGACCTCGAAGCCTTCCTGCGACAGATAGCGCCGCAGCAGGTCGCGGATGCGCGCATCGTCGTCGACGACGAGGATGCGGTCCGGGCGCGGGCTGGCTGGGGCGTTCATCGGCGGCTCCTGAATTGTAACAGCGGCATTTTGCGTGGCATTTGGCAGCGATTACTGCGTTTTGGCGGGCTGATTGACCGCTTGTTACAGAACTTGCGCCGGTCATCGTGAGTACCTGCCGCTGCGTTAGGCTCCGGTGTCCACTTTCTCCGGGTTTCGCCATGACGGTTTCGCGCCCCCTCGCCTGCCTTTTCCTCGCGCCGCTGGCCGCGGCCCTGGCCGTGCCGGCCGCGGCGCAGTCGGTGCTTGCCACCACCGCGGCGCCGCAGAACGTCGTCAGCCTGAGCGCCACGGCGACGATGGAGGTGCAGAAGGACTTGCTGACGCTGGTCTTCGCCGCCAGCCGCGAGGGGCCCGATGCCGGCCAGGTGCAGGCGCAGTTGAAGCAGGCGCTCGACGAGGCCCTTGCCGTGGCGCGCAAGGCGGCGCAACCGGGGCAGGTGGAGGTGCAGACGGGCAACTTCTCGATCCACCCGCGCTACACCGCCAAGGGCCCCTCCGGCTGGAGCGGCAGCGCCGAGCTGGTGGTCGAGGGGCGCGACATGGGCGCGGTGTCGCAGCTCGCCGGCCGCATCCAGAGCATGACGATCGCGCGCAGCAGCTTCGGCCTCTCGCGCGAGAAGCGCCAGCAGGTCGACGCCGAGCTGACGGCGCAGGCGGTGGCCCAGTTCAAGGCGCGCGCGGCCGAGCTGGCGCGCCTCTTCGGCTTCGCCGGCTTCGCGCTGCGCGAGGTCACGGTGCAGGGCGTGGACCTGCCGCCCATGCAGCCGATGCCGCGCATGGCGCTGGCCGCCGCGGCGCCGGGCGCCGACGGCGCGCTGCCCTTCGAGGCCGGCAAGGCCACGGTCAGCGCCAGCGTCAGCGGCAGCGTGCAGCTCTCGGCGCGCTGAAGCCGCGCGCGCCTGCAGCGCGCAGCCGCGGCGCAGCGAGGGCTACTGCGCGACCCAGCCGCCGTCGACGTTGATCGCCGCGCCGCGGATGTTGTCGGCCGCGGGCGAGCACAGGAAGACCGCCAGCGCGGCGAGCTGCTCGGGCGTCGTGAACTGCAGCGAGGGCTGCTTCTCGGCCAGCAGCTCGCGCTTGGCGGCCTCGTTGTCGATGTGCTGCGCGGCGGCGCGCGCGTCGACCTGCTTCTGCACCAGTGGCGTGAGCACCCAGCCCGGGCAGATGGCGTTGACGGTGACGCCGGTCGTCGCGTTCTCGAGTGCCGCCACCTTGGTCAGGCCGACGATGCCGTGCTTGGCCGCGACGTAGGCGCTCTTGTTCGTCGACGCGACGAGCCCGTGCACCGAGGCGACGTTGATGATGCGGCCCCAGTTGCGCCCGTGCATGCCCGGCAGCGCCGCGCGCATGCTGTGGAAGGCCGAGCTCAGGTTGATGGCGATGATCGCGTCCCAGCGCTCCGCCGGAAACTCGTGGATGGGCGCGACATGCTGGATGCCGGCGTTGTTCACCAGGATGTCGCAGGCGCCGAGATCGGCCTCGCAGCGGCGCACCATGGCCTCGATCTGCTCGGGGCGGCTCATGTCGGCGCCGTCGTGGACGGCCTTGGGGTCGTGGCGGCGCACCTGGGCCAGCGCGCCCTCGACGTCGCCGAAGCCGTTGAGCATCACGCGTGCGCCGTTCTGCGCGAGGGCCAGCGCGATGCCCAGGCCGATGCCGCTGGTGGAGCCCGTGACGAGGGCCGTCTTGCCGCTGAGCATGCGATGCGCTCCTGCAGTGGTTACGATGCCTGCATTATCGAAAACTCCGAGTCGGCGCCACCATGAACGAGCCCGCAACCCCGCGCCTGCGCCACGTGCAGTGCCTGGACAGCCGCGGCCTGCACCGCATGGCCTATTGGGAATGGGGCGACCCGGCCAACGAGCGCGTGCTGGTGTGCGTGCACGGCCTCGCCCGCCAGGGGCGCGACTTCGACACGCTGGCGGCCGACCTGTGCGGGCACTATCGCGTCGTCTGCCCGGACATCGTCGGCCGCGGCAGGAGCGACTGGCTCGCCGACCCGATGGGCTACGCGATCCCGGCCTACGTCGCCGACATGGTGACGCTGCTGGCGCGGCTGGACGCTGCGCAGGTCGACTGGGTCGGCACATCGATGGGCGGGCTGATCGGCCTGGGCGTGGCCGCGCTTGCGGGCTCGCCGTTGCGCCGCCTCGTGCTCAACGACGTGGGGCCCTCGATCGAGCCGGCGTCGCTTGCGCGCATCGGCACCTATCTCGGCGCGCCGCTGCGCTGGGCCACGCTCGACGAGGCGGCCGACGCGCTCTGGGCGATCAGCCAGAGCTTCGGCCCGCACACGCGCGAGCAGTGGCTTGCGCTGACGCGCCCGCAGCTGATGGCCGACGGCACGGGCTTCAAGCCGCACTACGACCCGGCCATCGCGCTGCCGTTTCGCGCCATCACGCCCGAGATCGCACGCGCGGGGGAGGCCGCGTTGTGGGCGGCGTGGGATTCGCTGGCCCTGCCCGTGCTGCTGCTGCGCGGCGCCGATTCGGACCTGCTCTCCAAGGCCACCGCGCAGGCCATGACCGAGCGCGGGCCGAAGGCGCGCTGCGTCGAGTTCGCGGGCGTGGGCCATGCGCCCACGCTGGTGCAGCCGGCGCAGCGGCAGGTCGTGCGCGACTTCCTGCTGCAGGCCTGAGGCCGGCGATCCCGGCCCGGAGCTCCCGACCCGAGCGCGTGCAAGGCCTGCTGCCCATGAAGACGCTTGCCGGCGAAGCCCTGCTCGGCACGGCGACCATCGTGCAGCTCAGCGACGCCGCCGCGGCGCAGGAGGGCGCGGACGCCCTGCAGCGCGCGCGCGCCTTCGCCGAGCCCTTGCTCGCCGGGCAGGTGCGCGGCTCCGGCGAGGGGGCGCTGGCACACGCCGACGGCGTGGCCGGGATCCTCGCGGCGATCGGCGCGGCGCCGTCGATGCAGGCCTCGGCCTACCTCGTCTACGCCGGCGACTACCTGCAGCGCCCGCAGGAGGTGATCGAGCGCGCGTTCGGGCCGTCCTACGCGGGGCTGGTGACGCTGACGCGCCAGCTCGTGCAAATCCAGCGCGCCGCGCTCGACGCAGCCCTCGGCGAGGCCGCCCGCCAGCAGCAGGCCGAGCGCGTGCGCAAGATGCTGCTGGCCTTCGGGCGCGACCTGCGCGTCGTGCTGCTGCGCCTGGCCTCGCGCCTGCAGACGCTACGCTGGTTCGCCGCCAGCAAGCGCGAATGCCCGCGCGAACTGGCCCGCGAGTCTCAGGAGATCTTCGCGCCGCTGGCCAACCGGCTCGGCGTCTGGCAGATCAAGTGGGAGCTGGAGGACCTGGCCTTTCGCTTCCTCGACCCCGAGACCTATCGACGCGTGGCGCGCCTGGTCGACGAGAAGCGCGCCGAGCGCGAACTGGGCGTGGAGCAGGCGCGCCGCCACCTCGCCGAGCTGCTGCAGCGCGCGCGCATCAAGGCCGAGGTGCTCGGGCGGCCCAAGCACCTCTACAGCATCTGGAAGAAGATGCAGGGCAAGGGCTTGGCCATCGAGCGCGTCTTCGACGTGCGCGCGCTGCGCGTGATCGTCGAGGACGAGGCCGCCTGCTATGCGGCGCTGGCGCGCGTGCACGAGGCCTACGTGCCGGTGGAGGGCGAGTTCGACGACTACATCGCGCGGCCCAAGGCCAACGGCTACCAGTCGCTGCACACGGTGGTGCTGGGCGAGGACGGCCGGCCGATCGAGGTGCAGATCCGCACGCGCGCGATGCACGAGCACGCCGAGTACGGCGTGGCCGCGCACTGGATGTACAAGGAGGCCGGCGCGCGCGGCTACGTCGGCGTGGCCGCCAGCGGCGCCTACGAGCAGCGCCTGGCCGAGGCGCGCAAGGCCGTGCTGCGCGAGCTGCTGGCCTGGGAGCGCGACTTCAGCAGCGCGCAGCGCATGGGCAAGGGCATGGGCAAGGCGGATGCTGCGGGCGCGCCCGTCGGCGCGGCGCTCGACGACCGCATCTACGTCTTCACGCCCCAGTCGACGCTGATCGACCTGCCCGCGGGCGCGACGCCGGTGGACTTCGCCTACACCCTGCACACCGACCTCGGCCACCGTTGCCGCGGCGCGCGCGTGGACGGCGCGATGGTGCCGCTGAACACGCCGCTGGCGCACGGGCAGACGGTGGAGATCGTCGCGGCCAAGGAGGGCGGGCCCTCGCTGGACTGGCTCAACCCCGAACTGCACTACCTGCAGAGCCCGCGCGCGCGCGCCAAGGTGCGCGCCTGGTTCAACGCGCAGGCGCTGGCGGCCACCCTGTCGCGCGGGCGCGAGCTGGTCGAGCGGCTGCTGCAGCGGGAAGGGCGCACCGCGCTCAAGCTCGAGCACCTGGCCGAGCAGCTCGGCTTCAAGTCGGCGGAGGCCTTGTTCGAGGTCGTCGGCAAGGACGAGTACTCGATGCGCAACATCGAGCAGTGGCTGCGCCCGGCGGCCGCCGCGGCGCCCGAGGGCGAGGCGCCGCTGCTCAAGCGCTCGCGCAGCGACAAGGGCGGTGGCGTGCTGGTGGTCGGCATGGGCTCGCTGATGACGACGCTTGCGCGCTGCTGCCGTCCGGCGCCGCCCGATCCCATCGGCGGCTTCGTCACGCGTGGCAAGGGCGTGGCGGTCCACCGCCGCGACTGCAGCAACTTCCGCCACATGGCCGAGCGCTTCCCCGGCCGCGCGATCGAGGTGGCGTGGGAAGCCGCCGCGGGCGGCGACCGGCCCGCGGTCTACCCGGTGGATGTGCAGATCGAGGCCGAGGACAGGCAGGGCCTGCTGCGCGACATCTCCGAGGTCTTCGCCAAGGAGCGCCTGAACGTCATCGCGGTGAACACGCAGTCGCAGCGCGGCCAGCGCGGCGCGACCGCGCGCATGACCTTCACCGTCGAGGCCGAGGACGCCGGCCGCATCGCGCAGGCGCTGCGCGCGGTGGCGCGAGTGCCGGGGGTCTGCAAGGCCAGGCGG
>CAUJJO010000061.1 GCA_963205125.1 Pseudomonadota bacterium | reverse complement strand
CGGCCGGCTTCGGCGGCACGGCGCTGGTGCTGGGCGGCCTGGCGACGCTCGGCTTCGGGGCGCTGGGCATGATGGCCTCGCAGCGGCTGTCTCGCCTGGTGGCCTTCAGTGTCGTCGCTTCCTCGGGCACATTGGTGGCGGCCTTTGGCCTGGCGCAGCCGGCGCTGGCGGCCGGCGCGCTCTTCTACCTCGCCAGTTCGACGCTGGCCGGCTGCGCGCTCTTCCTGCTCGTCGAACTGCAGGAGCGCAGCCGCGAGGTCGAGCTCGGGCCGTCGCAGTTCGACGACGGCAACGACGCCCTGCCGGCCTTCTTCGAGGCCGAGCCCACGGCGGGCGCCAACCTCGACGACGACGAGGAACTGCTGGTCGGCCGCGCCATCCCCGGGGCGCTGGCCTTCCTCGGCGCGAGCTTCACGCTGTGCGCGATGGTGGTCGCCGGCCTGCCGCCGCTTTCCGGCTTCGTCGCCAAGCTGGCGATGCTGCAGGCCTTGCTCGAGCTCGACTCTGCCGCGGCGTGGGCGCTGTTCGTGCTGCTGATCGCCGCCGGGCTGCTGGCGGCGATCGCCTTCATGCGCGCGGGCATGCGCCACTTCTGGAGCGGCGGGGCGCGCGCGGCGCCGCGGCTGCGCGTCGTCGAGTCCCTCCCCGTGGGCCTGCTGCTGCTGGCGCTGCTGCTGCTGGCCGTGCACGGCAACGCCGTGCTGCGCTACGCGCAGGCGACCGCCGACGCGCTGCACCAGCCGCGGCTCTACATCGAAGCCGTGAGGGGCACGCGGCCGGTGCCCGGCGCCGCACGGGGCTCGCCATGAAGCGCTGGCTGCCCTCGCCCGGGCTCACGCTGGCGCTCTTCGTCGGCTGGCTGTTGCTGGCCGGAACGCTTGGCGCCGACCAGCTCCTGCTCGGCGCGATCGTGGCCGTCGCCATGCCGCTGCTGGCGCGGCCGCTGCGCCCGCGCCCCGGGGCGCTGGCGCGCCCGCGCGTGCTGCTCGCGCTCATCCTGCGCGTGGGCGCGCACGTGCTCGTCTCGGCCGCGCAGGTGGCGCTGGGCATCCTGCAGGCCGGTCGCAGGCCGCCGCGCGGCGCCATTGCCGACATCCCCCTCGAGCTGCGCGACGAGCACGCGCTGGCGGCGCTGGCGATGATCGTCACCGTCGTTCCGGGCACCGTGTGGTGCGAGCTGGCGCCCGACCGCAGCGTGCTGCGCCTGCACGTCTTCGACCTCGGCGACGAGGCCGACTTCGTCGCGCGCTTTCGCGCCGACTACGTGCTGCCCCTGAAGGAGATCTTCGAATGAGCGAGCTGCTCGCGCTGGCCGTGGACGCCACGCTGACGATGTTCGTGCTCGCGATGGGCCTGGCGCTGCTGCGCCTCGTGCGCGGCCCGAGCGCGCAGGACCGCGTGCTCGCGCTGGACTTCGTCTACGTCGTGGCGATGCTGATCCTGCTCGTGCTGGCGATCCGCGACGACAGCCGCATGACCTTCGAGGGCGCCTTGCTGATGGTTCTGCTGGGTTTCGTCAGCTCGCTGGCGCTGGCCAAGTTCCTGCTGCGCGGCGAGGTCGTCGAGTGATGGCGCCGCCCGCCGAGATCGTCGTCGCCGCGCTGCTGCTGGCCAGCGGCCTGGTCGTGCTGCTGGCCGCCGTCGGCCTGCTGCGCCTGGCCGACTTCTTCCAGCGCATGCACGCGCCGGCGCTGGCCTCGTCGCTGGCCTCGTGGATCGTCACGCTGGCCACGATCGTGCACTTCGGTAGCCGCGGCGAGGGGCTTGCGCTGCACACCTGGCTGATCATCATCGTGCTCTCGATCACCGCGCCGGTGACGACCGTGGTGCTCTCGCGCGCCGCGCTCTTTCGCCGCCGCCAGGCCGGCGACGCGCTGCCGGCGCCGCTCTCGTCACGGCCCCCGCCGCCCTCCAGCCGGCCTCACACCGGCGCCAGCTCGGGCGGATAGGACGCTCCCTGCAAGGGCACGATCTTCGCGCCGGCCGGAATGTTCAGCAGCGGGCCGCCGGGCTGCGGCGTGCCCCAGGCCTTGCCGGTGGTCTGCCGCGCCGCCATGTCGTAGACGAAGACCGCGGCGATGTCGATCAGCAGCTCGCGCCAGGTGACCACGTAGACGCCTTCGCGCAGCTTCCAGAAGCTCGCCTCGTCGCAGCCGGCATCGCCGCGGCGCACGCCGCTGATCGACTGGTAGGTGTACCAGTTGGCGTTGAGGTAGACGTGCTCGTAGGCGGTCTTGTCGTCGTAGACGTAGAGGGCGCGCTGGCCGGTGAGCTCGGCGGTGGGGGCAGGCGCCTCGCCCTCGGGCCGGGTCCCCGGCGCACCGACGACGGCGGTGAGAAAGCGCTGCTCGAAGCAGCTCGCCGCGGCCGGCGTGCGCGGGTTCATGCGCGTGGCGACGATGAGCGCGCGGCGCGTGCGCAGGTCGGCGGCGACGAGCAGGGTCTGGTCCTGTGGCGCATGCGGCAGCAGGTCGATGAAGAAGACCTCGGGCGCGGCCTCGACGACGTCGACGCGCGCCTGCCCCTGTTCGGGCAGGGCGAAGCCGGGCAGCCCGCGCCAGCGGCAGCCGAGCGCGTCGTCGAACTGCAGCTCGGCGCTGCCGCCTTCGTCGAGCTGCAGCTGCAGCGTGCGGCCGCGCCAGAAGCTGCTGGCCGGCAGGCGGTTGCCGTCCAGGCCGCTGACGATGGCCGCTCCCGCCGCACCGTTCTCGCGCGGCTCGGGCGCGGGGAAGCGCTCGCCGACCAGGCGCTCGGACAGCGCCCACACCGCCTCGGCCTTGACGGGGTCGAGCACGCGCGGCATCACGCCATTGGGCAGCACGGGGTCGTCGTTGAGCGGCGCCTGCGTGCAGTCCTCGAGGAACTCGCCGCCGCGCCCCTGCAGGCTCGGGTGCACGAGCGCGTAGACCATGGTCGCGGCGCCGGCCTGCAGCGTCTTGTGCTTCAGCTCGGTGATCGCGGGCTGGCGCGCCAGCAGCACGGCGAAGTGGCTGTCGTCCAGGTGCGTGTGCAGATTGGTGCCGGTGATGATGCCCGGTGCGACGACGAAGGCGCGCACGCCGCGGTCGCGCCAGCGGTGGTCCAGCGCCACCGCGAACAGCGCGTTGGCCGACTTCGATTGCCCATAGGCCTCCCAGCGGTCGTAGGGGCGCTGCAGGAAGTTCGGGTCGACGAGGTCGACGTCGGCTAAGCGGTGCGCGCCCGAGCTCATCATCACCACGCGCGCCTGGCCGCCGCGGCGCAGCAGGCGCAGCAGCCGGTTGACGAGCAGGAAGTGGCCGAGGTGGTTGCTGCCGAACTGGCGCTCGAAGCCGCACTCGGTGCGCGCCTCGTCGGTGGCCATGATGCCGGCGTTGCCGAGGATGCCGTCGAGCGCGACGCCGTCGGCGATCATCCGCTCGCAGAAGTCGCGCACGCTGGCCAGCGAGGCGAGGTCCAGCTGCCGCGCCTCGAAGGCGCCCTGTGGAGCCTGCGCGCGCAGCGTCTGCAGCGCCGCCTGCCCGCGTGCCTCGTCGCGCGAGGTGAGGATGACGCGGGCACCTTGCGCTGCGAGCGCGCGCGCGGCCTCCATCCCGAGACCGGCGCTGCCGCCGGTGATGAGGTAGGTCCTGCCGTGCAGGTCGAGGCCGGCGAGGACCTCGTCGGCGGTGCTGTCGCGATGGAAGGAGGCGGTGACGGTGCTCATGGAAGTGTCGCTGCGGTTGGAGTCGGGGAGCTTGGAGGCAGAGGGTCGAGGCGGTGCCTGGCGTGGTCGTCGCGCGCGGGTGGCGTCGGAGAGGGTCAGCGCTCAGCCCTCGCGCCGCCAGGGCAGCAGGCGCGCTTCGGCCCCCTGCAGCAGCAGGTTGCCCAGCGAGCCGATGACGCCCAGGATGACGACGCCGGCATAGAGCTCGGGGCTGCGAAAGGCGCGCGCGGCGTAGAGCACCGTGGTCCCGAGGCCCTCCTGCGCGGTGAGCATCTCGCCGACGACGCCGACGATCAGCGAGGCGGTGAGCGACAGCCGCATGCCCGAGAGGATGTCGGGCAGCGCGTGCGGCAGCACGAAGGCCAGCACGAAGCGCGCGCGTCCGATGGCCAGCAGCCGCGCCACCTCCTGCAGGCGCGGCTCGACCGAGGCGACACCTTGCGCCGTGGCCAGCAGCACCGGCCAGGCGGCGCCGAAGGCGATCACCGCCAGCAGCATGCCCGGCGTCAGGCCCAGCAGCGCGATGCCCACCGGCAGCAGCGCGGTGGCCGGCAGCGGCCGCAGCAGCTCCAGGCTCGGCAGCAGCCAGCTGCGTGCCGTGGCCGACAGGCCGATCAGCGCGCCGACGACGACGCCCAGCGCCGAGGCGATCAGCCAGCCGTAGAGCATGCGCAGCAGCGTGGCCTGCGTCTGCGCGAGCAGCTCGCCCTCGCGCAGGCCCAGCACGAGCGCGTCCAGCGTCTGCAGCGGCGAAGGCAGGAAGACCGGCGAGATCCACGCCCGCTGCGCGATCCAGCCCCACAGCAGCAGCAGCCCCGCGGCCACGCCCAGCGAGGCCAGGCCGCCGAGCGGGCGCTCGTGCCAGCGCGCGGCACTCACGGGACGACCCTTTGCGCGGCCCGCTTGCGCCCGCGCGCTCGGGAGCAGCCCGGCGCGCTCATCCCCGCCCTCCGCGAAGCGGCGCAAAAAGCCGCTGCTGCAGGGCCAGCAGGCCGGCGTTGAGCGCCCAGCCGATGGCCGCGAGCCACGCCAGCGCGGCGTACATCTCGGCCACGCGCAGCTCCTGCTGCGCGATCATCATGCGGTGGCCAAGGCCCAGCGGGTTCTCGGCCACCTCGGTGGTGACGGCGACGATGAGCGCGATGCCCGCGGCCAGGCGGAAGGCGACGAAGATGCGCGCCGAGGCCGCCGGCAGCACGATCTTCAGCGCCGTGTCGCGCTCCGACAGGCCGAGCACGCGCGCCACTTCCAGCAGCCGCACGTCGACGCCGCGCACCGCATCGCGCGCCAGCAGCAGCATCGGCCAGAAGCAGGTGAAGGCCACCAGCGCGATCTCCATGCGAAAACCGAAGCCGAAGACGAGGATGGCGATCGGGATCAGCGCCACCGGCGGCATGTTGCGCAGCAGCTCCACCGAGACCGCCGCCAGGCGCGCAAGCCCGGCCGAGAGGCCGAGCGCCAGCCCCCCCAGCAGCCCCGCGCCGCCGCCCAGCAGCAGCCCGGCCAGCGCGCAGGCCAGGGTCTGCGCGGTCGCGCGCAGCAGATGGCCTTCGCGCAGGCTGTCCCAGCCGGCGACGAGGATTTCGCTTGGCCGCGCCACGCCCTCGCTCTGCAGGCCCGAGGCGCGCAGCAGCATTTCGGCCAGCAACAGCGCCAGCAGCGGCAGCACGGCGCCGCGCCAGCGCCCTGCCGGGCCGGCTTCAGTGCGCCTGCACGAGGCCATAGAGGCGGTGCCGCAGCGCCAGGAACTCGGGGTGCTCGCGCGTGCTGAGCTGCGCGCGCGGCCAGGGCAGGCGCACCTCGACCTCGGCAGCCACGCGCCCCGGGTTGGCCTGCAGCGCCACGACGCGGTGGCCGAGGTAGAGCGCCTCCTCGAGGTCGTGCGTGACGAAGAGCACCGTGGCGCCGGTCTCGCGCACGAGCGCCAGCGCCTCGTCCTGCAGCGACTGGCGGGTGAGCGCGTCCAGCGCGCCGAAGGGCTCGTCCATCAGCAGCACCTTGGGCTGCTGCGCCAGGCAGCGCGCGATCTGCAGCCGCTGCTGCATGCCGCCGGAGAGCTGCATCGGGTACTTGCCGGCGTGGCAGCCCAGGCCGACCTTGGCCAGCAGCGCGGCGATGCGCGCCTCGCGCTGCACGCGCGGCACGCCCGCGGCCTCGAGCGCGAGCGAAACATTGCCCGCGGCCGTGCGCCAGGGCAGCAGCGCGCGGCCGTAGTCCTGGAACACCACCGCCACCTCGGGCGTGGGCTTGCGCACGGGCTGCCCGCGCAGCAGCACCTGCCCGGCGTCGGCCGCCACCAGCCCGGCCAGCAGGCGCAGCAGCGTGGTCTTGCCGCAGCCCGAGGGGCCGACCAGGCAGACGAACTCGCCCTCGGCGATGTCGAGGCTCAGCTCGTCCAGCACGTTGCGGCCCTGGTAGTCCAGGCGCACGCGCTCGAAGCGGATCAGCGGCTCGGCCATCGGCGCGCTGCTCCTCAGGGCACCTGCAGCAGGCGCCGCGCGTCCAGCGGTTTGCGCAGCATGCCCTGGCGCCGCATCATGTCGTCCCAGCGCTCGATCTGGTCGGGCGTCACGGTGGCGTTCATCTTGCTGATGCGGATGGTGGCCAGCGCCTCGGGCGGCAGCTTGACGTTGCGGCCGTAGATCTCGCGCGCGGCGTCGGGGTTGGCCTCGGCGAAGGCCACCGCCTCGGCCATCGCCGCCTGGAAGGCCGCGGCCACGCCCGGGTGTTCGGCCGCCCAGGCGCGCCGCATCAGGTAGACGAAGGGCGGCAGGCCGTCGGGCAGGTCGGCGGCGATGGAAAGACGCGCTGGCCGATGCCGGCCTTGACGGCGCGCGTGAGGAAGGGCTCGGCGATCATCACCGCGTCCACCGTGCCGGCCTTCATGACGTCGGCGAGCTGCGGGAAGGCGACCTCGACGAACTTGATCTTGCGGTAGTCGACGCCGTGCACCGTGAACCACTCGCGCGTCAGCACGTGGAAGAAGCTGCCGAGGCCGGGCATGCCGATCTTGCGGCCGACGAAGTCGGCGGGCTTCTGGATCGTCGAGCCGCTCTTCACCAGCAGGCCGAAGATGGTGTCGCTCCTGCTGGCGATGGCGCCGCCCGAGGCGACGACCAGGTCCAGGCCGGAGTCGGTGGCCTGCAGCAGCGTGGTCACGCTGTCGGCCACGAGCTGCAGCGAGTCCGACTGCAGCGCCACCGTGCCCGTGGCCGGATTGCTGATGAGCTGCGGCGTCACCTCCAGCCCGCGCTTGCGGAAGTAGCCCTTCTCCAGGCCGATGAAGACCGGCACGAACTCCGGCATGGGCGCGATGCCCACGCGCAGCGCCACCGGCGCCGCGGCGGAGGGCGAGGAAGGCGTCGAAGGCGTCGGCGCGGCGGCGCCGGCCAGCGGCGCGAGGGTCAGTGCCAGCGCCGCGGCGAGGACGCCGCGCAGCGCGCGAAGAAGGGTGTTCATGCTGTCGTCTCCAGGCCGTGGGCGGTGCGTGCCCGGGCCCTTCCGGCGGGCCGGGCGCGGGCCCGCTGCAAGCCTAGCGCGAGACCGCGCCCGCGCGCCTGTCCCACGGTGCACCGCAAGATGATCGAGCGGGCCCGCACTTCAGAATTTCGCGCTCAGGCGCAGGCCGAAGAGGCGCGGGTCGCCGACGATCAGCCCGCCGCTGGCGCCAAGCCCCGAGTAGGCGCGGATCACCGTCTTGTCGGTCGCGTTCTTCACGAAGAGCTGCGCCGCGTACGCGCCCGAGGCCGACTCCCAGCCCAAGCTCAGGTCCAGCTTGGTGAAGCCGTCCTGCGTGAACTGGCGCGGCGCGTTGTAGTCGCTCACCACATAGCTGGAGCTGTAGCGGCCGTTGACGCGCGCCGTCAGGCTGCCCCCGGCCTGCAGCGACCAGGTGTGCTGCCAACCCAGCGCGACATTGGTCTCGGGCGAGTTGTCGAGGGGCCGCCCGCTCCAGTCCTGCTGCGCGCCCACCGGGCCGGCGAGGTAGCCCTTGTACTTCGAGCGCATCAGGCCCAGGCTGTAGGTCAGCATGTCGTCGTCGCCGACGAGCAGGCGGCCATCGAGCTCGATGCCGCGCACCGAGGCCTTGGCCGCGTTGAGCGTGGCGAAGGCGCCGGAGGACGAGTTCGGCGGCTGCCCGGCGCTCAGCTGCAGGTCGCGGTAGTCGTAGTCGAACAGCGCCAGGTTGAACGAGAGCCGGCCCTCGAGCAGCCGCCCCTTGGCGCCGATCTCGGCGGCCAGCAGGTTCTCGGGCTGGTAGACCAGGTGCGGGTTGTAGTTGGGCCGGGACGGGTCGTCGCTGCCCTGGTTGAAGCCGCCGGCCTTGTAGCCGGTGGCCAGGCTCGCGTAGAGCATGAGCGTCTTCGAGGCGTCGTAGTCGACGCCCAGGCGCCAGCTCGCCTTCGAATACGAGGCGTCGGCGCCGTAGGGGATGGGCATGTCGCCGACGTACATGGTGCCGACCTGGTGCTTCTTGTCGCGCGAGTAGCGCAGGCCCGCGGTCAGCCGCAGCTCGGGCTGCACGGCATAGGTGCCCTGCCCGAACAGCGCCTTGGTCCACGCGGTCGTGGGGTCGACGATCCAGTGCAGCCCCACGCCGGGCGCGAGCAGGTCGCCGATCACGTAGTCGGTGACGCTGTTCTCGCGGAAGGCGTAGGCGCCGGCCACCCACTGCAGCGCGCCGCTGCCGCTGTTGGCCACGCGCAGCTCGTGCGAGATCTGCTTGCTGCGGCTGTGCAGGACGAGCGGGAACGGCAGCTCGCCGTGCGCCGTGTCCTCGTTGCGCTTCAGGTCGCGGCTGCCCGACAGCCAGCTCAGCTCGACGCCGCCGAAGTCGTGCTTGAACTCGAGCGCGGCGCCGCTGTTCTCGTCGTCGATGCGCGTCTTGACCACCGGGTCGAAGACCCGCTTCTGGCCGACGTTCCAGCGCTCCAGGGGCACCAGCCCCGGGCCGACTCCGCCGATCCTGGCGGTGTCCAGGGTGAACAGCAGCGTGCTGGCCTTGCCCAGGCGCGCCAGCAGGTGCGCGCGCGCAGCGTCGTCGTGGATGTCGTTGCTGCGCTCGCCGCCGGCCGTGTTCTCCAGCGTGCCGTCGCGGCGGTTGCGCGCGAAGGCCACGCGCAGCGCCAGCGCCTCGCCCAGCGGCTGGTTGACCATGCCGTCCAGGCGCAGCGCGCTCAGGTTGCCGAGCGTGGCGCCGAGTGCGGCCTCGCGCCGGAAGACCGGCTTGTGGGTGATGACGTTGATCGCGCCGGCGGTCGCGTTGCGGCCGTAGAGCGTGCCTTGCGGGCCGCGCAGCACCTCGATGCGCTCGAGATCGTAGAAGCTCAACCCCTGAGCCTGCGGGCGCGCGATGTAGATGCCGTCGAGGTTGAAGGCGGCGGAGGGGTCGCCGCTGTCGGTGAAGTCGCTCGACGAGACGCCGCGGATGCGCACCGTCATGCCGTGCGCGGAGTCGCCCTCGGCGATCTCGACGTTGGGCATCAGTTCGCTCAGGGCATCGATGCGCACGGCACCGGCGTCCTTCAGGTCGTCGCCGCCGATCACCGACAGCGCCAGCGGCGTGCTCGACGCCACCTGCTTGCGCTTCTGCGCGGTGACGACGACGCGGTCGACGGCGATCCTGTCCTTGCCGTCGGCGCCGGCCGCATCCGCCGCGTCCGCCGCATCGGCGGCCTGCGCGGCCTGGGACAGACCGAGCAGCGCGCTCGCCACCGCCGCCGCGACGGCGGCACGCTTGAATCTCACGGGCATGGTTCGTCTCCGGGTCTGGGTGTGGGGTTCGCCTAGCGCGCCGGACTGCGCGCGGGGCCGATCGCCCCGCGCGCCCGACCTCTGCGCCGGCAGGGGCGGTTGACCCCTGGAAGAAAGTATCGAAGCCTCTCGTTTTTTAATCTACTAGTGTTGACCATTAAGCCGCACACGGGCGTCGTCGAGGTCCGGCGCGGCGATGCCACAATGACGCGCATGCCCAAGCTGATCGACCACGACGAGCGCCGCAGCCACATCGTCGACGTGACCTGGACGCTGATCGTCGAAGGCGGCATCGAGGCGGCGACGATGCGCGAGATCGCCGCCGCCGCGGGCTTTGCCAACGGCGCGCTCAAGCGCTACTTCGCGTCCAAGGACGACATCATCGAAGCCACCTACGACCGCGCGCTGGCGGTCGTCAGCTCCTACGTGGCGCAGGACCACGGCCGCGGCCTCGCCGGCCTGCAGGCCTTCTGCCTGGCGGCGATGCCGCTGGATGCGCGGCGCATCGAAGCCGCGCGCGTGCTGCTGGCCTTCTGGTCGGTCTCGCTCTACAGCCCCAAGCTGCATGCCAAGTACCTCACGCACCTGCGCGCCTGGCGCACGCAGCTTGCCGCCTTCCTGCGCCAGGGGCGCGAGGACGGCGAGATCCGCAGCGCCCTGCCCGACGAGCAGCTCGTCGACGAACTGGTGCTGCTCAACGCGGGCGCCAACATGATGAGCCTGCTCGGCCCCAAGTTCTCGACCACGCGGCTGCAGCGTCAGCATCTGGCGGACTTCATGTTGCGCCTGCAGCAGCCCTGAAGCCCGCGCCCCGCGCCTGTGGCTGCGCTCAGGCCTCGCCGTGCAGGTGCCGGCGCAGGAACGCGGCGCAGCGGCGGTGCGCGTCGGCAGCATCGGCCAGGCGCGTGTTCAGCCCGAAGAAGCAGTGCACCTGGCCGGCATAGGTCTTGTGCTCCACCGCCACGCCGGCTTCGGCCAGCCGCGCGGCGAAGCGCTCGCCCTCGCTGCGCAGCAGGTCGCACTCGGCCGCCAGCAGCAGGGCCGGCGGCAGGCCGGCGAGGTCGCGCTCGCGCAGCGGCAGCAGCGTGGGCTCGTCGAGCTGGCCTGCATCGCGCACGTACTGCGCGAAGAAGAAGTGCATGATGCCCGCGGTCATGCCGTAGCCCTCGGCGTAGTCGGCGTAGGACGCGTAGCCATCCTCGGGGTGGCCCATCACCGGGCTCACCAGCACCTGGGCGCGGATCGCCGGCCCTTCGGCATCGCGGCTGACCAGGCAGACGGCGGTCGCCAGGTTGCCGCCGGCACTCTCGCCGCCGACGGCCACGCGCGCAGCATCCAGCCCGAGGCCTGCGCCGGCCTGCTGCAGCCAGGCGAGCACCGCCCAGCAGTCGTCGAGTGCCGCCGGGTACGGGTGCTCGGGCGCAAGCCGATAGTCGACCGAGAGCACCGCCACCTGCGCCGCCGCCGCGACGGCGCGGCAGCACACGTCGTTCTCGGCCAGCGAGCCCGCGGTCCAACCTCCGCCGTGCAGCCAGATGAAGACCGGCAGCGGCTGGTCGGCGGCCGGCAGGTAGAGCCGCACCGGCACCTCGCCCTCGGGCCCGGCGACGCGCAGATCGCGGATCGAGGCCACCGGCGCCATCGTCTGTGCGTGTTCGAAGCGGGTGGCCAGCGTGTCGCGCAGGGCCTGCGCGGTGAGCGGCATCGCCGCGGCGGCGGCATCGGCCGCGCCGCGCGCCAGCAGCGCCGCCACCTCGGGCTGCAGGCGGCGCTGGTCGAGCACGATCTCGGGCACGGCCTCGGCGACGAGCACGCGCGGGCAGCCCGGCAGCGTCAGCCGCTGCACGACGTGCCAGCCCGCGCTCTGCAGCCAGAAGCGCACCTCGGCCTCGGGGTGGACTACGGTGCCGTCGATGACGAGGTACTCCGCGGCATGCAGCGCATCCAGCGCGCGCGGCGTCTCGTCGTCGTCGAGGAAGAAATCCAGCAGCAGCAGTCGCGCGTCGGCCGCCGCGGCCATGCGCGCGCGGCGCAGGATCTCGATGTTCTGCTCGGGCGTGAAGCGGTGGATGACGTGGTTGACCATCACCAGGTCGTGCGCGCCTTCGGGCTGCGCCTGTTCGGTCTTCGCGCCTTCGACGCGGCAGCGCGCGGCAAGGCCCGCGGCGTCGACGCGCTCCTGCACGGCGGCGACGAAGTCGGGGTCGAAGACGAAGCGCGTCGCGAGCTGCGCGTTGGCCTGCATGGCGGCGATGGCGAAGTCGGGCGCGAGGCCGCCGAAGTCGAGCAGGCGGCGATGGCGCGCGAAGTCGTACTCGCGCGCGAGCATCGCCGCGTGCAGCGCGTTGTAGTTCATGACGCCGGCCAGGAAGCTCGTCCAGCGCGCGCCGGAGAGATCGAGCGCGCCGGCACGGCAGCTCTGCACCGTGCCGTCGAAGGCGGCGACCCAGTGCGGGTGGCTGATGCCGTCGAGGAAGCGCAGGAAGGCGCCGAGATCGGGACCGGCGCCCGCGCCGCTCAGGTAGCGCGCGCTGTCCGGCCGCAGCGCGTAGCGGCCCTGCGTGCGCGTGAGCAGCCCGAGCGCGCTCATGCTGTCGGCGAGGATGCGCGCCATGCGCGGCGCAAGCGCCGTCGCCGCGGCCAGCGCGGGCAGGTCCAGCGGCCCCTCGCGCAGCGCCGCGAAGAGGCCCGCGCGGTGCGACGCGGCCAGTTGCTTGGCGCCCATGTAGCCGGTGGCGATGGCGACGATGGCGTCGGGCAGGGGCGTTGCGCTTGGGGCTTCGGATGTCACCGGGTCCTCGTCTCGTGGACGGCGTCCTGCGGCGCATGGCCGATCGGCCCCGGCATCGCAAGCACCTTGTTTTTCGTAAACGTATGTTGACGAAAAACGCGTGGAGCGTCAACGGCATCGACCCTGGGATCGACCCTGAGCCCGGCCCGGCCTCGGTGTTGCAGGTGGCGCATCGGCGCCGTGCGGCACGTTGCCGCACCGCAGGGTCTAGCCGCCCAGATAGGCGGCCTGCACCGCGGGATCGGCCAGCAGTTGCTGCGCGCTGCCCTCGCCGGCAATGCGGCCGTTCTCGAGCAGGTAGCCGCGATCGGCGATGGCGAGGCTGCGCTTGGCGTTCTGCTCGACGAGCAGGATGCTGACGCCCGTCGCGCGCACCTGCTTCAGCGCCCGGAACAGCTCCATGCACATCAGCGGCGCGAGCCCGAGCGAGGGTTCGTCCAGCAGCAGCAGCCGCGGCGCCGACATCAGCGCGCGACCGATCGCCACCATCTGCTGCTCACCCCCGCTCATCGTGCGCACCGTCTGCGTCAGGCGTTCGGCCAGCCGTGGAAACAGGCTCAGCACGCGTTCCAGGTTGGCAGCCTCGTCGGCGCGCGCGCGCCGGGGATAGGCGCCGAGCGAGAGGTTCTCGCGCACCGTCAGCTCGCCGAAGATGCCGCGCCCCTCGGGCACCAGCGCGATGCCGGCTTCCACCCGCAGCCGCGCCGGCAGCGCGTGCAGCGACTGCCCGGCGAGTTCGATGCGCGAGGCCGGGGTGGCGGCCACCAGGCCGGCGATCGCCTTCAGCAGCGTGGTCTTGCCCGCGCCGTTGGCACCGAGCATGACCACCACTTCGTGCTCGCCCACGCGCAGGCCGACCTCGTCCAGCGCACGGTGCAGCCCGTAGGCCGCCGACATGCCCTTCACCTCAAACATGCGCGGCCTCGAGATCGTCATCGCCGAGGTAGGCCTGCACCACCTTCGGATCGGAAAGCACTTCGGCGGGCGTGCCCTCGGCGATCCGGGCGCCCGAGCTCATCACCACGCAGCGGTCGCACAGCGTGCGGATCGCGTCCATCACGTGCTCGACCATCAGCACCGTCATGCCGCGCGCGTGCAGCGAGCGGATCAGCGCCACGCCCTCGACCAGCTCCGAGGGATTCAGGCCGGCGAGCCACTCGTCCAGCAGCAGCAGGCGCGGCCGCAGCGCAAGCGCACGCGCAAGCTCCAGGCGCTTCTGGTCGATGTAGGTCAGCTCGTCGGCGCGGCGCGCGGCCTGCCCGGCGAGGCCGACCTGCCCGAGCAGCAGCTGCGCGTCGCCGGGGTCCAAGCCCGCGCCCGCGCCCCTGCTTGCGCCGAACATCAGGCCGGCCTGCACGTTCTGCAGCACCGTCATGCTCTGGAAGACGCGCACCAGCTGGAAGGTGCGGGCGATGCCCGCGCGCACGATGCGGTGCGCCGGCTGGCCCGCCAGCTCCAGGCCCTGGAAGCGCACCGAGCCGCCGTCGGGCCTGAGCGCCCCGCTGATCAGGTTCAGCGCCGTCGTCTTGCCTGAACCGTTGGGGCCCAGCAGGCCGACGATCTCGCCGGCAGCCACGTCGAAGGACAGCGCATCGACCGCCCGCAGGCCGCCGAAGGCGCGCGCGAGGCCTTGCACCTGCAGCAGCGGGCGGCGCGCTGCGGGGTCGGGTGCGTGGTGACGAACCGCCGCACTCATGCCTGCCCCCCGGGACGTCGCCCGCGCTCGAGCAGGAAGCCGACGACGCCGCGCGGCAGCGCGTAGACGATCAGCAGGAAGACCACGCCCAGCACGATCGACGAGTGGTTGGGCAAGTACTTGACCAGCAGCTCGAAGAGCAGCACCAGCGGCACGACGCCGAGCACCGGCCCCCAGAAGCGCGCGGTGCCGCCGAGCAGCGCCATGATGACGACCTGGAAGGAGACGATCGCGTTGAAGGCGATCGCCGGGTCGATGTAGGTCCAGCGCGGCGCGACGATGGCGCCGGCCAGCACCATGATGACCGAGCTCAGCGTGAAGGTGATGAGCTTGGTGCGCGTGGTGTCGACGCCGCAGTGGCGCGCGGCCTGCTCGTCCTCGCCGACCAGGCGCAGCGCAAAGCCCAGCCGCGAACGCCCGAGCCACCAGCCAAAGAGCAGCACGAGCGCGAACAACACGAGCAACTGGCCGTAGATGAACCCGGGCGTGGCGGCGTCGACGAAGACATAGCGCCCGACCGAGCCGGCGACCTTGCTCTCGTACCAGTTCACGACCTGTCGCAGCAGCTCGGTCATGCCGAAGGTGAAGATGACGAAGTAGGTGCCGGCAAGCCGCAGCGTCACCAGCCCGACCAGCAGCGAGAGCACCGCGCCGATGGCGGCGGCGACCAGCAGCACCAGCGGCCAGGCGAGCTGCTCGCCGAGCACCGCGACGGTGTAGGAGCCCACGCCGAAGAAGGCGACGGTGGCCAGCGAGATATAGCGCGTGGTGCCGCAGAACAGGCCCCAGGCCGTGGCCAGCACGCCGTAGAGCAGCAGGTTGATCAGCAGCGAGGTCGTGTAGTCGTTGCCAAGCCCCGGCGCCAGGCCCAGCAGCACGAAGACGGCGACGACGGCGATGCCGCCGAGCAGGGTGCGGGTCTTCATCGCGCCACCTTGCCGAAGAGGCCCGCGGGCCGGAACAGCAGCACCAGCAGGAAGAGCGCGTAGTTGGCCGCGAGCGTCAGACCCGGGTCGACGAAGGTGCCCACCAGCGCCTCGACGAGGCCGAGCATCAGCGCCGCGACGACGGTGCCGGCCATGTTGCCGATGCCGCCCATGATGACGACGATCAGCGCCTTCATCGTGAAGAGCACGCCCATCGTCGCGCTGAAGGTCAGGAACATGCTGACCAGCACCCCGGCCACCCCGGCGAGCACCGTCCCGAGCGCGAACGCCGCGGCCGCCAGCCGGCGCACGTCGATGGCCACGAGTTGCGCCGACACCGGATCGGCCGAGACCGCGCGGATCGCGGTGCCGATGCGCGTGCGCATCAGCAGCAGCCAGACCAGCACGCCCAGGACGATCGCCATCGCCAGCGCCAGCACGCGGTTGGCGGCAAGCGTCGTGCCGAGCACCGGCACCGGGATCGCCAGGAAGGAATAGCTCAGGTAGCTGCCGCCGACCAGCACCAGCATCACGCCCTGCACGATGAACAGCAGCCCGAAGGTGCCGAGCAGACTGTCGGCCTCGAGGGCATCGCGGTTGGGCGCGCGGCGCACCAGCGGCATCAGCGCCAGGCCGTAGATCGCCCAGCCCACCAGCGCCGCCAGCGGCAGCATCAGCACGAGCGTCAGCAGCGGCGAGACGCCGTGCTGGGCGAACAGCACGAAGGCCAGCACGGCCGCCGCGATCATCAGTTCGCCATAGGAGAGGTTCATGATGCGCGCCACGCCGAACTGGATATTGAGACCCAGTGCGACGAGCGCGTACATGCCGCCCAGGGTCAGGCCCGTGAGCAAGGCGTCGAGCAGCGGCATCCGGCGTGCTCCGGCAAGGGCGGGTCAGGGCGCGGGGATCAGGACTTCCAGGCCGGCTTGGGCAGGATCGTCCTGTGCACGCCCGGCAGGTCGGGGGCGATGCCGTAGAAGTCGCCGTCCTGCCATTGCCCGACGAACCAGCCGCCCTTGCGGATGTTGTTCTGGTCGAAGTCGAGCTTGCCCAGCACCGTGTCGAAGCTGTTGCCACGCAGCTGCTTGACGATCTCGGCGTTGTTCAGGCCGACCTTCTCGATGGCCTGGCCCATGGCCTGCAGGCCGGCGTACATCATCGACGAACCCCAGCGGTCGGGCTCGCGCTTGAACATCGCGACGTGGCGCTGGATGTAGGCCTTGAGCACGTCGCTGTCGGGGTTCCAGCCGCCGATGCCCATGACGCCGTTGGCGGCTTCGCCGAAGCGCTGCTTGTACATCGGGAAGAAGGTGCCCACCGCGGTGTAGAAGACCTTGGGATTGAAGCCGCGCACGCGCGAGGTCTCGGCCAGCGCGATGGTGTCGGGCGGGTAGCTGAAGCCCACGAAGACGTCCGGGTTGGCGCGCTGCGCCTCGCTGATCACCGGCGTCAGGTCCTGCGTGCTCATCGGGTAGCCGGCGTCGTAGACGAGCTCGAACTTGGCCGCCTTCAGCGCGCGGCGCGCGGCGTTGGCCAGCTCGATGCCGAACTGCTCGGTGGCGTGCACGACGGCCACGCGGTCGTTGATCTGGCCGGCCGCGCGCGCCTTGCTCAGCACGGCGACCAGGGCCTCGGCATAGACCGTCGAGGTGTTGAGCAGCGAGAACACGTTGGGCCAGCGCTTGACGACCTCGGCGATGCGGTCGCTGGCCATGCTGCAGGTCATCATCGGAAAGCCGCCGCGCGCGAAGATCGGCGCCACCGCCAGGTTCTGGCCGGTGCCCCAGGGCGGCAGCATGATGTCGACCTTGTCCTGGCTGACGAGGCGCTCGCAGGCGCGCACCGCCTCCTCGGACTGGCTGCGGTCGTCGTACTCGATGTGCTCGAGCTTGAGCTTGCGGCCGTCGACGCTCAGACCCCCGGCGTCATTGACGTCCTTGATCCACAGCAGGTAGTTGGGCCACTGCGTGACCCCGGCACCCCCGGAGAAGGGGCCGGTCTTCGAGATCGCCCAGCCGACCTTGATCGACGCGCGCTGCGCGCGCACCCAGCTCGGGGCGGCGAGCGCAGCGGTGCCGGCACCGAGGGTGCCGACCAGTCTGCGACGGGAAATGACTTGGCTCATGACGTGTCTCCAGGTTGCATGCAAGCCGCCGCGCGCACGTTCTTCTTCTGCAGCACCCTCGGGTGCGGCGCGGCCGGGTGGTTGGGTGCTTGGACTCGGACTCAGACGTTCATGCCCCCGTCCACCATCAGGGTGCTGCCGGTGCTGAAGCTGCTGTCGTCGCTGGCGAGATAAAGCACCGAGCGCGCGATCTCTTCGGGCCGGGCGTGGCGGGCGAGCGGAATCATCTCGTCGAAGAACTGCGTCGCGTCGCGCCCGAGCACGCCCGAGAGGCGCTGCTCGAGGTCCTGCTGGAAGCCGTTGTCGACCGGCCCGGGATGCACGCTGTTGACGCGGATGCCGCGCGCCGCGGCCTCCTTGGAGACGCTGCGCATGAGGCCGATCTGCGCGTGCTTGGCGGTGATGTAGGCCGACACGCCGGGGTCGCCGCGCTTGCCGGCCACGCTCGAGCAGATGACGAGGCTGCCGCCGTCGCGCATCGCCGGCAGGCCGTACTTGCAGGCGAGGAAGGCGCCGCGCACGTGCACGGCGATGACGCTGTCGAAGACGTCCTCGGGGTAGTCGACCACGGGCGCCATCACGCCGCTGTTGCCGGCGTTGCTGAAGAGCACGTCGATGGGGCCGAAGCGCGCCACGGCCTCGCGCAGCACGCGCTGCCACGCGTCGCTGCGCGTCACGTCGTGCGGCAGGGCCTGCGCACGGCCTGCGGGCAGCGCCGCCAGCGCGGCCTCGAGCGCCGCGCCGGGCAGGTCGGTCAGGGTCACGCGCGCGCCCTCGGCGCAGAAGAGCCGGGCCGTGGCCAGGCCGATGCTGCCGGCGCCACCGGTGATGAGGGCATGTCGGTTGTCGAGCTTCTTCATGGGGTGCGGATCTGTAGCCGGCCTTGCGGCAGCCGAAGGTTGTGGGTGTGCGCGCGGCGCAAGGGCCCGCGCCGCCTCATCATGCCCGAGGCAGGCGCAGCGCGCCGCGTGCGTCGCGCCGTGCCCGCCGACTTCAGATCGGGTAGTGCGCGGGCGTCGTCTGCACGGTGACCCAGCGCAGCTCGGTGAACTCCTCGATGCCGGCGCGGCCGCCGAAGCGGCCGTAGCCGCTGCCCTTGCTGCCGCCGAAGGGCATCTGCGCCTCGTCGTGCACGGTGGCCGAGTTGACGTGGCAGATGCCGGCGTCGATCTGCCGCGCCACCGCCAGCGCCCGGTTGACGTCGCGCCCGAACACCGCGGAGGACAGCCCGTACTCGCTGTCGTTGGCGACCGTGACGGCCTCCTCCACGGTCTGCACGCGCACGACGCCGACCAGCGGGCCGAAGGACTCCTCGCGGTAGAAGCGCATCGCGGGCGTGACATGGTCCAGCAGCGCCGGCTGCATGATCGTGCCCTCGCTCTCGCCGCCGGCCACCAGGGTCGCGCCCTTGGCCAGCGCGTCGTCGATGAGGGCACGCACGCGCTGCACCGCCTCGCGGCCGACCATCGCCCCGAGCGCGCAGCCGGCCGCGCCGGGCAGGCCCGCGCGCAGTGTGCGCGCCTTCTGCGCCAGCCGCAGGACGAACTCGTCGGCGACCTTGGCGTCGACGATCAGGCGCTCGGTGCTCATGCAGATCTGGCCCTGGTTCATGTAGGCGCCGAAGGCCGCGGCCTGCACCGCGGCGTCGAGGTCGGCGTCGTCCAGCACCAGCAGCGGCGCCTTGCCGCCGAGCTCGAGCAGCACCCGCTTGAGCTGGCGCGCACAGCTCTCGGCGATCAGCCGGCCCACGCGGGTGGAGCCGGTGAAGTTCACCCGGCGCACCGCCGGATGCGCGATCAGCGCGTCGACGACCGCGGGCGCGTCCTGCGGCGCGTTGCTGACGACGTTGACGACGCCCGGCGGCACGCCGGCCGCGCGCAGCACGTCGCCGATCAGCCAGTGCGTGCGCGGGCAGACCTCCGAGGCCTTGAGCACCACGGTGTTGCCGCAGGCCAGCGGCGTGGCCAGCGCGCGCACGCCGAGGATCACCGGCGCGTTCCAGGGCGCGATGCCCAGCACCACGCCCGCGGGCTGGCGCAGCGCCATCGAGAGCATGCCCGGCGTGTCCGACGGGATCACCTCGCCGTGGATCTGCGTCACCAGCGCCGCCGCCTCGCGCAGCATGCCGGCGGCCAGCTTGCAGTTGAAGCCGGCCCACATGGGCGCAGCGCCGATCTCGGCGGCCATCGCCTTGACGAAATCCGGCGTGCGCTCCAGCAGCAGGTCGGCGGCGCGGTTGAGCAGGGCACGCCGCTCGCCCGGCGCCAGCGCCGACCAGGCCGGGAAGGCCGCTGCCGCGGCGTTGGCTGCTGCCTGCGCGTCGGCCGCAGTGGCGGCCGCGGCTCGCGACGCCGGCTCGCCGCGCACCGGGTCCAGGCGTTCGAAGCTGGCGCCGCCGCTGGCGGCGACATCGCGTCCATCGATCATCAGCGGCACGACATCCATGGCAAGTCTCCTTCGTGTCAGGGTGCGCAGGGGGCACAGGCGGGGAGCGTGCTGGGGCGGCGCGCCCCAGGCGCCGACGCCTGGGGCGGACTATCGATGAGGCTGCGCCTGCGGGCGATGCAAGAATCCGGTGTCGATTTGTCGTTTCCTGGCGCAGCCTCTCGGGGTTTTCCACGGGAACGCTGCGCATTCAGCCGCCGCACCCCGGCCGCGCCCCGCTGCACCCGCGCGCGGCCATCGCCCCCAAGGCCTGCCCTCATGCCTGCAACGCCGCACCCACGCCCGCGCCCGCCCGACCCGGCCAGCCCCAGCGTCATCGCCCAGCGCATCGTGCCGGCGCTGCACGGCCAGCGCTGGACGCTCGAGCGCGGCCTCTCGCATGCGATCCACCTGCAGAGTGGGAGCGGCCGGCTCCTGCACGACGAGGGCGAGCTGCCGCTGCGCATGCACGACGTCGTCTGGATGCCCGCCGGCAGCGGACGCACGCTGTCCGTGGCCGCGGGTAGCGCGGGCGTGCGGGTCGGCGTCGGCGACTCGCTGCTGGCGGCCGCGATGGGCGAGCGCCCGGCGATGGCGGCGCTGCGCCAGGTCAGCCTGCGCCGCTGCGCGATCACCGCTGCGGAGCCGGCCGCGCGCGAGGAGCTGGTGCGCTCGCTGCTGGCCATCGAGTCCGAGTCGCGTCGCGAGGCGCAGGCGTCGACGCCCTATCTGCTCGCCCACCTCACGCTGCTGCTGGTGATGCTGTGGCGCCTCTCCAGCAGCGCGGGCGACGAAGGGCCAGCGGCCGCTGCGGTGGCGCCGCGGCTGCTGCGCTTTCGCCATCTGGTCGAGGCGCAGTACCGCGCGCACTGGCGGCTGTCGCGCTACGCCGCCGAGCTCGGCATCTCCACCGACCGGCTGCACGAGCTCTGCCGCGGCAGCCTCGGCCGCAGCCCGCTCGAGCTGGTGCACCAGCGCCTCGTGCGCGAAGCCTGCAGCCTGCTGGCCGGCACCGACCTGGCCATCGAGCGCGTCGCGGTGGACCTGGGCTTCGGCAGCACCAGCCACTTCAGCCGCTTCTTCAAGCGCTGGCTGCAGCAGAGCCCCTCGGCCTGGCGGGCGCACGCGCGCGCTCAGGCCGCCGCCGGCCGTGCCGCCGTGCCGGCCAGCTACGCCGACTGGCCCTGAAGGCCGGCCCGCGCGGCGGGCGCGGGCGTGCACACGAGCACGTCCGCGCTGCCTTCGCCCAGCACGTGCTGGGTCACGCTGCCCAGCAGCAGGTCTTCGCCGGCCGAGCGGCCATGCTTGCCGAGCACGACGAGGTCGCAGTCGCGCTCCTGCTCCTGCTCGAGGATGCGCTGCGAGGCCTCGCCCTCGACGATGAGGGCCTCGTAGTCGCCGGGCGCCAGGCCCTGCCCCGCGGCCAGCCCGTGCAAGGCCTGCACCGCATGCGCGCGGGCCTGCTGGCGGTAGTGCTCGATGGTCGCGTCGTCGACGCCGGCAAAGCGCAGCTTCTCCTCGAAGGGCACCTGGAAGGCCGCCAGCAGCAGCAGGCGCGCGCGCGGCGCCACCTCGCGCGCCAGCGCCAGCGCGCGCTGCGAGGAAGGCGAGAAATCCAGCGCCACCAGCGCGCGCTGGTAGCCCTCGTGCGCGCTCTGGCGCACCACCAGCACCGGCCGGTTGACGCGCCGCAGCAGCCGCTCGGAGGTCGTGCCCAGCAGCAGCCGGCGCATGAAGCCCGCGCCGCGCGCGCCGACGACGAGCAGCGCGGCGTCCAGCCGCTCGAGCTCCTGCACGATCTCCTCGACCACCGGGCCGGCGGCCTCGACCGTGCGCACGGTGAGCTCGCTGGTGCCGACCAGCGCGTCGGCGAGCACCCGCAACTGCCTGCGCGCGTCCTCCAGCAGCCGCGCTTCCATCGCGTGGCCGCTGCCCAGCCAGCGGCGCAGCTCGCCAAGCGTCCCCGCCTCGGTGACGTGCATCAGCGAGAAGGCGGCGCCGCGCTCGCGCGCCAGGCGCGCGCCGCGGTCGGCGGCTCGGCGCGCGGCGCCGGAAAAGTCGGTGGCGGCAAGCACATGGGCCAGCGGCCTGGCGTTCGGTGCGGGGTTCGCTGCGGGGTTCGCTGCCGGGTTCGACGCGACATTCGGCATCGCGTGCGGCATGGCAGGCGGCATCGCGGGCGGCATGGCGGGCGGCATGGCGGGCGGATTCATCGGGCTTGCCTGCGGACGAGCATCTTGCGGGCCTCCTCGACCCACAGCACCAGGCTGGCCAGCGCGAGCAGCGCCAGCAGGGTCGACGGCGGCAGCGGCACCGTGTGGAAGAGCGCGTTGAGCGGTGGCGCGTAGAGTACCAGCGCCTGCAGCAGCACCGACAGCGCCAGCCCGGCCAGCAGCCAGCGGTTGCGCGGCAGGCCCGGGCGCAGCACCGACGCGCTCGCCGAGCGGGCATTCAGCACGTTGAACCACTGCGTCAGCGCCACCAGCGTGAAGACTTCGGTGCGCACCCGCACCAACGGCACCTCCTGCGCGAGGCGCCAGCCGAACCAGGCCAGGCCGACGAGGGCCGCGCTGCCCGCCAGCAGGGCCACGCGCCCGATCTGCTCGCGGCCCAGCAGCGGCGCGCGCCGCGGCACCGGGGCGCGCCGCATCTCGCCGCCCTCGGGCGGCTCCAGCGCCAGGTTGAGCGTCAGCGTGCCTTCGGTGACGACGTTGAGCCAGAGGATCTGCACCGCCAGCAGCGGCAGCGGCCAGCCCGCCAGCAGCGCCAGCAGCAGCAGCAGGATCTCGTCGACGGAGGTGCAGACGAGGAAGAGCACCAGCTTCTTCACGTTGGCGTGGACGACGCGCCCCTGCGCCACCGCGCCGACGAGGGTCGCGAAGTTGTCGTCGGTGACGACGATGGCGGCGGCCGACTTGGCGACTTCGGTGCCGGTGATGCCCATCGCCACGCCGACGTCGGCGGCGGCCAGTGCCGGCGCGTCGTTGACGCCGTCACCGGTCATCGCCACCACCTCGCCGCCGTCCTGCAGCGCCTGCACGATGCGCAGCTTCTGCGCCGGCTGCACGCGCGCGAAGACGGCCACCGCAGGCAGCGCGCGGCGCAGCGAGGCCTCGTCCAGCGCCGCCAGCTCGGGGCCGTCGAGCGCGCGATCGGCGCCTGTGGCGATGCCCAGCTCGCGCGCGATCGCCAGGCCCGTGAGCTTGTGGTCGCCGGTCACCATCACCGGCCGGATGCCGGCGCGGCGGCACTGCGCCACCGCCTGCGCGACCTCGGGCCGCGGCGGGTCGATCTGCCCGGCAAGGCCGAGCAGCCGCGCGCGCCCGTGCAGCGCCCGAACACCCGCCGCGGCGTCGAGCGCGTCGTCCTCGACCTGCGCGAAGGCGAGCACGCGCAGCGCCTGCGCGGCCATCGCGTCGGCCTCCTCGCGCGCCCGCTGCAGCAGCGGCGCCGCGTCGGCGCACAGGCGCAGCACGGCCTCGGGCGCGCCCTTGATCCAGACCCGCCGCGGCGCCTCGTCCATGCGGTGGCGGGTGGCCATCAGCTTGAGGTCGGGGTCGAAGGGCAGCTCGGCCTCGCGCGGCGCGCGCTGGCGCAGCCCCTGCACGTCGACCCCGGCCTTGGCCGCCAGCACCAGCAGCGCCGCCTCGGTCGGGTCGCCCAGCACGGCGGGCTGCGCCGCATCGCCCGCGAGGAGCTGCGCGTCGTTGCAGAGCACCGCCGCCTGCAGCAGCGGCTGCAGCGCGGCGATCGTCGCCTCGTCCGGCGCCTGGCCGTCCTGCAGCAGGCGGCCCTGCGGCGCGTAGCCGCTGCCCTCGACCTGCAGCGTGCGGCCCGCGCCGGGCCGCGGCAGCCACAGGCGGCGCACCATCATCTCGTTGCGCGTCAGGGTGCCGGTCTTGTCGGTGCAGATGACGGTGGTGCAGCCCAGCGTCTCGACCGCGGCGAGCCGGCGCACGATCGCCCCGCGCGCGGCCAGGCGCTGCATGCCCACGGCCAGCGCGATCGTCAGCGCCACCGGCAGGCCCTCGGGCACCACCGAGACCATCTGGCTGATCGCCACCATCAGCAGCTCGCCCAGCGGCAGGCCGCGCGCAAGCCCCAGCGCGACGACCAGCGCGAAGAGCGCCAGCGCCGCCAGCACCAGCGCGCGCCCGAAGCGCGCCAGGCGCTGCTGCAGCGGCGTCGCGGGCTCCTCGGCAGCCTCCGTGAGACGCGCGATGGCGCCGACCTCGGTCCGGCCTGCCGTGGCGGTGACGAGCGCCCGCGCGCGGCCACTGGTCACGTGCGTGCCGGCGTAGAGCATGCTCTGCCGATCGGCCAGCGGCGTGTCCAGCGGCAGCGCCGCGCTGCCCTTCTCCACCGGCAGCGACTCGCCGGTGAGCGCCGCCTCGGCCACCTGCAGGCTGGCGGCGTCGAGCACGCGCGCATCGGCGGGCACCGCGTCGCCTGCGGCCAGCAGCAGCAGGTCGCCGGGCACCAGCTCGCGTGCCGCCAGCTCCTGCTCGACGCCATCGCGCAGCACGCGCACGCGCTGCACCGAGAGGCGGCGCAGCGCCGCCATCGAGCGCTCGGCACGCCGCTCCTGCACGCTGCCGACGGCCGCGTTGACGAGCACGACGGCGACGATCACCGCCGCGTCGCCATGCTCGCCAAGCGCCAGCGCCAGCAGCGCGGCCACGAGCAGCAGGTAGACCAGCTGGCTGCGGAACTGGCGCAGCAGCAGTTGCCAGCCCCGCGGCGGCGGCGGCTTGGGCAGCGCGTTCTCGCCGTGCATGGCGCGGCGGCGCAGCACCGCGCCGGCGTCCAGGCCGCGCGCCGGATCGACCCCCGCGCGCGCTGCCGCGGCCTCGGGCGACAGCGCGTGCCAGGGCGGTTCGGACACGCCCCCTGGGCTGGCGGATGAGGCGATCGGGGAGCTCATCGTGGCATCTCTGTGGCGTTCATCGCGCGGATCGAGGCCGGCATCGAGGCCGGGCCGGGCTGTTAAGCTCCCCGCATGGTCAAGATCATTGCACGCTGGATCCTGCTGGCCGCCGCGCTGCTGCTGGTGGACCAGGTCTACGACGGCGTCGAGATCAGCGGCTTCGGCGCCGCGCTCGCCGCGACCTTCGTGCTCGGGCTGCTCAACACGCTGGTGCGGCCGCTGCTGGTGGTGCTGACGCTGCCGGTGACGCTGCTCACGCTTGGGCTCTTCCTCTTCGTCATCAACGCGCTGATGTTCTGGGCCGCGGCCTCGCTGCTGCCCAGCCTGCACGTGCAGGGTTTCGCCGCGGCGCTGATCGGCTCGCTGATGTACAGCGCCTGCGGCATCGTCATCGACGCCGCCGTCGAGCGCGTCTTCGGCGACCGCTCGCTGGCGTGAGCGGCGCGGTCGCGACGCGGCTGCTCGAGGCCGCGGACACGATGTCGCGCACGCTCGCCGCGCTGCGCTTTGCACCGCCTGTTGCGCATGTCTACGACCCGCTGCAGTACGCGCGCGAGCCCTATGCGCGCTACGTCGAGCGCTTCGGCGGCACGCGCAAGCGCGTCGTCCTGCTGGGCATGAACCCGGGTCCCTTCGGCATGATGCAGACCGGCGTGCCCTTCGGCGAGGTGGCCGCCGTGCGCGACTGGATGGGCATCGAGGCGACCGTGCAGCGCCCGCCGCACGAGCATCCGCGGCGCCCGATCGAGGGCTTCGCCTGCACGCGCTCCGAAGTCAGCGGCAGGCGGCTCTGGGGCTGGGCGCAGGCGCGCTTCGGCAGCGCCGAGGCCTTCTTCGCCGACTGGTTCGTGCTCAACTACTGCCCGCTCGTCTTCCTCGCCGACAGCGGGCGCAACCTCACGCCCGACAAGCTGCCGCGCGCCGAGCGCGAGGCGGTGGCCGCGGCCTGTGACCGCCACCTCGCCGCGGCGCTGGCCGCGCTGCAGCCGCAGTGGCTGATCGGCGTCGGCGCCTTCGCCGAGCGCTGCGCGCGCGGCGTGCTGGCCGCCGGCCTGGTCGAGCCCGAGCTTGCCGCGCGCGTGCAGGTGGCGCAGATCCTGCACCCGAGCCCGGCCAGCCCCGCAGCCAACCGCGGCTGGGCCGAGGCGGTCGAGCGCACGCTCGCACCGCTTGCGCTGCTGCCGCCGGCAGCCGATCAGATCCAGCGCCGCGTGCCGGCGCGGTAGGCGTCGAAGGCCTCGCCGAACTTGCCGCGCAGGATGCGCTCCTCGGGCAGGATCTGAAAGCGCGTCACGTAGGCGAAGTAGGCCAGCGGCGCGAGCCAGACGAGCAGCGAGTCGATGCGGATCGCGTAGGCCACGAGCAGAAGCAGCAGGCTCAGGTACATCGGGTTGCGCGTGAAGCGGAACGCGCCCACGGTGACGAGCGCGGTGGCGCGCGCGGGGTGCAGCGGATCGATGGTCGTGCGCGCGCGCCAGAGGCTGGCCACTGCCGCCAGCACGAGCAAGGCGCTGAACTGCGCGAGCGTGATGCCCAGGTGCATGCGCAGCGGCGTCGGGTCGATGCCGACCTCGCCCAGCATCCGGTACGCCTTCATCGCGCCGCCCAGCAGGGCCGCGATGATGGGCGCCGGAACGCGGGTGTCGAGGAAGCGGGAGTCCGGAGGACGGGCGGGCGGGTTCACGGGTTCGTCGGGGCAGATCGTGCGCGCCGATGATACGAAGCCCGACGCCGTGCGCCCCGCGGACCCCTGCGGCCCCCACGGACTCCTTCAGGTCCGCGGCAGGCGGCGCAGCAGCCGCAGCCCGTTGCCGACCACCAGCAGGCTGGCGCCCATGTCGGCGAAGACGGCCATCCACATCGTCGCCGTGCCGAGCAGCGCCAGCACCAGCACCGCGGCCTTGATGCCCAGCGCGAGCGCGATGTTCTGCCACAGCACGGCGTGCGTGGCGCGCGACAGGCGCACGAGTTCCGCGATGCGGCGCAGGTCGTCGTTCATGACGACGACGTCGGCGGCCTCCATCGCCGTGTCGGTGCCGGCGCCGCCCATGGCGATGCCGATGTCGGCGCGCGCCAGCGCCGGCGCGTCGTTGATGCCGTCGCCGGTCATCGCCGTCGGGCCGTGCGCGCGCTGCAGCGCCTCGATCGCCTGCAGCTTGTCGGCGGGCAGCAGGTTGCCGCGCGCCTCGGTGATGCCGGCTTCGTGCGCCACCGCGCTGGCCGTGGCCTGGTTGTCGCCGGAGAGCATCACCGCCTCGATGCCGAGCGTGCGCAGCGCCACCACCGCTTCGCGCGCATGCGGCTTGAGGGTGTCGGCGACCGCGAACAGCGCGATCACGCCCGCCTCGTCGGCCAGCAGCGTCACGGTGCGCCCGGCGCGCTCGTGCTCGAACAAGGTGGCCTCGAGCGCAGGCGAACACTGGCCGCGCTCCTCGATCAGGCGGTGGTTGCCGAGCACGAGCACGCGGCCGTCGACCTCGGCCTGCACGCCGCGCCCGGGCAGCGCGGTGAAGGCGCGCGCTTCGGTCCGGTTCGATGACAGGCCGGCGGCGATCGCGCGGGAGACCGGGTGGTCCGAATGCGCCGCCAACGCGTAGGCGATGTGCTCGATGCGCGCCTTGTCCGCGCCCTCTGCCAGCGGCGTCCAGTCCACCAGCCGCGGCTTGCCCTCGGTGACGGTGCCGGTCTTGTCCAGCGCGATCACGCGCAGGCCGCGCGCCTGCTCGAGGTGGATGCCGCCCTTGACGAGGATGCCGCGCCGCGCCGCCGCGGCCAGCGCGCTGACGATGCTCACCGGCGTCGAGATCACCAGCGCGCAGGGGCAGGCGATGACCAGCAGCACGAGTGCCTTGTAGATCGCGTCCAGCCAGCCCCAGCCCATGAGCAGCGGCCCGAGCCCGGCGACCGCCAGCGCGATGACGAACACCGCGGGCGTGTAGACGGCGGCAAAGCGCTCGACGAAGCCCTGCGTCGGCGCGCGCGTGGCCTGCGCCTGCTCGACGGCGTGGATGATGCGCGAGAGCGTCGAGTTCGCGGCCAGCGCCGTGACCTCGAAGACGAAGCTGCCGAAGGCGTTGATCGTGCCGGCGAAGACGGCATCGCCCACGCCCTTGTCGACCGGGATGCTCTCGCCGGTGACGCTGGCCTGGTCGATGCTGGTGCTGCCTTCGCGCACGATGCCGTCCATCGGCACGCGTTCGCCGGGCTTGACGCGCACGAGCGCGCCCAAGGCGACCTCGGCCACCGGCGTCGCAAGCCACTCGCCGCTGGCGCTGCGCACGCTGGCGCGCTCGGGCGCGAGCGCGAGCAGGCTCTGGATGGCGTTGCGCGCACGGCCGACCGCGCGCTCCTCGATCGCCTCGGCGATCGAGTAGAGCGCCATCACCATCGCCGCCTCGGGCCACTGCCCGATGACGAAGGCGCCGGTCACCGCCACCGTCATCAGCGCGTTGATGTTCAGCCGCCCGCGCACGAGCGCCTGCAAGCCCTTGCGGTACACGCCCAAGCCCGCGAGCGCGATCGCCCCCAGGGCCACGCCCATGCCCGCGGCACGCCAGGGCAGGGTGTCGGGGGCGAAGAAGTGCAGAAGTTCTGCGCCCACCGCGAGCACGAGGGCCGCGGCCAGCGCCGGCATGCCGACCTCGGCGTGATCGTGGTCGTGCCCCGAGGCGTGATCGTGGTCGTGATCGTGGCCGTGATCGTGGCCGTGGTCGTGGCCATGGTCGTGGGCGTGGCGACGCGTCGTGGCCTGCGCGCGCGGGCTGCAGGCACCGCAATCGCCGGCAAGGGCGTCGGGAGGCGTGTGCGAGTGGCTCATGGTCGTGGCAGCAGCAGGTCGTGGCAGCAGCAGGTCGATGCGGCGATTGAAAAGCCTGTAGTGGGGATAGAGTCAAGCCCGCCGGGTCCGGCGTTTCCGTCCACCCCGTCCACCGCCTCCCGACCATGCGCATCGGAGACCTCGCCCGCAGCACCGCCACGCCGGTGCAGACCATCCGCTTCTACGAGCAGCAGGGGCTGCTGCCGCCGCCGCGGCGCGCGGAGAACAACTACCGCGTCTACGTCGAGGCGCACGCCGAGCGCCTGGCCTTCATCCGCCAGTGCCGCAACCTGGACATGACGCTGGACGAGATCCGCACCCTGCTGGCGCTGCGCGACGCACCCGGGCCCGACTGCGGCGAGGTCAACGTGCTGCTGGACGAACACATCGGCCACGTCGCCGAGCGCGTGCGCGAACTGCGTGCGCTCGAGCGCGAGCTGCGCGCCCTGCGCGCGCGTTGCGTGGTGCCGCACGCGGTGGCCGAATGCGGCATCCTGCAGCAGCTCGACAGCGCGGCGGCGGCCGCGCCCACCCCCCCGGCAGCCCAGCCCACGAGCAGCGCAGCCCGCGGCACGCACAGCCACGTGCACGGCCCGCACCGGCGCTGAAGCGGCGCGCACTGAGCATGGCCTGCGCAGGCGCATCCACGCCGACCCGTCAACCCCGTTGCTGCCACCCGGGCTCGCTCCCTCTCCCGCCGCGCGGGAGAGGGCTGGGGTGAGGGTGCTTGCGCGGCACCGAATCGCCTCATGACGAGGCGGTCGAAGCAGGCACGCCTACCCGGTTCCGGGGCGCAATCCGGCAGCGCCGACGCTGCATCAGTATCTCCCCGCACGCGGGGAGAGGGGAAGCATCGCGTCCGAAACGCGTACTTCACTCAGACGTCGATCTCGACCTCGTCGCCGCGGCGCTCCATCAGCTCACGGCGTGCCGCGGCCTCGCCCTTGCCCATCAGCCGCGTCAACGCGGCGGCGGTTGCGTCCAGGCCCTGCGCCTGAAAGCTCACCGGCAACAGGCGCCGCGTCTCGGGGTTGAGCGTCGTCTCCCAGAGCTGCTCGGCGTTCATCTCGCCCAGGCCCTTGAAGCGGCTGATGCTCCAGCTGCCCTCGCGCGCGCCTTCCTTGCGCAGCTTGTCCAGCGCCGCCTGCAGCTCGCCCTCGTCGAGCACGTAGAGCTTGGCCGCCGGGCGCTTGCCGCGCGCCGGTGCGTCGATGCGAAAGAGCGGCGGACGCGCCACGTGGATGTGCCCGCGCTCGATCAGCTTCGGGAAGTGGCGGAAGAAGAGTGTGAGCAGCAGCACCTGGATGTGCGAGCCGTCGACGTCGGCGTCCGAGAGGATGCAGACCTTGCCGTAGCGCAGGCCCGAGAGGTCGGGCTCGTCGCCCGGGCCGTGCGGGTCGACGCCGATGGCCACCGCGATGTCGTGCACCTCGGTGTTGGCGAAGAGCCGGTCGCGCTCGACCTCCCAGGTGTTGAGCACCTTGCCGCGCAGCGGCAGCACCGCCTGTGTTTCCTTGTCGCGCCCCATCTTCGCGCTGCCGCCGGCCGAATCGCCCTCGACGAGGAAGACCTCGTTGTAGGCGAGGTCGCGGCTCTCGCAGTCGGTCAGCTTGCCCGGCAGCACGGCCACACCCGAGCCCTTCTTCTTCTCCACCTTCTGGCTGGCGCGCTGGCGCGTCTGGGCCTGGCGGATCACGAGCTCGGCGAGCTTCCTGCCCCACTCGACATGCTGGTTGAGCCAGAGCTCGAGCGCGGGCCTGACGTACGCGGAGACCAGGCGCAGCGCGTCGCGGCTGTTCAGCCGCTCCTTGATCTGGCCCTGGAACTGCGGGTCCAGCACCTTGGCCGAGAGCACGAAGCTCGCGCGCGAGAACACGTCCTCGGGCATCAGCTTCACGCCCTTGGGCAGCAGCGCGTGCAGCTCGATGAAGCCCTTGACCGCGGCGAAGAGACCGTCCTTCAGGCCGCTCTCGTGCGTGCCGCCGGCCACCGTGGGGATCAGGTTGACGTAGCTCTCGCGCAGCGGCGCGCCCTCGTCGGTGAAGGCCACGCACCAGGCCGCGCCCTCACCCTCGGCGAAGTCCTCGGCCTCGCTGGCCTGTGCGTACTGCTCGCCCTCGAAGGCCGGGATCAGCGGGTCCGCCGGCAGCGTCTGCAGCAGGTAGTCCTTGAGGCCGCCCTTGTACTGCCAGCGCTGCGTCTCGCCGCTCTTCTCCAGCGTCAGCGAGACGCTCACCCCCGGCAGCAGCACCGCCTTGCTGCGCAGCAGGTGCACGAGCTCGTGGCGCGGCAGCTCGGCGCTGTCGAAGTACTTCGCATCGGGCCAGACCCGCACCCGCGTGCCGTGCCGCGGCTCGCCGCTGCCGGCCGCGCGCGTGGCAAGCGCCTCTGCGGGCTCGCCGTCGGCAAAGGCGATCTCCGCCGCCTGGCCCTCGCGCCACACGTTCACCTGCAGCCGCCGCGCCAGCGCGTTGGTCACGCTCACGCCCACGCCGTGCAGGCCGCCGCTGAAGCTGTAGGCGCCCTCGGCTCCCTTGTCGAACTTGCCGCCCGCGTGCAGCCGCGTGAAGACGATCTCGACCACCGGCACGCCCTCCTCGGGGTGCAGGCCGAAGGGGATGCCGCGACCGTCGTCCTCGACGCTGACCGAGCCGTCGGCGTGCAGCGTCACCGCGATGCGCCTGGCAAAGCCCGCCAGCGCCTCGTCGGCGGCGTTGTCGATCACCTCCTGCACCACATGCAGCGGGTTGTCGGTGCGCGTGTACATCCCCGGCCGCTGCTTGACGGGCTCGAGCCCCTTGAGGACGCGGATGGAGGCTTCGGCGTAAGTGCCTTGACGGGTCGGCATGCGGGGACGGTCATCCACGGTGGACAGGGCCGCGGATTCTAGGCAAGCGGTTTCGCCACACCCATTGATGCTGCGCCTGCGGGAGCTGGATCGGCGCCGGCCAACCCCAGGCGCATTGCCCCTGCGGGCACTGTCGGGCGCACACGCAGCGTATCGTTGCGGCCCCTGCAAGAAACCTTCGGAGGACTCATGAAGCTCTACTACAGCCCCGGCGCCTGCTCGCTGTCGCCACACATCGCGCTGCACGAGGCCGGCCTCGCGTTCACTGCGATCCCCGCGCCGACGAAGACGCACAAGCTGCCCGACGGCACCGACTACTACAGCATCAACCCGCTGGGCTACGTGCCGCTGCTGGAGCTGGACGACGGCACCCGGCTCACCGAGGGCCCGGCGATCGTGCAGTACATCGCCGACCAGGCGCCGGACAAGAAGCTGGCGCCGCCCTACGGCACGATCGCGCGCTACAAGCTGATGAGCTGGCTGACCTTCATCGGCACCGAGGTGCACAAGAACTTCGGCCCGCTCTTCAACCCGGCGACACCCGACGCCTACAAGGAGATCGCCAAGGCGCAGATCGCCAAGCGCCTCGCCTGGATCGACTCCCAGCTCGCCGGCAAGCAATACCTGATGGGCGACGACTTCACGGTCGCCGACCCCTATCTCTTCACGGTGACGAACTGGGGCCAGTACGTGGGCGTCGACCTCAGCCCCTACCCCAACCTCGTCGCCTACCGCGCGCGCGTGGCGGCACGCCCTGCCGTGCAGGCGGCGCTCAAGGCCGAGGGCCTGGCGGCCTGAGGCGAGCGGCCAGCCGACGCCTGCCGCGCGGGTAGGCCGGAAACCACCCGCGCCAGGCGCGCGGGTGATGGGGCCTACCCGCGCCAGGCGCGCGGGTAGCGCGCCATGGTGAGGCCGTCGAGCGCGATCTCGGGCGTGCGGCCCGAGATCACGTCGGCGAGCACGCGGCCGGTGCCCGCAGCCATCGTCCAGCCGAGCGTGCCGTGCCCCGTGCCGAGGTACAGGTTGGCGTAGGGCGTCGCGCCGACGATGGGCGTGCCGTCGGGCGTCATCGGGCGCAGGCCGCTCCAGAAGCTTGCCTGCGCCACGTCGCCGCCACGCGGGAAGAGGTCGCTCACCACATGCTCGAGCGTGCGGCGACGCGATTCGCGCAGCGCGGTGCTGAAACCGGCGAGCTCGGCCGTGCCACCGACGCGAATGCGGTCGCCCAGGCGCGTCACCGCGACCTTGTGCGTCTCGTCCATGATCGTCGACTCGGGCGCCGCCGCGGCGTCGGTGATCGGCACCGTGATCGAGTAGCCTTTCACCGGATAGACGGGGATGCGGATGCCCAGCGGCGCCAGCAGCGCCGTCGAGTAGCTGCCCAGCGCCAGCACGACGGCGTCGGCGCGCAGCTCACCCGCACGCGTGCGCACGCCGACGATGCGCCCGCCCGCGGCCTGCAGGCCGTCGATCGCCGTCTCCCAGCGAAAACGCACGCCCAGCTTGCCGGCCATCTCGGCCAGCCGCGTCGTGAAGAGGAAGCAGTCGCCCGTCGCGTCGCCGGGCCGGCGCAGCGCGCCGACGAACTTCTGCTGCGTCAGGCGCAGCGCCGGCTCGACGCGGCAGAAGCCCGCGCGGTCCAGCACCTCGAAGGGCACGCCGTACTGCTTCAGGATCTCGACGTCCTTGGCGATGCCGTCGAGCTGCGCCTGCGTGCGAAAGAGCTGCAGCGTGCCCTGCGTGCGCTCGTCGTAGGCGATGCCAGTCTCCGCGCGCAGCGCCTTCATGCAGTCGCGGCTGTACTCGGCGATCGGCACCATGCGGCTCTTGTTGAGCGCGTAGGCGCGCTCGGTGCAGTTGGCAAGCATGGCCAGCATGAAGCGCCACATCGCCGGATCCAGCTGCGGCCGCACGACCAGCGGGCTGTGCTTCATGAGCAGCCACTTGATCGCCTTCAGCGGAATGCCCGGGCCCGCCCAGGGTGCGGAGTAGCCCGGCGATACTTCGCCTGCGTTGGCGTGGCTGGTCTCCAGCGCCGGCCCGGGCTGGCGGTCGACCACCTCCACCTCGTGCCCGGCACGCGCGAGGTAATACGCAGTCGTCACGCCGATCACGCCGCCGCCCAGCACCAGAACCTTCATCGCCTGCTCCTTGCTGGGTGCCCACTTTAGTGAGCCACCCGCTGCTGAATTGCATCGTTTTCTCCGAGAATCACCGCATGAATCCCGCTTTGGACCGGCCTCGCCTGTCGATGTCACAGGTGCTGCTTTGCGGCGCGATGATCGTCACGCTCTCGATGGGCATCCGGCACGGCTTCGGCCTCTTCCTGCAGCCGATGACCATGGACCGCGGCTGGTCGCGCGAGACCTTCGCCTTTGCGCTGGCCCTGCAGAACCTGGTGTGGGGCCTGGCCGGCCCGCTGGCCGGCGTCTGGGCCGACCGTTTCGGCGCCTGGCGCGTGCTGATCGTCGGCGCCCTGTTCTACGCCGGCGGGCTGGTGACGATGGCGCTGGCCAGCAGCGGCGCGGGGCTGGCCGGCAGCGCAGGCGTGCTGCTGGGCATGGCGCAGTCGGGGACGACCTACGCCGTCATCTACGGCGTCATCGCGCGCAACGTGGCGCCGGACAAGCGCTCCTGGGCGATGGGCGTCACCGCGGCGGCCGGCTCCTTCGGCCAGTTCCTCATGGTGCCGGTGGAGAACGGGCTCATCGGAAGCCTGGGCTGGCAGACCGCGCTGATCGTGCTCGGCTGCAGCGCGCTGGCGATCGCGCCGCTGGCGCTGGGCCTGCGCGAGCCGGCCGGCGCCGGCCACGCCGCCGGGCCCGGCCAGAGCGTGCGCGCCGCGCTGCACGAGGCCTTCGGCTCGCCGAGCTTTCGCTGGCTGACGATGGCCTACTTCGTCTGCGGCTTCCAGGTCGTCTTCATCGGCGTGCACATGCCGAGCTACCTGAAGGACCACGGCCTCTCGCCCGAGGTGGCGACGGCGTCGCTGGCGCTGATCGGCCTCTTCAACGTCTTCGGCACCTACGCGGCCGGCGTGCTCGGCCAGCGCCTGGCCAAGCGCCACATCCTGGCCGCCATCTACCTGCTGCGCGGCGTGGCGATCACGCTCTTCGTGCTGGCGCCGCTGACGCCGTGGAGCGTCTACCTGTTCTCGGCGGTGATCGGGCTGCTGTGGCTGTCGACGGTGCCGCCGACCAACGCCATCGTGGCGCAGGTCTTCGGCGTGCAGTACATGTCGATGCTCGGCGGCTTCGTCTTCCTCAGCCATCAGATCGGCAGCTTCGCCGGCGTATGGCTCGGCGGCCGGCTCTACGACGCCAGCGGCAGCTACGACCTGGTGTGGTGGCTGTCCGTGCTGCTGGGCGTGCTGGCGGCGCTGGCCAACCTGCGCGTGAACGAGGCGCCGCTCGCCCGCGTGGCGGCGCAGGCGGCATGAAGCCGAGCATGGCCTGGCGCACACTGCAGCCTTCGGCGAGCAAAGCACGGAGACACCGATGAAGACCGCATGGACACTTGGCCAAGCACTGCTCGCTGCCAGCTTGCTGGTTGCGCCATGGCGTGTCGGCGCGCAGGATCTGCGAGCACAGATGCTGTTGCCGCCGGAGCTCGAACCGGTCAGCTTCAGTGCCGAGGTCAAGGACTCGATCGGGACGTTCACCAACGTGGCCAACACGGTGTTCAAGCCGGCCGGTGAAGGCCCGTTTCCGGCCACGGTGCTGATGCACACCTGCGGAGGCCTCAAGGGCCCGCCCAACGCACACATGAAGGAGCATGCGCGAACGCTGCTGGAGGCCGGCCATGTGGTCCTCGTGATCGACAGTTTCGGCCCGCGCGGTTTCGACAGCTGCGCCACCCGCGTACTCAGCCACTCCGCCGGTATCGCCGACGCCTATGCGGCGCTCGCCCTGCTGGCGGCCAAGCCCTTCGTCGACAAGTCGCGCATCTACCAGACGGGCTACAGCTGGGGCGCCTTCGTATCGGCGCATCTGGCGTCCCCGCAGAGCGCGCGTTTGGTCGGAGCGGACCTGCGCTTCGCGGCCACGGTGGCCAACTACGGCAGCTGTGCGTTCAAGCAGTATCAACTCGTGCTGTCGGACGTCGACCGGCCGCTGCTGATGCTGATGGGCGGGCGCGATGGCGAGGTGAGCGCAGCCCCCTGCTTTCCCCTGCTCGAGCAGATGAAGGCCGCCGGCAAGCCCGTCGAGTGGCACCTCTATCCCGAGGCCACCCATGGCTGGGACAAGCCCGGATTGGCCACCAAGGGCTATGCCTACGACGCGCAAGTCACCAGGGACGCGACGGCACGCATGCTGGCGTTCTTTGCAGCGTATCGCTGAGTCCCTGCGGAAGGCCAAGCCCTCGACCCATGACCGCTCCCTTCACGACAGTCCGTCGATCCCCGCCGCCACACGGAGCACGGCCATGAACCGAGCCACCCGTCAAGGCCTTCGCTGGCTGCTGGCAACGCTGGCGCTGGCCGCCGTCTTTGCCGCCTACCTGAACCCGGAACTGGCGGTCGATCTCGCCGGGCGCGTCTGGGCATGCTTCTGAGCAGCCACGGCGCACCTGCGCCGCAGCCCTCGCGCTGGCTGCAGCGCTGGTGCCACCTGCTGCCCGCGGGCGCGCGCATCCTCGACTTCGCCTGCGGCAGCGGGCGCAACCTGCGCTGGCTGGCCGCGCAAGGTTTCGCGCTGACCGGCGTCGACCGCGACGCCGCGGCGCTCGCTGCGCTTGCAGGCATCGCCGAGCTCGTCGTTGCCGACGTCGAGCAGGATCCCTGGCCCTTGTCCGGCCGGCGCTTCGACGCCGTGCTGGTGACCAACTACCTCTGGCGGCCGCTGCTGCCCACGCTCGTCGACAGCGTCGCCGCGGGCGGCCTCCTGATCTACGAGACCTTTGCCGACGGCCAGCAGACGATAGGCCGGCCCGCGCGCAGCGACTTCCTGCTGCAGCCCGGCGAACTGTTGCAGGCCTGCCGCGGGCTGCGCGTCGTCGCCTACGAGGACGGGTTCGTCGAGGGCAGCGGCGAGCAGCCGGGCGGTGCCATCACCGCGCCGCGCTTCGTGCAGCGCATCGTCGCCTGCCGGACGCCGCCACCGCAGGCCCGCTTCCTGCTGCGGCCCCCGGGCGGGCCGCCGGGCAAGGCCGGCGGCTAAAATCACGCCTTTCCCCCGAGCTTCGCCCGAAGCTCACGAAAGCGCATCGAATGAAACCCATCGTAGGCAGCATCGTGGCGCTGGTGACGCCGATGCACGAGGACGGCAGCCTCGACTTCGACGGCCTGCGCCGCCTGATCGACTGGCACGTGGCCGAAGGCACCGACTGCATCGCCGTCGTCGGCACCACCGGCGAGAGCCCCACGGTGAGCATCGAGGAGCACTGCGAGATCGTGCGCGTGGCCGTCGAGCATGCCGGCGGCCGCATCCCCGTGATGGCCGGCACCGGCGGCAACGCCACCAGCGAAGCGATCGAACTCACCCGCTACGCCCGGCAGGTCGGCGCCGACTGCACGCTGCAAGTCGTGCCCTACTACAACAAGCCATCTCAGGAAGGCATGTATCGCCACTTCCGCGCAGTCGCCGAAGCGGTCGACCTGCCGGTCGTGCTCTACAACGTCCCCAGCCGCACGGTCGCCGACCTGCAGCACGACACCGCGATGCAACTGGCGCAAGTGCCTGGCATCGTCGGCATCAAGGAAGCCACCGGCAACATCGAGCGCGCCGCCTGGCTGATCAAGCATGCACCGCCTGGCTTCTCGGTGTACTCGGGCGACGACGGCTCGGCGATCGGGCTGATGTTGCTGGGCGGACATGGCAACGTCAGCGTCACTGCCAACGTGGCCCCGCGCCTGATGCACGAGATGTGCATCGCTGCCATCGAAGGCCAGGTGCAGCGTGCGCGCGAGATCCATATGCGCCTGCTCGCGCTGCACCGCGTGCTCTTCTGCGAACCCAGTCCGGCACCCGCCAAGTGGGCCCTGCAGCGGCTGGGGCGCGGGCAGCCGCACGTGCGGCTGCCGTTGTTGCCACTGACCGCGCCGGGGCAGGCGCAGGTCGAGCGGGCCCTGCGCGAAGCAGGTCTGCTTGGCTGATGCGCGCCTGCCTCGTCCCCCGCTCCTTCTTTGCATACCGGCCGGATCGCTCCGGCTGGCGGAGACGCCGATCGTGAAATCACCCCTTGCCGCCACCCCTGTCCGCTGCGCGGCACTGGCATTGAC
>CAUJJO010000060.1 GCA_963205125.1 Pseudomonadota bacterium | reverse complement strand
TCCGAAAACCGGCGGATGACCTGATAGGCTTTCGACAGCGACGTGCCGCCCTTGAACACCAGATGTTCCCCGAGCGGCGCCGCGTAGAGCGTCGCCAGCGCCCACACCACCCACACATCCTTTTCGAGAAGATGGGTAGGACGGCCCGAGCGGTCGGCGGCGACGCCCAACGCATCGCGCCGATCCTCGGCCGAAAGCTGGAGGAAGACGTCAGCCATACGCCGCCTTTCCGACGCTCTGCGCGAGCCATGTCGGAAGCTGCGGCGCGGCGGCCACCAGTTCGCCGAACACGCCGGGCGGCATCTTCCGCTTCAAGGTCGTGAGCGCGGCCTCCGCCCTTTCGGGGCCGAGCCAGGCCAGCGCCCGCACGGCCTCTCCCGCCGGGCGGTTGGCCAGGGCCAGTTGCCAGCGCGGCGCGTGTCGCAATTCCACGACCTGCTTGCCAAGGTGCATCTTTCGGCTGCGCCCGGAGGTCAGATAGACCGAGCGGACAGGCACCTGCGTCGTCAAGCCAAGGGCGTTCGCCGCGGCGGCGCCGTTCGAGACGATGATCTCCCCCTTTTGGGTCGCAAGGGCCTCGACAGCCTGCTCGACCGAAGGCGCGCGTGTGCCGAACCGGCTGGCGATGGGGCGCAGATAGACGCCGCGACCGGCGCGGATGAGCTGTCCGCGTTCGGACAGGCGCGACAATGCCTGATCCACGGCCGCCCGGTTTCCGAGGTGAAGCAGGCTCTTGGCGGACACGGGGGCGCCTTCGGGCAATCCCGTCGCATGTGCCAGAATCTGTTCGGTCAGCCGTGTCATCGTCTTTCTCCTGTCGGAAATATACGCGAGTTTCTGACAGTTTTCAAGGAAGCCCCGAGGAACAAGGCCGGATAGGGGAAAGCCTTCCCCTGCGGCCGAGCCAAGGTCTCGGCCGACCCCTTCTGCGGGGAGAGCCCCGCAACGCCCCCTGGAGAGTGAGAGTGCGGACGGGTTTTCCGTGACGGGTTGAGGGCTGGAGAAGAGGTCTCCGGCGCCCGTCGCGGGAGAACCGCGATGTTCAGGACTGACCGCAACGCGCGTTCCGGCTCCGACCGGACAAGCCTTTACGACGACATCACCAGCAAGATCATCACCGAGCTGGAGGCGGGCCGCTTCCCCTGGGTCCAGCCGTGGGGCGCGGCTTCGACCCAGACGCCCCTCGCCATGCCGAGGAACGCCGCCACTGGACGGCAGTATTCGGGGATCAACGTGCTGATCCTGTGGGGCGCGGTGATCCAGCACGGCTTTCCCGGCCAGAGCTGGCTCACCTTCCGCCAGGCCCTGTCCTTGGGCGGCAATGTCCGCCGCGGCGAGCGCGGCACCACGGTCGTCTATGCCGACCGTTTCACGCCGGAGGACGAAAAGCGCCGCGCCCGCGAAACCGGCGAGGACGCCGCCGCGATCCCGTTTCTCAAGCGGTTCACGGTGTTCAACGCAGCCCAATGCGACGGCCTGCCGGAGGATGTCGCCGTCGTCACTCCACCGCCGCCGCCCGGCCTCATCGAACCGCGGGTCGAGGCGCTGATCCGGGCGACGGGCATCGATTTTCGCATCGGCGGCGATCGCGCCTTCTACGCCCCGGCGCCCGACTATGTGCAAGTGCCGCCGCCGCAGGCCTATTTCGAGCCGATCAACTGGCACAGGACGGCGCTGCACGAGCTGGGGCACGCCACGGGCCACCCTTCGCGCCTGAACCGCGACTTCTCGGGCGCCTTCGGCTCGAAGAAATACGCCTTCGAGGAGCTGATCGCCTTATCTGGACAGTCTGCACCGTGCCTGACGCACCATTGAACGGTATGTTCTTGGCACAACGCAGGGGGGCATCAGGCCGGATGAAGCGCTATCCATAAGCTGGCGTAGTCCGGCCTGATGGCCACCGTCCCGCAGGCGCGCAACGTGTGCGATCTGGATTCGGGAGGGGGTCCGGGGGAGGGACTGGCAAGCTGTGGATACTTCAGACACGTCGATCGTCATTCAGGAACGCCGGGCGGCGGTTGGCCTGGACACCTACATCCCGTTGATCCTGCAAGGTGGAGAGATCTACGATCCAGATCTCGACCGTTACTTCCTCGATCTGCCGTTGAACGGGGCGCGTTCGCGCCATTCGCTGCGCGCCCACGGTTATGATGTCCTGGTCTGGGTTCGCTTCCTCGCCTCCGCGCGCGGCAAGTCTGTCTGGCAAGCCGATACCGATGATGTCGGTGCGTATCATCGGGCACGTCGGCGTAGTGACGCTGAGTTCCGGGTTTCGGCGTCGACGTGGAACCGGGCGATTGCCTCGCTCGACAAGCTTTATCGATGGGCCGAGCGGGAAGGCCTGATCGAGCGCACGCCATTTACCCACCGTCAGGTCTGGCGAAGTTCGCACGGAGGGCGTCGCGCGGCCGTCACGGGCCGCAACGACGCCTATGAACGCGCGGCCCGTCGGTCCGATGTTCGCTTCATCGATCTCACCGATTACCGCGCCTTCCGCGAGGTCGGCCTGCGCGGCCTGACCGTAGAGGGAACCGAGCGTCCTGGAGCACGTGACCGCAATGGCGCGCGCAATGCGCTGTTCGCCGATCTGCTGGTCACCACCGGCCTGCGCCTCGAAGAGGCATCCTTTCTGCTCGCCGCCGACATTCCGGTTGGCGGCGCCCGCGCGGAACTGCAGCGGCGGGTAGAACTTCCGGCGGCGCTCACCAAGGGGGACAGGGGGCGTGGCATGTTGCTGCCGCGCCGTTTGTTACCGGTGTTTGACGCCTATATCGCCGTTGAGCGAGCCGAAGCCGTCGCCAAGTTCGCAAGACGCCGTGGCTGGGAAGCCATCGACCGCCCGATCTTCATCCACCGCCCCTCATTCGGGCCGAGCGCATTGCATCTCGTTGGCGGTGGCACAATGGACATGGAGGTCGTCACACCGGATGAACGCGCAAGGCTTGTTATTTGCGCCGACGATGGAACGCCCTGCGAAGCGGCGGTGCTCTGGCTGACGGAGGTCGGGCATCCGGTGCTCCCTAACTCGTGGGAGGCGATCTTCGCGCGGGCGAGCCGCCGCTGCACGGATGCCGGCATCCCGGTCCGGGTCAGCCCCCATCAGCTCAGGCATTCGTTCGCGGTTCACATGCTGGCCATGCTGATCCAGCGCCGCCTTGCCGAGGCTGCGGCACCAGTCGGCGCCATGGAAGGCTATCGCCAGTTGGTCGGCGATCCGCTGCAGCAGGTCCAGCGATTGCTCGGCCATTCAAGCCTCGCCACGACCTCGATCTATCTCGATCACCTTGCCACGCGTGCCGATACTGTCGATGCGGCGGTCGAAGAGCTGTTGGCACTCGTACCGGGCTATCTTCCATCATGACCGCTGCTCCACGCAAAGGGCGCAAGGTCAGTTTCGAGGCCGCCGCGACTGCGCCCGAGGCCGATCCATGGTCGCGGATCAGCACGCTGCGCTTCGTGATCGATCCGCCATACGGCGGCGAGTTGCTCGTGGATTTCACCGGCTTGCAGCCCCGTGGCCTGGCTCTTGCCTTTGCCCGCGGCCTGTTCATGCTGGTTGCCCCACGCGGCCCCATCCTGGTGCGTTCGTCGATCAAGACATACGTGACGCAGTTGCCGAGCTTCTTTGCCTATCTTGCCGGGACAGGTGACCGGATCAACGGCCCCGCAGATCTTCGTGCCTACCATATCGACGGGTTCGAGCGATGGCTCGCCGCGCAGGGCAAGTCGCGCGGGCACGCGCCGACCTATGTCGCCAAGGTCGTCTCCGTCCTTCGCCGCATTGCGGCCGATAGCCCCGAGCTTATTGATCCTGGTTTGCGGGAACGGCTGCGCTTCGTCAGCTCACACCCCCACGTTCGCCCCCGTCCACGCGATGCCTACAGTCCGTTCGTCGCTCGCCAGCTCCGCGATGCGGCACGCGCCGATCTTGTTGCGATCGAGGCGCGCCTGCGGTCAGGGTCGCGTTTCGACGAGGTGCCGGAGATAGAAGCCGCTTACCGCCAAGCCCACGCTGCCATCGACGCGCGCGGCGTGCTGCACTACCGTGACCCCGCATATCAGAGCCTGTATAAGCTGCGGTGGATTCGCGAACTGAGCGGCGCAAGGTTCAACCTGAGCCTCCACGCTGCCCACTACCTTACCGCACACGACGTCGTGCCGCTTCTCGTTCTGCTCTCGCTGGAGACGGGGCTCGAGCTGGAGTGTTGCAAGTCGCTCACGATCGATTGTTTGCGCAATGCTTCGGGCGGTACCGTCGATGTCGCCTATACCAAGCTTCGCGCCCACGGTGCCGAGCACAAGACCATCCGGGTCCGTGATGGCGGCTCATCGACACCGGGCGGCCTGATCCGGCGGATCATCGCACTCTCCGCCAAGGCCAGGGTGCATAATTCCAGCGACAACCTTTGGGTCTATTATCAGACCAACGAGATCACCGCTGGTATCCGCCATCCGCGCATGACGATCGACGCCTGGACGCAGCGTCACGGCATTGTCGATGACGCCGGTCGACCGCTATTCCTGCGCCTCTCGCAGCTACGCAAGACACACAAGGCCTTGTGGTACCTCAAGACCGAAGGGCACATGGCCCGCTTCGCCGTCGGCCATACCGTCCAGATCGCGGCACGGCACTACGCCGATATTCCGGCCCTCAGACCGCTGCACGAGCAGACCGTGGCGGATGCCCTTGAAGAAGCGCTGGCCGGGCCAAGGATCCTTCTTCCTCCAGAGGAAGAGCGACTGCGCGGCGAGTTGGCGAGCCCCACTCCGGATGATGAAGGCGTCTCGCGCGCACTTCTCGACGGCGAACAGGACGTCTGGCTTGCCAGCTGCGGCAACTTCTATTCCAGTCCCTTTACATCTGCCGGTACCGCGTGTCCCACGCCGTTCTGGGGGTGCCTAGATTGTCGCAACGCGGTCATCACCGCGCGCAAGCTTCCCGCCATCCTCGCGTTCCTCTCCTTCGTCGATGATCAGCGAGCCGGCCTGAGCGCGGCCGATTGGGCAGCCAAGTTCGGCCATGCCCGTGACCGCATCGTTCAGCAGATACTGCCCGCCTTCGGCGACGACGTGGTGGCAAGGGCCCGGGCGCAGGTCACGGCCGAGCCTCCCACGGTTTATCTGCCGCCCGAGGCCCGCGCATGACCGCCCTCCAGGTTCTGGCGGAGGGCTGCGATGAACGTGATGCCCTCCCGGTGCTCCTGTCCGCACCGCTGCGCCCCGGCTTCGATCGCGCGCATATCTCGCGATACGGCGATCCGGTCTGGGATCTGGCTCCCGGCGTGTTTCGCGACAATGCCCGGCGCTGCCATGTCACGGTACATTTTGACGGCATCGACGACCCATCCATCGCCGATGCCCTGCGCCAGATTCTCCATGCGCGGCTCAATGTCGATTTGCCCGGGCACCGTTCTCGGCTTGAGCCGGCGGGAGTGCGCGGCGAGGCCAACCGGACCTTGCGCTTTTTCGACTTCGTAAAGGCTCAGCTGGGTCGTTTCGATCTCGGCCGGGTCGATCAGGCCTTGGCCGATCGCTACGCCTGCTCTTTGCGCCTTGCCGGACAGCGTCCGGTTGCGGCGGCAGCGCTGCTGCGGATAATCTTCGACCTGCATGAGTTGCGGCACCATCTGCCGACTGCGTGCCTGTCCTTTGAGCCATGGCCCGGGCGCAGCCCGTTTTCGGTGGCGGGAGCAAAGCATATCGCCGGAGAGAACCGGACGCCGCGCATTCCGGAACCGATCATCACCCCGCTGCTCGCCTGGTCGCTGCGCTACGTGACCTGCTATGCAGATGACATCCTCGCCGCGCGGGCGGAACTCGATCGCCTCGAAGCAACGCGAGACCGTTTGGTTGCCGCTGAGGCGGGTCTTGATCATGCTGATCGACGGTCGCGGCAACGCAAACGCCTCAACACCTATATTGCCGCCTTGCGGCGACAACGGCGCGGGGTTCCGATCTGGACCACCCCACACAACGGCACAACGCGGACAGATCCGCAAAGCGGCGAAGTCACGCCGCCGATCAACTACCACCTGATTCACCTCCATGCCGGCATCGATGCGCAGGCCGAACCTGCCATGCACCTTGGCCTCACCACCGGCGCGCCGGACCTCATCGCCGCCGCCATTGCAGAACTCGGCACCGAGATCGGCGGGATGGATACGCCCATTTCGGCCGATCCCGATACCGGCCTGCCCTGGCGCACCCGCTTCGACGCCAAGGTCCTGGCTCTCGAAGAGGTCATGCTGCAGTCGGCAGCCTACGTCGTTTGTGCCTATCTCTCAGGCATGCGAGATAGCGAGATCCAGGCGATGAAGCGGGGATGCCTGTCCATCACCAGAGCAGAAGACGGTGCGATCTTGCGGCATCGCATCAAGTCCACCGCCTACAAGGGCAAGCGCGGGGGCGGCGAGGAGACCGAGTGGGTCACGATCGCGCCGGTCGCCGAAGCCATCGCCGTCCTCGAACGGCTTTCCGCGCGGGCGGGGCAAGCGCGCGGAACAACGACCTTGTGGCCGGTCCTCGCGCTTCGGGCCAACACCAAGACGCACATTTCTGCCGAGATCGTCCGGCAACTCAACCGGTATCGCGATCATCTCAACGACCGGTTCGGAACGGCGCAGGCACCGATCATCCCTGTCGGACCCAATGGCGCGCCCTGGCGCCTGACCACTCGCCAGTTTCGCCGGACCATCGCCTGGCACATCGCCAACCGGCCCTTTGGGACGATTGCCGGCATGATCCAGTACAAGCACGCCAGCGTTGCGGCGTTCGAAGGCTATGCCGGCAGCAGCCGGTCCGGATTTCGGGGAGAAATCGAAGCCCAACGCGCGCTTGGGCAGATCGACGATATCCTCGTCTACTTCGACGAGCGGCAAGGTGGCGCGCGCCTTGGCGGACCTGCCGCGAACAGGATCGGAGCCGCACTCGATACTGTTGGCCACGAGTTGGCGCCGCTACCCGCCATGATTGCCGACCGGCCACGCCTGCGCACGATGCTCGGCAGTCTCGCGCGGACATTGCATGTCGGCCCGCTGGCCGATTGCTTCTTTGATCCGGCAACGGCCCTTTGCCTCAACCGGATTTCGGAACCGGGTGCCACCGGACCAATGATCGCCATGTGCGAGCCGGTCCGCTGCCCCAACGCCTGTATTGTCGAACGGCATCGCCCGGCCTGGCAGCGCGGAGCTGACGAGGCGCGGCTTTTGCTGCGCGAGAAGCGGCTTCCAGAACCGCAGCGGGTAACGCTTCAGGCCGAGGTGGCAAGGATCGAGCGTCTCCTCGAGCAGATCGCGCCCGGTGCCGCCACACCTCATAGCGGCATGGCGGGAGAGGAAGAGGAGGCTGGTTTTCGGGTGACGGGCTGAAGGAGCGGAAGAGAGTTTCCCTCCGCCCGACGTGGAGACCGCCATGTTCCGATCCCACCCTGCGACGCCGCGAGCTGACGTCTATTCGCGCATCACCACCGAGATTGTCTCCGCCATCGAAGCAGGCGCAGGCGACTGGCGCATGCCCTGGCACCATGATGGCGCTGCCACGACGAGGCCGCAGAACGTCACCTCCCGCCGTCGCTATCGCGGTGTCAATGTGCTGGCGCTCTGGATTGCCGCTGAAGCTAGCAGCTATTCCAGTGGTCTTTGGGGGACCTATCGCCAGTGGGCAGCGCTCGGCGCACAGGTCCGCAAGGGGGAACGCGGAACCACCGTCGTGTTCTGGAAGCAGACCGCATCACGCGCCGACGATGATCATGACGACGGCGAAGCCGGCCCCGGCCGCATGTTCGCCCGGGCCTTCACCGTGTTCAACCTCGCACAGGTCGAGGGCTATGAACCCGCTCCTGTCGCGGTATTGCCCGAGAGCGAGCGGTTCGAGCACGCCGAAGCTTTCGTCGCGGCCCTCAAGATCCCGATCACCGAGGGCGCCTATGATGCGCACTACCGGATCGATCTCGATCACATCTTCATGCCAGCCTTTTCGACGTTCCGGGATGCATCGGCGCAGATGGGCACCCTTCTGCACGAAGCCGGCCACGCTACGGGCGCAAAGCACAGGCTCGACCGCAATTTTGCCGAGAGGTTCAAGCGCGACAGCTTGGCGATCGAGGAGATCTGCGCCGAACTGACAGCTTCGTTCGTGCTCGCTGACCTCGGGATCGCCCACCATCCGCGCGCCGATCATGCCGCATACGTGGCATCGTGGTTGCGCGTGCTGAAGGACGACCCTCGCGCCATCT
>CAUJJO010000059.1 GCA_963205125.1 Pseudomonadota bacterium | reverse complement strand
CCTGCAGCCCGGGAATCTCGCCGCGCGCCAGCAGCGCGGCCAGCGCCCGCATCGACGGGCTCGGGTCGCCGCGCGCGGCCAGCAGCCGCGGTGGCTGCGCCGCGGGCTCGGCCGAGGCTTCGAAGACGGCGGCCACCGCGCTGCCGGCGAGGGCGACGACCTCGGCCAGCGCCTGCTGCAGCAGCGCGTCCTCGTCGAGCGTGCTGGCGCGCTGGCTGAGCAGGAGCATGGCGCGCAGCCGCCGGTCCTCGCGCTTGAGGCGCAGGTTGGCGGCCTCCAGCTCGGCCGTGCGCTGGCGCACCAGGCGTTCCAGGCCGGTGCGGTAGCGCGCCAGTTCCTCTTCGTTGCGCACGCGCTCGCTGATGTCGGTGCCGGTGCCGGCCAGCAGCGGGCCGGCGGCGGTGACGACCCGCCGCGCCGTCAGCAGGTAGAGGGCGCGGCTGCCGTCGGCGGCACGCACGCGCGCCTCGACCTGGACCTGGCCGCGCTCGAAGCCCTCGTGCAAGGCCTGCTCGACGCGTTCGCGGTCTTCCGGCTCGACCTGCACCAGCACCGAATCGCCCTCCGGGCCGATCGGTTCGCGGCCGATCAGCTCGACGATGCGGCGGTTCCACAGCACCAGCCGCCGCCGCGTGTCGATCGCGAAGAAGAGGCCGGCCACCGACTCGACGATCTGCTCGTGCAGGCGCTGCGCTTCGCTGCGCGCCTTCTCGGCGCCGATGAATTCGAGCGCGAAACCGATGTCGCGCGCCAGCCGCGCCAGCAGCTCGACCTGCTCGTCGTCGAAGTGGGCCGGCGTGTCCGAGTAGACCGCCAGGGCATGCCAGGGCAGGCCTTGCACGACGATGGGGAAGATCGCCATCGACTCCAGCCCGCGTTCGAGCAGCTGCGCGCGGCGATGCGCCAGCAGCGGCTCGTTGCGGATACTCTGCACCACCCGCGGCGCGCTGCCCTGCAGCGCGTCGAGGATGGGGCTGCGGCGCTCGCCGCCGACCGGCAGCTGCAGTTGCTGCAGGAAGCCGTCGGACTCCCCGGCGATGCGGACCATCCTCACGACGCCGGCTTCGGTGTCGTGCATGCCGATCCAGGCCAGGCGAAAGCCGCCGGTCTGCACCGCGATGCGGCAGATCTCGCCGAAGAGCGCCTCGCGGTCGCGCACGCGCACCACCGCCTCGTTGACCCCGCTCAGCAGCGAATAGGAGCGGTTCAGCCGCTCGATGCGCGCCTCGTTGCGGCGGCGCTCGGTGATGTCGCGGCCGACGCCCAGCACCCCCAGCGACCGGCCGGCCGCGTCGAACAGCGGCGTCTTGACGAGTTCGAAGAAGCCGCGCGTGCCGCCGTCGCGGAAGTCGAGCCAGCGCTCCTCGCTCACCGGCAGGCGCTGCGCCAGTGCCAGCGCGTCGAGCTCCTCGTTGCGGCGCGCCGAGTCGGGGTCGGTGATCTCGTCGGTGCGCCGGCCGATGAGCTCGGCCTCGCGGTGTCCGGTGAAGCGCTCGAAGGCGGCGTTGCAGGCCTGGTAGCGGCCTTCGGCGTCCTTCAGGAAGACGAGGTCGGGCATCGCCTGCAGGATGCTGCGCAGGCGCTGCTCGCTGCGCTGCAGTGCGCCCAGCGTCTGGTCGTGCGCGATCGCGGTGGCGGCGAGCTGCACCGCGTACTGTAGGTGCCCGAGCTCCTCGTCGCCCGGCGGCAGCGCGATGCGCCGCTGCACCGTGAGCGCGCCCAGCACGCGGCCGCCGGGGCCGAGGATGGGTTCGGACGCGCAGGGATGCAGCCCGGCTCGCCGCGCAGGCTCGCGGTAGCCGGCCCAGTCGCTGCGCGTCTGCAGCCCGGCGGCGTCGACGCGCTGGCCGATCGAGCAGGCCGGGCCGCAGCACGCCTCGGGCGACCCGATCGCCAGGCCGTCGAGGGCGGCGACGAAGTCAAGCGGCAGGCTGGGCGCGACGACGCGCTGCAGCCGGCAGCCCGGCGCGTCGAGCAGCAGGACCGCGCACAGGCTGCCCGGGAACATCGCCTCGTGGTCGCGCACGAGCTGCTCGAGCAGCGCGCCGAGCCCCTGCCCATGCGCTAAGCGCTCGAGCAGCACCAGGCGCTGGCGCTCGACGACGCGGCTGCGTTCGAGCAACGCAACCGGCGTCACGCTCAGCAGCCGGCAGTCTTCGTCGGCGAAGCGGACGTCGTCGGAGCGCACCAGCACGTGCAGTTCGCTGCCGTCGCGCCGCAGGTGGCACCACAGGCCGGCATCGAAGGCGCCGCGCAGCGCGTGGGCGCGGGCAGCCACCGTCTCGCGCTCGCCCGGCAGGCAGAGGTCGAGCAGGCCCAGGCGGCCGGCCTCGGCGGCGTCGTAGCCGTAGGTGGCGAGAAAGGCCGGGTTCCAGGTGCAAAGCCGCAGGTCGCTGCGGCGGTAGGCGAACATCGGCGCGGGGCTCGCGTCGAAGAGCGCGCGCGCCGCGCTGGCCTCGTCGTCCGGCTTGGATCGCATGTCCACGACGATCAGGCGCGGTGCTCGGGCCGGCCCGGGTCGCTCAGGCGATGCGCGATGGCCTCGAACTCCTCGCGCACCGCGGTGAAGGCGGCGACGACGTCGGGGTCGAACTGCGCGCCGGATTGGTTGGTGATGTGCTGTGCCGTGTCCGTGCACGACCACGCCGGCTTGTAGACGCGCGGCGTCGTCAGCGCGTCGTAGACGTCGGCCAGCGCCATCAGCCGCGCCGGACGCGGAATCGCCTGCGCCGCCAGCGCGCGCGGGTAGCCGCCGCCGTCCCAGCGCTCGTGGTGGTAGTAGGCGATGGTGCAGGCCACCTGCAGGAAGCGCACCGGCTCGGGCAGCTCGCCCTCGTGCGGATGCAGCGCCACCGCGCGCTGCATGGCGTGCGCGAGGGTGTCGCCGCCGATCGCCGAGTGCGTCTTCATGACCTCGAACTCCTCGGGCGTGAGGCGCCCGGGCTTGAGCAGGATGCGGTCGGGGATGCCGATCTTGCCGATGTCGTGCATCGGTGCGGCCTTGACGATGCGCTCGAGACCGCCGTCGGCGAGCTCCGAGGCCCAGCCCGGCAGGTGCATCAGGCGCCGGCCCAGCGCCTCGACGTAGGCCTGCGTGCGCACGATGTGGTTGCCGGTCTCGTTGTCGCGCGTCTCGGCCAGCTCGGCCAGCGCGCTGAGCGTCAGGTCCTGCGCGAGGGCCGCTTCCTGCGTGCGCCGCCGCACCTCGCGCTCGAGCCAGTCGTTCTGGCCCTGCAGCCGGGCGCGCGCGGCCTTCAGCTCGAGCTGCGCGCGCACGCGGGCCAGCACCACCGCCGGCTTGATCGGCTTGGTGACGTAGTCGGCCGCACCCAGCAGCAGGCCGCGCTCCTCGTCGGCCTCGGCGCCCAGTGCGCTCACGAAGATCACCGGCAGCTCGGCGCCGCCGTGCTGGCGGCGCAGCTCGGCCAGCACGGCATAGCCGTCCATGCCCGGCATCATCACGTCCAGCAGCAGCAGGTCGGGGCGCTCGCTGGCGACCAGCTCCAGCGCGACCGGCCCCGAGCGGGCGCCCAGCACGCGGCACTCCGGCGAGAGCAGCTCGGCGAGCACCGCGACGTTGAGCGGCTCGTCATCGACAACCAGCACCGTGCGCTTGGTCAAGGCAAAACTCCTGCTCGACAAGGGCGAAGATGGTGTGAGGGGCGCTGGGATGGCGCGCGTCACGCATGTTCGCACAGCGGCGCGCGCGACTTCGGGCCGCGCGCGTGAGATGCTGCGCGCAGCCCAGGGCGATCGGCGTGCACCTTCAGGCCCGAGGAAGAAAGGCCAGCAGGCGCTGCAGCACCTGCGCTCGCTCGGGTTCGTTGAAGATCTCGTGCGCAAGCGCCGGGAAGGCCTGGTGCTGCACCACCGCGGCCGGTGCCGCGGCAGCGAACGCGACGCTGCCCGCCGGGGCCACGCAGCGGTCGGCGCCGGCCCACAGCAGCAGCGTCGGCGTGGTCCAGCGCGGTGCGCTGGCGCGCACGAGCGCGCCGCCGTCGAGGATGAAGCGCGCCAGCCGCGCGCAGATGCGGCCGTGCACGAGCGGGTCGTCCCGGTAGGCCTGCACGACCGCCGGGTCGCGCGAGATCCACGCCGGATCCAGGCCGTTGGGCAGCGGCAGCGCGGGCGCGATCGCGTTCATCAGCCCGAGTTGCAGTCGCTGCCAAGCCGAGAGTCCAGCGGCGAGCGCGGGCGAGGACAGCACGAGCCGCGGCACGGGCCGGCTCCACGCCGCGGGCTGCGGCTGCAGCGCCTCGGCGACGAAGCGCGCGGCGACCAGCCCGCCCATGCTGTGGCCCAGCAGCACGTCCACCGGCATGCCGGCCGCGGCCAGGGCGTCGAGCACGCTCGCCAGGTCGCGGCACAGGCTGTCGGCGGCGGGGATGACGCCGCGCGCGCCCGCGGTGCGGCCATGGCCGCGCTGGTCCCAGCTCGTGACGGCCCAGCCCGCGGCGTTGAGATCGCGTGCGAAGCGCTCGTAGCGCCCGCTGTGCTCGCCCAGGCCGTGCACGATCAGCATGTGCCCGCGCGCGCCCTCGTGCGGCCAGTGGCGCAGCGGCAGGCGCAGGCCGTCGGCGGCGGGAATCGAATCGGCGATCGTCATCGACCGGCCTCACTTCCAGGCGAACAGGGGTTGGTCGAAGTGGGCCCCCCGCGGGGGGCGCCCCCCGAGGCAGACCACGCGGAACAGGTGAAGGAAGGCGGCAGTGGGCGCGGCGACCCAGCCGCTGCCCAGCGGCATGCGCAGCACCGGTTGCGCGCTCTGCGGGATGTGGTCGACGATGGGCGCGTCCTCGCGCATCAGCTCGTTCATCGGGATGCGGTGCACGCTGGCGACCTCCTGCGGGTTGGGCGCAAGCCGGCGCGCGGCCTCGCCGCCCCAGACGACGATGGGCGTGATCGCGTAGCCCGAGCGCGTGGCGTAGTCGTCGAGCCGGCCGAGGATGGCCGCGGGGTCCAGCACGAGGCCGACCTCCTCGCGCAGTTCGCGCAGCGCCGTCTGCTCGGGCGTTTCGCCCTGGTCGACGCGGCCACCGGGCAGCGCCCACTGGCCGGCGTGCTGGCGCATGCCGCTGGCGCGCAGGGTCAGCAGCAGCGCGGGCGCGGCGCTCCACTGCGCCAGTCGCGCGATGCCGTAGGCCTCGGCGCCGTGGCCCTCCTCGACGACGACCAGCGCGACCGCCGCGCGGCGCATCGGCGCGCGCGCCGCGGCCTGCGGCGCGAGGCTCTGGGCGCACACGTCGAAGGCGTCCAGGCGCCGTTGCAGCAGATCGCGCATGCGGCTTTATAGCGCCGCGCCGGGGAAGCGGTCTTCAGTCGCGCTCGAAGCGGAACACCGCCACGCTGGCGCGCAGGTTGGGCCAGCGCCGCAGCACACGGCCGTCCTGCAGGCCGAAGCTGTCGGTCACGCGCAGGCCGCTCTTGCGGGCCAGCACCTCGAAGTCGGCGTAGGTGCCGACGCGGATGTTGGGCGTGTCGTACCACTCGTAGGGCAGCGCCTTGGTCACCGGCATGCGGCCCAGGAGCACGCGCAGGCGGTTGGGCCAGTGCGCGAAGTTCGGGAAGCTGACGATGCCGATGCGCCCCACGCGCGCGGTCTCGCGCAGCATGTGCGCGGCGTTCCTCAGGTGCTGCAGCGTCTGCAGTTGCAGCACGACGTCGAAGCTGGCGTCGTCGAACAGCGCCAGGCCCTCGTCGAGGTTCAGCTGGATGACGTTGACGCCGCGCTGCACGCAGGCGTGGACGTTGGCGTCGGCGATCTCGATGCCGTAGCCGCTGCAGCCGCGCTCGCGCTGCAGGTGCGCCAGCAGCTCGCCGCTGCCGCAGCCCAGGTCGAGCACGCGCGAGCCCGGCGGCACGAGCCCTGCGATGACTTCGAGTTCGCGCCGCTCAGACATCGCCCTCACTCCCCACGCGCTCGAAGTAGGCGCGCATCACGCGGTGGTAGCGCTCGTCGTCGAGCAGGAAGGCGTCGTGGCCGTGCGGCGCGTCGATCTCGGCGTAGCTCACGTCGATGCGGTTGTCGACCAGGGCCTTGACGATCTCGCGGCTGCGCGCGGGCGAGAAGCGCCAGTCGGTGCCGAAGCTCACCAGCAGGAAGCGCCTGCCCTGCGCCACCGCGAAGGCGCGCGCGAGGTCGCCGCCGTGCTCGCGCGCGGGGTCGAAGTAGTCGAGCGCGCGCGTGATCAGCAGGTAGGTGTTGGCGTCGAAGTAGCCGCTGAACTTGTCGCCCTGGTGGCGCAGGTAGCTCTCGATCTGGAACTCGATCTCCTGCGTGCTCCACTGCCGCTCGGCCTCGCGCAGTTCGCGGCCGAACTTGGCCTCCATCGTGTCGTCCGAGAGGTAGGTGATGTGGCCGATCATGCGCGCCACGCGCAGGCCGCGCCGCGGCACGACGCCGTGCTCGTAGAAATGCCCGTCGTGGAAGTCCGGGTCGGTGACGATGGCGCGCCGCGCCACCTCGTTGAAGGCGATGTTCTGCGCCGACAGGCTGGGCGCCGTCGCCACCGCGATGCAGTGGTGCACGCGCTCGGGGTAGCGCAGCGTCCAGGCCAGCGCCTGCATGCCGCCCAGGCTGCCGCCCAGCACCGCGGCGAGCCGCGTGATCCCGAGGCGCTGGATGAGCCGCGCCTGCGCGTCGACCCAGTCCTCCACCGTGACGACGGGGAAGTCGGCGCCCCACGCCCGCCCGCTGGCCGGGTTGACGTGCATGGGCCCGGTGGAGCCGAAGCAGGAGCCCGGGTTGTTGATGCCGATGACGAAGAAGCGGTTCGTGTCCAGCGGCTTGCCGGGGCCGACCAGGTTGTCCCACCAGCCGAGCGCGCCGTGCTCGTCGACGCCGGCCACGTGATGCCCGGCGTTGAGCGCGTGGCAGACCAGCACCGCGTTGCTGCGCGCGGCGTTGAGCGTGCCGTAGGTCTCGTAGGCGAGCGTGTAGTCGGGCAGCGCCGCGCCGCTCTGCAGCGGCAGCGGCTCCTGAAAGCGCATGAACTGCGCGTGCACGGGGACAGGAGGGGCCATGAACGAAAAACCCGGCGCCACTGCAAAGAGGTGGGGCCGGGTCGGCGACCCTCTTTAGCGGCATTTGTTGAGCGCCCGCAATTCGGAACAAATCGGCGCTGTGGGGTGCGAGTATAGGACGAGGCCTTACGGTGGGGCATACGGTGGGGCCAGAGGCTGTGGTGCGAAATGGCGCGCGCACTCCAGCGCTCCGTTCAAGCCGTCAACCGGCCTTCGCGCACGCGGCGCAGGGCGGCGAGCACGTCGTCGCGGGTGCGGAAGTGCCCGCAGGCGCGCTCGTCCTGCTCGCGCACGATGGGGAAGGTGCCGAGGATGTACTGGGCATCCTCCTCGTCCAGGCCGTAGAGGTGCATGAACAGGCCGTCCAGCGCCGCCATGCGGCGGCGGCGGTCGTCTTCGTCCCAGATCACGGGGGGAAGGACTTGGCCCCGCGCGTCGACGTAGCCGAGGTCGCGCGCAAAGGGCGCGAGGTCGTGCGCGGTGTAGCTCAGGTGCAGCACCTGCTCGCGCACGAAGTCGGCGATGCGGATGCCGCCGATCGCCTCCTCGAAGCGCGCGGGGGCGATGACGGGGAGTTGTTCGAGGATGAACCAGTTGATCGTCTGCCCCTGGAGCTTCTGGCGAAGCACGAAGTCGAAGGCCAAGCTGTTCAGGTTGGCGATCAGCCGTGAAGCGATGTGGGCGGCTTGCGCCGCGCTGTCGACTTCGGGCACCAGGAGTGGCAGCTTGTTGCCGAAGCCGACTCCCGGAAGGATCGCGGCAATCATCGTCCGCACGTTCGTCGGCGCCGTGATCTCCTTGAAGCCGAGCGCCCATCCAAACGGGTTGCCGCGGACCTCATTCCTCGCGACGAGGTACTGCGGCTTCGGGACGCGATCTGGCTGCAGCTTTTGCGAAATCTCGATCGGTACCGGCTGCGCCGGCCGGTGCAGGTTGGCGGCATTGAGCGCGACGTCGGCGGCCCGGTGGTCGAACATCTGCGCCATCTTGCCCTCGTACAGCGGCACGAACTCGGCGTCACCGAGCGACCAGTGCCCGAAGCGCCCGGGCTCGGCGCCGCGCCTCTGCAGTTCCGCCGCGGTGGTGAACTTCGACGAGTCGTTCGTCATGTGGAACATGGTCAGGTACTTGACCGGCCAGGTTCGCTCGCCCGATCCCCCGTCCCCGCTCCGCTGGCCATGCCGGACCAGGACCGGGTGCTCGCGATACACGGCGAGCGTGATCCGCGCATCCGATTCATGGCGAAAAATCGGCGCTGCGCCCGTGTTCGGGTTGACCAGCGCGAAGTCCGCGGCGTCAAGCGCGAGGCTGCGTCCGGGTTCATCGGCCTCGTCGACGGCGTGCAGATAGAAGGCACAGCGGCTGGCCTCGAAGCGGCGCTGCGATCCGCCGAAGATGACGGCGCAGAACTTGAAACGGGAGTCGACGTCGGGAAAGAAGACCTTGCGGTTCTCGAAGTCATACAGCAGGCCCAGCCGCCCGGCGCTTGCCAGCGGGCCGAAGAAGGGCATCGCGCCCTTGTCGGCGGCGATGCCGCTGGGCGTGAGCAGCGCGACGATGCCGCTCTTGGCCACCAGCGCGTTCGCGCGCTCGACGAAGAGG
>CAUJJO010000058.1 GCA_963205125.1 Pseudomonadota bacterium | reverse complement strand
GGACCCGCAGGACGCCCGCGACAGCACCGACCCCGCGCAGCGCGACCTGCGCCGCTGGCTTGCCGCGGCCCAGGGAAGCGCGAGCGATGCGCCCGACGGTGAGCCGCCGACCACGGACGCGCCCGAGGACGCAACGCGCCTGCAGGTCGAGGCGGACGCCGCCGCGCCGACGGACGCGAACGCGCTCGCAGCAGCACTGCAGCCGGGCACGGAGCGCGGCAAGCCACCCGCCGATCGCGATGAGCAGGCTGCAACCGCAGGGCGCGTCGCATCGCAGGGCTTCGCCGCCCCAAGCACTCAGCCCGTTGGCGGACGGCTGGCCGCCACGCAGCCGACGGCCGACACACGCGCGGTGGAAGGCGACCCGGGCGCGGCCGTTCGCGGCGATGCCGCGCGAGGGCGCGAGCTGAGCGCCGTCGATGCTTCCCACCGCGAGACACGCAGCGACACCAAGCCCACCCCCACGCCTGCGGCGCCCGCGCCGCTTGCGGCCTTCGCCGCCGAGCTGGCGCGCAGCAGCCAGGCACTGGCCGAGCCTGCAGCCCAGGCCAAGCCTGACGCCGACATCCGCTTGCCGACCCCGGTGCACAGCCCGCAGTTCGTGCCGAACCTGGCCGGCGAACTGGTGATGCTGGCGCGCGAAGGCGTGCAGGAGGCGCGCGTTCACTTGCACCCGGCCGAACTGGGGCCGATCGCGGTGCAGATCACGCTCGACGGCCAGGCCGCGCAGGTGCGCCATGCCGTCGACAGCGCGCTCACCCGCGATCTGCTCGAGCAAGGCCTGCCGACGTTGGCCGCGGCGATGCGCGAGAACGGCCTCACGCTGGCCGGCGGCGGCGTCTTCCAGCAGCCACGCGATCCGTCGCGCCAAGGGCAGGAGGGCAGCCCGGGGCGGCCGGGGCAGGACGCCGGCGGGCAGGCCGTTGCGGCCTCCGACGGGGACGTCGGCGTGGACGGATCGGCGGGCAGCGCACGGTCGCTGCGGCTGCGTGCGGCCGGCCGCATCGACGTCTTCGCCTGACGGCGCCCGGGGCATGGCCCCCGGATAGCACGCGTTTCGGGCCGCTTTTCGCGGCATGCGGGGCCGCGGCGCTGCCGAACAATGGCCCTCACCGCAGCCAATCCGGGTGCCGATCGGGGTGCCGACCGGGATGCCGATCCGGATGGCCCGAAGAGGAAGACGCATGTCCACTGCCGCCGCTGCCGCCGACGCCGCCCCCGCTCCCAAGGGCAAGAAGAAGCTCGTCATCCTGCTCGCCGGGCTCATCCTGCTGCTGGCGGTGGCCGGCGGCGCGGCCTTCGTGCTGTTGAAGAAGAAGCCGGCCGAGGAGCACGCCGACGAGGAGACGGCGCAGGTCGAGAAGGCCAAGCCCAAGCCCAGGCGCGAGGCCGGCGTCGCGCCGGTCTTCGTGCCGCTGGATCCCTTCACCGTCAACCTCGCCGACCGCGAAGTCGAGCGCTACGCCCAGGTCGCGCTGACGCTCGAGCTCGACGAGGCCAAGACCGAGGCGCTGGTGAAGTCCTACATGCCGGCGATCCGCAACAACATCCTGATGGTGCTGGCGCACAAGACCGCCGCGCAGATCCTCAGCAGCGAGGGCAAGCTGGCGCTGGCCGGCGAGATCCAGCGCGCCACCGCGCGCGCCCTCGGCTACGAGGTCGAGGAACCCGAGGCCGCCGACGCCGACGAGGACGAAGACCCGTCGCGCAAGAAGAAGCGCCGCAAGCCGCGCCCGCAGCCCGCGCTGCCGGTGACGGCCGTGCACTTCTCCAACTTCATCGTCCAGTGAGGCCGGGCCCGCACGCCGCACGCCCCACGCCCCGCAACGTGACACCCCCGCGATGAACCAGCAGATCCTGTCGCAGGACGAGGTCGACGCCCTCCTGCAGGGCATCACCGGCGAGAGCCAGAAGCTCGAGCAGGAGGAACTGCCCCAGGGCGGCATCCGCGACTACAACCTCGCCAACCAGGAGCGCATCGTCCGCGGGCGCATGCCCACGCTCGAGGTGATCAACGAGCGCTTCGCCCGCAACATCCGCATCGGCCTCTTCAACTTCATCCGCCGCTCGCCCGAGGTCGCCATCGGCGGCATCTAGGTGCAGAAGTTCAGCGCCTTCCTGCGCGACATCGTCGTGCCGACGAACTTCAACCTCGTCTCGGTGCGGCCGCTGCGCGGCTCGGGGCTGATCGTCTGCGACCCGAGCCTGGTGTTCGCGGTGATCGACTCGCTCTTCGGCGGCGTGGGCAAGTTCCACACCCGCATCGAGGGCCGCGACTTCAGCGCCACCGAGCAGCGCATCATCCTGCGCCTGGTCGAGTGCATCACCGCCGAGTACCGGCGCGCCTGGCAGGGCATCTATCCGCTGGAGCTCGACTACCAGCGCTCGGAGATGCAGCCGCAGTTCGCCAACATCGCCACGCCCAGCGAGATCGTCGTGTCGACGCACTTCACGCTGGAGATCGGCGAGACCAGCGGCGCGGTGCACTTCTGCATCCCCTACTCGACGCTGGAGCCGATCCGCGACGTCCTCTATTCGACGATCCAGGGCGACGCCACCGAACCCGACCGGCGCTGGGTCAACCTGCTCAAGCAGCAGATCCAGGCCGCCGAGGTCGACCTCGTCGCCGAACTGGGCACCGCGCCGGCCACCGTCGAGCAGTTGCTGGCCTTCAAGCCCGGCGACTTCATCGAGCTGGATCTCGAGCCGCGCATCCAGGCCAAGGTCGACGGCGTGCCGGTCTTCGACTGCCTCTACGGCACCAGCAGCGGTCGCTACGCGATCCGCATTGAGCAACTGCTCACCGGCTCGACGCTGAGCTGGATCGGAGTCGACAACCATGTCAGCTGAGAACGCATCGATGTCCGAAGAGGACCGCATGGCCGCGGAATGGGCCGCCGCGCTCGAGGAGAGCAAGGCCGCACCGGCCGGGGCCGAGCGCAGCGGCGAGGTGATGGCCAGCGTGCAGAGCGTGGCCCCGGCCGCGTTCACCGACTTCGGCGGCAGCGCCGCGCCGATGGCCGGCGCAAGCGCGGGCAACGACATCAACATGATCCTCGACATCCCGGTGCAGCTCACCGTGGAGCTCGGGCGCACGCGCATCCCGATCAAGCACATCCTGCAGCTCGCGCAGGGCTCGGTGGTCGAGCTCGAGACGCTGGCCGGCGAGCCGATGGACGTGCTCGTCAACGGCTACCTGATCGCGCAGGGCGAGGTCGTCGTCGTCAACGACAAGTTCGGCATCCGCCTCACCGACATCGTCACGCCCAGCGAGCGTATGCGCCGGCTGAGCCGGACCTGAAGCGCGCCGCCGACGATGCTGCACGACTGGACTTCGCTGCTCTGGCTGGCGCTGGTGCTGCTGGCCATTCCCGGCTCGCTGTGGCTGCTCAAGCGCACGCCGCTGGCGCAGGGCGGACGGCCCGGGACCGCGCGCACGGTGGCGGTGCTGCCGCTGTCGGCGAGCCAGCGCGTCGTCACCGTCGAGGTCGGGCACGGCGAGCAGCGCCTGTGGCTGGTGCTGGGCGTCACGCCGCAGGGCATCAGCAACCTCTACACGATGGCGCCGCAGGACGAGGAGCCCCTGCCGCCCTCGCCCGCGGCGACGCTGAACCCGCTGCTGCAGCGCCTGCGCCGGCGCGCCGAGGACGGCGATGCGCGCTGAGCACGGCGCAGCGCACGGCGCATCACGCGGCGCGGCGCACGGCGCATCACGCGGCGGCGCCGCCGCCGCGGCGCTGGTCCTGCTGCTGCCGCTGGCCGGCAGCGCGTGGGCGCAGACGGGCGCAGGCAGCGTCGGCAGCGCCAACCTGCCGCTGCTGATCGGCCAGGGCAGCGGCGGCAGCTATTCGGTGCCGGTGCAGACCCTGCTCTTCTTCACCGCGCTGTCCTTCCTGCCGGCGATGCTGCTGCTGATGACCAGCTTCACGCGCATCATCATCGTGCTCTCGCTGCTGCGCCAGGCTCTCGGCACGCAGGCCGCGCCGCCCAACCAGGTGCTGCTCGGGATGGCGCTCTTCCTCACCTTCTTCGTGATGGGGCCGACCTTCGACAAGGTCTACGAGCAGGCCTACCGGCCCTTTGCCGCCAACGAGATGGCCTTCGGCGACGCGCTGGCGCGCGGCGAGGCGCCGATGCGCGAGTTCATGCTCAAGCAGACGCGCCAGGCCGACATGCAGCTCTTCGCGCGGCTGGCGCGGCTGCCCGCCGACGTGAAGGGCGAGCAACTGCCGTTTCGCGTGCTGGTGCCGGCCTTCGTCACCAGCGAGCTCAAGAGCGCCTTCCAGATCGGCTTCACCGTCTTCGTTCCCTTCCTCATCATCGACATGGTGGTGGCCAGCGTGCTGATGAGCCTGGGCATGATGATGCTCAGCCCCGTGCTGGTGGCGCTGCCCTTCAAGCTGATGCTGTTCGTGCTTGCCGACGGCTGGAACCTGCTGCTCGGCTCGCTTGCCGCCTCCTTCGTCACCTGAACCACGGACCCGCCCGATGACGCCGCAACAAGTCCTCGACACCGGCCAGCAGGGCCTGATGCTGATGCTGATGGTCTCCGCGCCCATCCTGCTCGTCGTGCTGCTGGTGGGCCTCCTGGTGAGCGTGTTCCAGGCCGCCACGCAGCTCAACGAGGCCACGCTCAGCTTCGTGCCGAAGATCGTCGCGCTGGTGGCGGTGCTCGCGCTGGCTGGCCCCTGGATGCTGCAGACGCTGGTCGAATACCTGCAGCGCATGCTGCTGGGCATCCCCGGCGTCGTCGGCTGACGGGCGGCGGCGCCCCAGCACCGGCGGCCTCGCTTCGAGCGGCCATGATCGGCTTCACCGAAGGCGAGGTGCTGGCCTGGCTGACGCCGCTGCTGTGGCCCTTCCTGCGCACGCTGGCGCTGTTTAGCACGCTGCCGGTGCTGGGCACGCGCACGGTGCCGCTGCGCGTGCGCGTGGCGCTCTCGGCCTTCATCGCGCTGGCCGCGCAGGCCTCGCTGCCGCCGGCAGGTGCTGCGGCCACGTCGACGCCGCTGGACTCGCCGCTGGCCTTCATGCTCGTCGTGCAGCAGCTCTTCGTGGGCCTCACGCTCGGCTTCTCGGTGCGCGTGGTGTTCGCGGCCATCGAGTTCGCGGGCGAGGTAATCGGCCTGCAGATGGGCCTGAACTTCGCCGGCTTCTTCGACCCGGCGACGGCCACGCAGGCCACCGCCAGCGGCCGCTTCCTCGGCACCATGACGGCCTGGCTCTTCATCGTCGGCGGCGGCCACCTGCTGGTGATCGCCGCGCTGGTGCAGAGCTTCGAGGCCTTTCCGGCCGACGGCCGGCCGCTGGCCTTCCTGCAGGCGGTGCAGCCCTACCGCTGGGGCGCCGAGATCTTCTCGCTCGGCCTGTGGATCGCGCTGCCGCTCATCGCCATGCTGCTGACGGTGAACCTCGTGCTTGGCGTGATCTCGCGCGTGGCCTCGCAGATCAACGTGTTCTCGGTCGGCTTCCCGATCACGCTGGGCGTGGGCCTGCTCGGCCTGCTGCTGACGCTGCCGGCGCTGCAGAACCCGCTGCAGCAGGCCATCGGCGCGATGCTCGCGCGCTTCGGCGCTTGAGCGCAGGGCGCGCCGCACGCGGGCCCGCGGGCAAGCCGGCACGCGGGCCCGCGTGCCCTTCAGCTTCCCTTCAGCCGCGCTTCAGGGCCACTTCAGGTGCGGCGCGGACACTGCGTACGTCCGCCCAACGCCCCTGGAGGCCGCATGTCCGTCGCCCTGCCCCTGCAGGGTCAGGAGGAGCACCGCACGCACGCCGCCGAGCCCGCTCTCGCGCCCGCACAGGCACAGGCACAGGCACAGGCCCTGCCGTCGTCGCAGCCGCCGCCTGAGCCGCGGTCGCTGCCCTCGCTGTCCTGCGTGCTGCCCTGCCTAAACGAAGCCCGGAACCTGCGGGCGCTGCTGCCGGCGCTGGTCGATGCGGTCAGCGCCGCGGTGCAGGACTGGGAGATCGTCGTCGTCGACGACGGCAGCACGGACGCCACGCCGGTGCTGATGGCCCAATGGGCCGACGTGCCCGGGCTGCGCTGCCTGCGCCTGTCGCGCAACTTCGGCAAGGAGGCGGCACTCACCGCCGGGCTCGAGGCCGCGGCCGGCGAGGTCGTCGTGACGATGGACGCCGACGGCCAGCACGATCCCGAGCTGATTGCCGAGTTGATCGCGCGCTGGCGCCAGGGCGCGGACATGGTCTACACCGTGCGCCGCGACCGGCAGGACGAGCCGCTCTACAAGCGCCTGGGGACCGGCCTCTTCTACCGCTTCCTGAACGCCGGCAGCCGCTTCCAGGTGCCGGCCGGTGCCGGCGACTTCCGGCTGATGGACCGGCGCGTGGTCGCCGCGCTGCTCGCGCTGCCCGAGCGCAACCGCTTCATGAAGGGGCTTTATGCCTGGGTCGGCTTCAGGTGCGAGGCCCTGCCCTACACCCCGGCGCCGCGCGCCAACGGCCGCAGCCGCTTCGGCCTCGCGCGCCTGGTGGGCCTGTCGCTGGACGGGCTGACCGCCTTCACCACCTGGCCGCTGCGCGCGGTCACGCTGGTCGGCTACCTGCTGGCGCTGCTGGCCTTCGGCTATGGCGCCTTCCTGACCGCCAGCTACCTGCTGTTCGGCCACCTCGTCAGCGGCTGGACGACCATCGTCGTCGGCCTGATGCTGTTCTCGGGGCTGCAGCTCGTGTCGCTTGGCATCGTCGGCGAATACGTCGCCCGCATCTTCGAGGAGGTCAAGCGCAGGCCGCTCTACGTGCTGCAATCGTCCAGCGGCAAGGGGCTCGGGGAACGCGCCGCATGAGCGCGCCGGGCCGCTCCCAAGCGCTCATCCCGCAGCGCGCAGCGCGCAGGGTAGCCGAGTGACCGGACAGGCCGTGAAGACGCTGCCGGCGGAGCTGCCGTCGCAGCGGCTCTTGCCGGACGCCGCGGTGGCGCTCGCCGCCTTGGCCTGGCTGGCGGCGCTGGCCTGGGCGCGGCCCCTCATGCTGCCCGACGAGGGCCGCTACGTCGGCGTCGCCTGGGAGATGCTGCAGTCGGGCGACTGGCTGACGCCGACGCTGGATGGCCTGCCCTACTTCCACAAGCCGCCGCTCTTCTACTGGATCACCGCCGCCTCGCTGAAGCTGCTGGGCGTGCACCTGCTGGCGTCGCGGCTTGCGCCGCTGCTGGGGGCCTGGGTCGCGGCGATGGCGCTGTACGCCTTCGCCCGCCGCTGGTGGGACGAGCGCAGCGCCCGCACGGCGCTTGCCGTGCTGCTGGCGCAGCCGCTCTTCTACGGCGGCAGCCAGTTCGCCAACCTCGACATGCTGGTGGCCGGCTGCATCACGCTGACGATCGTGCTGCTGGCGCACGGCGCGCTGGCCTTCGAGCGCGACGGCAGGGTGCCGCGCGCCGCGCTGCTCGGCGGCTACGCCGCCGCCGCGTTCGGCGTCCTGGCCAAGGGCTTGATCGGCATCGTCATCCCGACTGCGGTGATCGGCCTGTGGCTGCTCGGTCGACGCCGCGGCCGTACGCTGCGGGCGCTGCTGTCGTGGCGTGGCGCGCTCGTGTTCGCGGCGCTGGTTGCGCCCTGGTTCATCGCGATGAGCCGGCTGCACCCCGGCTTTGCCGAGTACTTCTTCGTCGTCCAGCACTTCAAGCGCTATGCCAGTGCCGGCTTCAACAACATCCAGCCGCTCTGGTTCTACGCCGCGCTGCTCGGCCTGTGCACGCTGCCCTGGCTGGCCTGGGCCCGGCCCACGCTCAAGCGTGCCTGGTGGACCGCACCCGGGCGCGGTGCCCAGCGCGGGCTGCTGCTGTCGTGGCTGGGCTTCACGCTCGTCTTCTTCTCGCTGCCGCGCTCCAAGCTGGCCGGCTACATCCTGCCGGCCGTCCCTGCGCTCATGCTGCTGCTGGCCGATGCCTGGTGCAGCCGCCACCCGGCAGGCGTTGCGCGCAGCGCCTCGCGCACCTGGCCGGCGACCGCGCTGGGCGCAGTGATCGGCCTTGGCGTCGTCGGCTGGATCGCGCTGCACCCCGCGCGCACGAGCGCCGAGCTGGCCCAGGTCCTGCGCGAGCACCGCCTGCCCGGCGAACCGGTGTGGCTGCTCGAGGGCTACCCGTTCGACCTGCGCCTGCTGGCTTCGCTCGAGGCGCCGGTGCCGGTGGTCGACCGCTGGAGCCTGCCGCAGACCCGCGCGCGCGACGACTGGCGCCGCGAGCTCGTCGACGCCGCCGGCTTCGCGCCGCGGCGCGCGCAGGACGTCCTGGTCGAACCCGCGGAGCTTGCGGCGCGGCTCTGTCGACGCGCCGTGAACTGGGTCGTCGCCGACGAGGACGTCGCCTGGAAGTACCCCTTCCTGCGCCGCGCGCAGGTGCTGGCGAGCGTGCGCCAACAGACGCTGTGGCGGGTCGACACGGCAAGCCCTGCGCTGCGCGCAGCCCTCAACTGCGCAGGAACGCCCAGTGCCGGCTCAGCAGGTAGGTGAGCGTGGCCACCGCCAGCAGGACGATGGCAAGCAGCAGGTCGTAGCGCACGCCGCTGCGCTGCAGGGCGATCGCGTAGGCGCTTTCGTTGACGGCGAAGCCGCCGGCCGAGATCAGCGCGAAGCGCCGTCCCGCGACGCTCCAGTGCACCCCATGGCCCGCGAACGTGATCCGATGATGCCCGCTGAACGAGACGAGCAGCGCCACCAGCCAGCCGGCGACGTTGGCCGCAAGCGCGGGCCACTGCCAGCCCTCGACGATCGCGACCACGACGGTCCAGTGCACCGCGGCGGCGAGCACGCCCACGGTGATGAAGGACAAGGCGCGGCGGCGAGCGGTCATCGGCAAAGGACGCTTCGGCCGCAGCCGGCGACCTCGCGTGTTCAGGATAGCAGCCCCGCGCAGGCGGCGGTGCGACTCTGCGTCTGCGTCGACGATGTCGGGCTGCACCCCGGCATCCAGGACGCTGCGCTGCGCCTCGTCCACGCCGGGCGCGTGCACGCCCTGGGCTGCATGGTCGGCGCACCGGCCTGGGCCGCGGCCGCCGCCGCGCTGCGCCGGCTCGATGCGGCCGAGGTCGACGTCGGCCTGCACCTGGACCTCACCGAATGCCCGCTGCCGCCCTGGCCGGCGCGCGCGCTGCCCGCGCTCATGCTCGACGCGGGCCTTGGCCGGATCGACCACGCGGCGCTGCGGGCGGCGATCGGCGCGCAGCTCGACGCCTTCGAGGCCGGCCTCGGGCGCGCCCCGGCCTTCGTCGACGGCCACCAGCACGTGCACCAGCTGCCGCAGGTGCGCGATGCGCTCGTCGCCGAGCTGGTCGACCGCCAGGCGCAGGGCGCGCGCCCCTGGCTGCGCGCGACGAGGCATGTCGACGCCGGTCTGCGCCCAAGCCTCAAGGCGCGCCTGATCGAGGCGCTGGGCGCAGGCGGCCTGGCGCGGCTGGCGACGGCGCAGGGCCTGCCCCAGAACGCGCGGCTGCTGGGCGTCTACGACTTCCGTGGCGGCGCAGCGGTCTACCAGCGCCTGCTGCTGCGCTGGCTGCGCGCGGCGCGCAGCGGCGACCTGCTGATGTGCCACGCGGGCCTCGGCCCGACCGACGCCCTGCAGGCGGCGCGCGAGGCCGAGTACGAGGTCTGGCAGGCGCCCGCGACCACCGCCGCGCTGCGCGCGAACGCCATCGTCCTCGAGCCGATGAGCCGCATCCTCGCGCGGGCGCCCCGCCTGCCCTGAGCGGCTGCTCAGCGCCTGCCGAGCGACTGCCGAGCGCCTGCCGAGTGACTGCTGGGCGCCTGCTGCGGGCGCTGCGCGGCGCAAGCGGTCAGTCGGCAGCGAGCGTCGGATCCCGGCTGTCGCCCAGCGCGAAGAGCGCCTGCCGCTCGCGCCAGAGGCCGCGCGTGAAGTCCGGGAAGTCGAGCGTGCGGAAGTCCTCGGCGATCGACTGCTCCGACAGCGGCGTGATGGCGCTCCAGGTCACCGCGTCGTAGATGTCGATGGGCATGGGCGCGCCGGCCTTCAGTGCCTGCACGAAGGCGTGCACGACGAACCAGTCCATGCCGCCGTGTCCGGCGCCAGCCGCGCGCTCGGCAAAGCGCCGCCACAGCGGGTGGTCGAACTCGGCCTGATAGGCGTCGAAGGGCTCCCAGCGGTGCGGCGGGCTGCGGCCTTCGATGTGGATCGAGCGGTTCAGGTCCATCCACAGGCCGCGCGTGCCCTGCACCCGAAAGCCCAGCGAGTACGGCCGCGGCAGCGAGGTGTCGTGCTGCAGCAGGATGGTCTCGCCGTTGGCGCAGGCCAGCGTCGTCGTGACGATGTCGCCGAGCGCGAAGTCGAGCTCGGTGCTCGGGTGCGGCCGGCCGCCGCTCTGCTGCACGGTGTAGGCGTGCAGGCCGCGCGCCTTGCTGGCGAAGGCGTTGATGCGCGTGAAGCGGTTGCCGCGGTTGATGCCGGCGTAGACCGCGCAGGGCCCGATGCCGTGGCTCGGGTAGAGCTCGCCGTTGCGGCGCAGCGAATGCGCGGTGCGCCAGCGCGCCTCGGACCAGCCGCGCGCGCCGAACTCGAGACCGCCGCCATAGGGCCGCGCCGGATCGCCGGAGTTGAACTTCACCGCGCGCAGATCGTGCTGGTAGCCGCCCTGCAGGTGCACCAGTTCGCCGAAGAGGCCCGCGCGCACCATCTGCAGCACGGCCATCACGTCGCGGCGAAAGCAGACGTTCTCGAGCAGCATGTAGGGCGTGCCGCTGCGCAGCTGCGCATCGAGCACGTCCCAGTGGTCCTGCAGCGTGATGCCGGCCACCACCTCGCAGCCGACCGCCACGCGCGCCTGCAGCGCCGCGATCGCCATCGGCGCGTGCCACTCCCACGG
>CAUJJO010000057.1 GCA_963205125.1 Pseudomonadota bacterium | reverse complement strand
CTGCGCCGCGGCAACCTCGGCCTCGAGCTCGCGCTGCGCCTGCTCGTGCTGCGCCTCGGACCAGTGGCCGATGGCGATCAGGTGCGCCTTCAGCCGCGCGATCGGGTCGCCGAGCGGGAAACGCTTCCAGTCGTCGGCCGGGCGGTACTTGCTCGGGTCGTCGGAGGTCGAATGCGGGCCGGCGCGGTAGCTGACCCACTCGATCAGCGTCGGGCCGAAGTTGCGCCGCGCACGCTCGGCCGCCCAGGCCGAGGCGGCATAGACCGCGAGGAAATCGTTGCCGTCCACGCGCAGGCTGGCGATGCCGCAGCCCACGCCGCGCGCGGCGAAAGTCGTCGTCTCGCCGCCGGCAATCGCCTGGAAGGTCGAGATCGCCCACTGGTTGTTGACGACGTTCAGGATCACCGGCGCGCGGTAGACATGCGCGAAGGTGAGCGCGGTGTGGAAGTCGCTCTCGGCGGTCGAGCCGTCGCCGATCCAGCCCGAGGCGATGCGCGTGTCGCCGGCGATCGCCGAGGCCATGCCCCAGCCCACCGCCTGGATGAACTGCGTCGCCAGGATGCCCGAGACCGAGAAGAAGCCCGCGCGCTTCATCGAGTACATCACCGGCAGCTGCCGGCCCTTAAGCGGGTCGCGCACGTTGCTCATGAGCTGGCACATCATCTCGACCATCGAGACGTCCTCGCGCGCCAGCAGCAGGCCCTGCTGGCGGTAGGTCGGGAAGCACATGTCGCCCGGCTCGAGCGCGAAGGAATGCGCGACGGCGATCGCCTCCTCGCCCAGGCACTGCATGTAGAAGGAGAGCTTCTTCTGCCGCTGCGCGACCAGCATGCGGGCGTCGAAGATGCGCGTCTTCATCATCGCGCGCAGGCCGCGCTCGAGCGTCGCGGCGTCCAGCGGCGGCGCCCACGGCCCCACCGCGCGGCCCTCGTCGTCGAGCACGCGCACGAGCGCGTAGCTCAGGTCCTGCGTGTCGAAGTGCGAGGTGTCGACCGGCGGCCGGCGCACGCTGCCCGCGGGCGACAGGCGCAGGTAGGAGAAATCGGTGGCCTGCCCCGGGCGCCCGGTGGGCTCGGGGACATGCAGGCGCAGCGGCGGGTAATCGCTCATGCGTGCAACGCTCCTGGGCTCGATCGTGTCGAGCGTTCGACGGACGGTGGCTGCCCGGCGCACGCTGCCCTGCTTGCGGGAACGAGGCCGGTGGTCGCCAGCACGCGTCGGGATCACCGGCCGCGCGCGGCAGGCATGAAGGTTAGCGCATCGCGCGGCCGCAGCGGCCTCGGGACTGCCCTCGGCACGCGCGATCGCGCTCAGGCCTCGAGCCGCTCGGGCGCCAGGTACTGCTGCCGGAAGGTCTCGAAGGGCAGGTCGTCGGCGGCCTCGATCGCCGCCTGCGCAGCCAGCGACTGCGCCGCCAGCTTCTCGAAGCGCGCCTGCACGGCCGGGGCGTAGGGCAGCGTCAGCAGGTGCACGCGCGTGGCCTGCGAGCGCGCCTGCACGAAGCCGACGTAGGAATCGCCGTGCTCCTCGTGCAGCGCCGCCAGCACGCGCGCCGAAGGCAGCGTCTGCGGCGCGCGCAGCGCCGCGCGCGCCTGCTCGAGCGCGGCCAGGTAGCGCTCGTCGTCGAGCACTGCCGCCACCCGCTCGGCGATGGGCACGAAGTCCTCCAGCAGATGCTCGGCCCAGGCCTGCAGCGGATGCGCGCCGACCTCGCCCTGCAGCGTGAGCCCGGGCTCGCGCCCGCGCGCGGCGGTGCGGTGCTGGTTCTGCGCCAGGCGCACGAGCTCCTGCGGCGAATCCGGCGGGCTGGCGCTGAGCAGGCAGTGCAGCAGGAACAGGTCCAGCAGCCGCATCGTGTCGGCCCGGATGCCCACCGGCTCGAAGGGGTCGAGGTCCATGCAGCGCACCTCGACGTACTCGACGCCGCGCTCGCGCAGCGCGTGCAGCGGGCGCTCGCCGGGCTCGATCACGCGCTTGGGGCGGATCGTGCCGTAGAACTCGTTCTCGATCTGCAGCAGGCTGGTGGCGAGCTGGTTGTACTCGCCGCCCAGGTTGCGCACGCCCAGGCGCTCGTAGGGCGGATGCGGCCGCGTGAGCGCGCCGTGCAGCGAAGAGGCGTAGCTCTCCAGGCTGTTGTAGCTCACCGCCAGCGCCGCCTGTGCGTCGCTCTGGTAGCCCAGGCGCCCCATGCGCAGCGAGGTCGCGTGCGGCAGGTGCATGGTGGTCCCGCCCTCGCCGCCCAGCAGCTGCAGCTCGTGCTGGCGCCCGTCGACGAAGCACTTGCACACCGCCGGGCTCGCACCGAAGAGCAGCAGCAGCAGGAAGGAGTGGCGGCGGAAGTTGCGGATGAGCGCGAAGTACTCCGCGTTGCCCAGGCCCGGCAGCGACCAGTTGTAGTGGATGCCCGAGATCGTCTGCATGCGCCGCCCGTAGCGATGCCCCAGGCCCATGCGGTAGACGCTCTTGGCGCGCCCGATGTTGCTCGTGCCGTAGGTGCCCAGCGGGATGTTCTCGTCCGCGGGCAGCATGCACGGCATGCTGCTGACCCAAAGCCGCTCCTCGCCGATGGCGCGGTAGACGAACTGGTGGATCTCGGTGAGCTCGCGCTCGCAGGCGTCGACGCTGCCGTGCACGCCGGTGATCAGCTCGATCTGGCTCTCGCTGAAGTCCGTCGTGATGCACGGATGCGTGAGCGCCGACCCCAGCGCCAGCGGGTGCGGCGTCAGCGCCAGCCCGTTGCCCGGCTGCACGCGCAGGCTCTCCTTCTCGACCCCGCGCTTCATGCCGCGCAGGCGCTCGTTGGAAAGGCGCGCGAGGCGGTGCTGCAGTCGTGAACTCATCGGGAACCAGTCGTCGCAGGGGCGGTTGGGAAAAAACGGGGTTCGGACGGTAGCAGGTTTGAAGGCGACCCGCCTGCTGGCTCGGGATTCGAGCCGGTGCTGGATCGACGCTGCGTCGACACGATGGAGGTGGAACGCCGAGCAAGACCGAAGCCGGAGAACGTCGACGCTTCCAGGGAACCAGCGCAGGATCACTTCCAAGACGTGGGGGCGCCTCAACGCCGCCTTGGCCAGAATCGCGGCCTGCGCCCGGCGCGGCGAGCGACTTCGGCGCATGCTCGACGACCTTCGACGGCAAGCCGGTCGACGTCGGCGCAAGCCTCTCGGCCAAGCACCCTGTGGCACTGCAGTACAAGGTATGAAGTCATGAACTGGCGCGATCGAATCGGCAGCAATCCCGACATCCTCGTCGGCAAGCCCGCGATCAAGGGCACCCGCATTTCGGTGGAGCTGGTGCTGGGCTGGCTGGCTCGAGGCTGGACGCACGAGGTGCTGCTGGAGAGCTATCCGCATCTGACGAACGACGACATCCTGGCCTGCCTCGGCTTCGCCGCGCAGATGCTGCACGACGGGCAGTACGTGGCGGCCGACAAGGGCGCGGCATAACCACACCACGGCTGCTGGCCAATGAGGACTTCCCGCGTCCGGCACTGCTGAAGTTGCGGGCCGCGGGTGTCGCGGTCGAAGCGGTGGCCGTGACCACGCCTCCGTCTTGCAACCCTCCCCCGGCAGAGCCCGGGACATTCGGGTTATGAGCGGCTCGAGGCGACTGGGGGGGAAAATAGCTGACCTTCGCGCGCTCGATCGACCCCATCGTCGCGCTCGAGCACTCGATCACGCGCACGGCGGTGGTCACCGAAGCCGAGGCCGAGAAGCAGCAGGGCGACAACCGAACCATGGGCCGCAAGCACACCGTGCCCCACGGCCTGTATCGAGCGCACGGTTTCATCCCGGCTTTCCTCGCCGACCAGACGGGTTTCGGCGAGGACGGCAAGCGAAACACCTCCACGCCTGCCGCGCCAGAAACCCGGCCGGCGCCGCTGTGCGGCGACAGCGATCACGCGAAGAACGTCGCTCCCCTCGCGATAGACCAGCGAGTACGGAAAGCGGTGGATCGGCAGCACGCGCAGGCCCACGTCGGTTGGCGTTCCGAGCCCGGGCGCGGCGGCAATGCGCGCCAGTGCCTTCACAAGCTCTTCATGAAAGGCGTACGCGGCCGCCCACGCCTCGTGGTCGATGTACCAGTCGATGGCCTCCTCCGCATCGGCCTGAGCCTCCGCGGCGATTTCCAGCCTCACGGTCGAGGCCGGCGACTCTCGATGCGGGCGGCAAGCGCCGCCAGAGCCTCGGCCTCGGCGATGAAGCGCAGACGGCCAGCATCCATCTCGGCCACCCGGCGCGCGATCTCCGCGTGCCAATCCGGGTGCAGCGCCGGCGCGGGCAACACGCTGTCCGCCAATGCCTCGACCAGTTCCTCGCGCTCCCGGGGTGAGAGTTTGAGGGCTTCGGCAAGCACGGCATCTACGGTGGGCGACATTGGCATCATCTCCCGCAACATCTTCCGCAACAGCAGGTCTGGGGCAGTTTAGCCGCAGGACACCCGAACGGCCATGAATGAACGGCCATGAAACGCCATGGACGAACCCGACCCCTTGCCGCTCTCGGCCCTGCAGCACTGGGCCGACTGTCCGCGCGAGTGCGACCTGATCCACCTGGAGCAGGCCTTCGACGACAAGGTGCACACGCTGCGCGGGCAGGCGGCGCACCGGCAGGTCGATGCGCCGGGCATGGCGTTGCGGCACGGCGTGCGCATCGAACGCACGCTGCCGCCACCGATCCCCGACGCGCCGCCCCTGGATTTCACCCGAAGGCGCAGGCGCCTTCACGTCACGCAGAGCCATGGGATGCGGCTTCCTGCGCGCTGGCGGTCCAGCACTGCGGGGCTTCGTCAGGGCCAGCTCCTAGACTCGCGTAAATTCGCGCCGCTCGCCTTGACCCCATCCCCGTGCCGGCACCGACGAAGTTTCTCATTCGCCTCGCCTGGGCTGCACTGCTCCTTGGCAACGAGGCTGCATGGACGCAGCAGCTCCCCGACCAGGCGCTGACGCTGGAGTCGCTGCCGCGGCCGGGCACGCCGCCGCCGGAGCGGGGGACGGTCGTGCCCTCGCAGGTCGAGCGCTGGCGCAAGGAGGGGCAGGCGCTGGAGTACGGCGAAGGGGTCGAGCGCGACGCGGTGAAGGCCGCGCAGTTCTACTGCCGCGCCGCGCGCTACGGCGACGCCGAGGCGCAGTACAGCCTTGCGTGGATGCTGACCAATTCGCGCGGCATCGAGCGCGACGAGGCGCAGGCCGCGCACCTCTTCGCCGCCGCCGCCGAGCAAGGCCATGCGCAGGCGATGGCGATGGCCCAGCGCCTGGGCACGCCGCGCGGCGATCCGCCGCCCTGCCTGCGTGCGCCCGACGAGGACCCGCCGCTGCTGGCGCAGAGCGCAGCCGCGCCGCCGCGCGTGCTGCTGCCTGCGGGCGGCGGACGGCCCGCGCCCTTCCCGAACCCGACGCTGCTGCCACCCCCGCCGCCGCCGGCCGGCGCGCCGCCGCAGATCGTGCGCTTCGTCGAGCTGGTGGCGCCGCAGTACCAGCTGCAGCCGCACGTCGTGCTCGCGCTCATCAAGCAGGAATCGAACTTCGATCCGCTCGCCGTCTCGCCGAAGAACGCGCAGGGGCTGATGCAGCTCATCCCGGACACGGCGCGCCGCTTCAACGTGCGCAACATCCTCGACCCGGCGCAGAACCTGCGCGGCGGCATGGCCTACCTGCGCTGGCTGCTGGCGACCTTCGAGGGCGACCTCACGCTCGCGCTGGCCGCCTACAACGCGGGCGAGGGCGCGGTCGAGCGCTACCGCGGCGTGCCGCCCTACGCGGAGACGCGGCTCTACGTGCGCCGCATCGTCGCCGCCATCAACGGCCAGCGCTCGCACCCCTTCGACGCGAGCGTGGCGCCGCCCTCGCCGATGATCGTGCTGCTGAAGTCAGGCCTGACGAGCGCCAAGGGCAGTCGATGAGCCCGAGCCGGCCCCGCGGACCGATCACCCCGCGGGCGACTCCGATTTGACCGCGCGCCGCCGCCTTGCCAAGATCGGCCGCGAAGCTGCGCGGCGCGGGTCGGTTGGCCGCGTCGCGGGCCGGGCGCGGCGCCCGATGCGCTTGCCGCAGGCCCCCTCAGCGCCAACCCTGGAGCCGCGCACGATGAACGCCTTTCGCCACCTGATGCTCAGTGCGGGCAACCAGCCGCCGCTGGGGACCTGGCTCGTCACCGCAAGCCCCCTGCTGGCCGAGGCCGCGGGGCACGCCGGCTTCGACTTCGGCGTGATCGACATGGAGCACGGGCCGCTGGACATGGCCGAGGTCGTGCACCTGCTGCAGGCGGTGGCGGCCACGCGCATGGCACCGCTGCTGCGCGTGCCCTGGAACGACACGGTGACGATCAAGCGCGTGCTCGACGCGGGCGCCACCACGTTGCTCGTGCCCTTCGTGCAGAACGCGGCCGAGGCGGTGGCCGCGGTGGCGGCCACGCGCTACCCGCCGCAGGGCGTGCGCGGCATGATGGGCATGAGCCGCGCCGCGCGCTACGGCATGCAGGCCGACTACCTGAGCCGCGCCAACCGCGAGATCGCGCTCATCGTGCAGATCGAGACCGAGGCGGCGCTGGCCGAGCTGCCGGCCATTGCCGCCGTCGACGGCGTCGACGCGATCTTCGTCGGCCCGGCCGACCTCTCGGCCTCGATGGGCCTGCCCGGCCAGCTGCGCCATCCGCGCGTGATGGAGGCGATGACCGAGGTCGCCGCGCGCTGCCGCGCCCTGGGCAAGCCGGTGGGCAGCGTGGGCAGCGAGCTCGAGGTGCTGGCGCAGTACCGCGCCGCGGGCTACGACTTCATCGCCATCGATTCCGACCTCGGCCTCTTCATGCAGGGCGCACGCGGCGCGCTGCGCGCGCTGCGCGGGCGCGACGGCGAGCACGTGCACGACCTCGCGGCGGGCACGCGCGAATCATGAACGCTGAACGCTGAACGCAGGGCCAAGGGCGGGTCATCACGACGCCTGTGGCGACGCCCGACACGACGCCTGCCGCGACGCCCCTGCCGCCCCTACACTGCCGCGGCATGAAGACCCTCCTCATTCGCGCCTTCCTCGCGCTGGCCTGCGGCCTGTGGCTGCACGGCCCCGTGCTGGCCCAGCCCGACGTCGCGGCCAGCGCGCCCCAGGCCGCGGCGCTGCCGCCGATCCCGCCGCGCGAGTCCGCGCCGGGCGACACCTCGCAGTGGCGGCGCCTGGTGCTGAAGAACGGCATCCAGGTGCTGCTGCTGTCGGACCCCAAGCTCAACGTCTCGTCGGCGGCGCTGGCGGTGGCCGCCGGATCGCTGGACGACCCGCCCAAGCGGCAGGGCCTGGCGCACTTTCTCGAGCACATGCTCTTCCTCGGCACCGAGAAATACCCGGACGCGGGCGAGTTCGACGCCTACCTGCGGCAGAACGGCGGCGAGAACAACGCCTACACCGCGGAGGACCACACCAACTACTTCCTCGCCATCCGCCACGAGGCCTTCGAGGGCGCGCTGGACCGCTTCGCGCAGTTCTTCATCGCGCCGCGATTCGATGCGCGCTACACCGAGCGCGAGATGAACGCGGTCGCCTCCGAGCACCAGAAGAACCTCGAGAACGACCTCTGGCGCGCCGAGCAGCTGCAGACCGTGGCCTTCGCCGCCGGTCATCCGGCGCGGCACTTCGGCACCGGCAGCAGCCAGACGCTGGCCGGCGTCACGCGCGACGAGCTGGTGGCGTTCTACCGCACGCACTACAGCGCCAACCGCATGGCGCTGGTGCTCACCGGCCGCGCCGGGCTGGACGAACTCGAAGCCTGGGCGCGCAAGTACTTCGCCGCGGTGGCCGACCGCGGCCTGCCGCCGACGGTCTATCCGGCCGACTTCATGCCGCCGAAGGCTGCCCTGCGCATGCTGCGCATGGAGCCGATCAAGGACCTGCGCCAACTGCGCCTGCTCTTCCCCCTGCCCGGGCAGCGCGCCGACTGGCCGCACAAGTCGGCCGAACTGCTGGGCTTCCTGCTCGGCAACGAGGGCGCAGGCAGCCTGCTGTCCACGCTGAAGGCCGAGGGCCTGGCCACCAGCCTGTCGGCCGGCGCGCAGTCGGCCACGGCGCAGTACGGCAGCTTCGAGCTGCAAATCGGCCTCACGCCGCAGGGCCTGCAGCAGGTGCCGCGGGTGCTGCAGACGGTGTTCGCGATGGTGCGCGTGCTGCGCGAGCAGGGGCCGCCGGCTCAGGTCTTTCACGAGCGGCAGGTGCTGGCCACGCTGGACGAGCGCTACCGCGACCCGGGCGAAGGCGCGATGCGCGCGGCCACCCTCGCAAGCCAGGTGCTGGACTACCCGCTGGCCGTGGCCGAGCGCGTGCCCTTCCTCTGGCTGTCGGAGGATCGCGCGGGCTTTGCCGCGCTGCTGCAGCGGCTGCGGCCCGAGAACATGCTCGTCACGCTGGTCGCCAAGGGCGTGCCGACCGATCGAGTCGAGCCCTACTACGGCACGCGCTACAGCTTCGTCGAGGACGCGGGCGCGGCCTACGCCGCGCTGCTCGATCCGCCGCGCGTGGCGGGCCTGGCGCTGCCCGGCCCCAACCCCTTCGTACCGGCGCGCACCGACCTGCGGCCGCTGCAGCCGGCGCGGCTCATCGACGAGCCGGCGCTCAGCCTCTACCACGCGCAGGACGGCGAGTTCCAGCGCCCGCAGGCCGCGCTGCTGCTGCGCCAGCGCCTGCCGCGCAGCCTGGCCAGCGCGCGCAGCGCGACGCTGCTGCGCTTCTACGAGGCCTGTGTGCGCGACGTGCTCAACGAGACGCTCTACGCCGCGGCCGAGGCCGGCCAGCGCTTCGTGTTCTCCGCCTCGCTCGACGGCGTGCTGCTCGCCGCCGACGGCTGGGACGAAGCCACGCCGCGGCTGCTCGACGCGGTGACGCCGCAGCTCGGCGACTGCACGCTGTCCCCGGCGCGCTTTGCCGACCTGAAGGACCGGCTGCTGCGCGAGCTTGCCGCCTTCGAGACCGCCGACGCCTACCTGAGCGTGCGCGAGACGCGACGCGCGCTGCTGCGCGAATTCCAGTTCACGCCGGCGCAGCTGCTGCCGCTGGCGCGCGAGCTCACGCTCGCGGACCTGCGCGGCTTCGCGCGCACGCTGCACAAGCAGGGCAAGCTCGAGGCGCTGGCCTACGGCAACCTGTGGCCGACGCAGGCGGTGCAGGCGGCCCGCCACGTCGCCGCGGCACTGGGCACGCAGGCGGTGCCCGAGGGCGAGCTGCTGCGCCCCAGGCAATGGGTGAGCCAGCCCGGCGAGGTGCTGCGCAGCAGCCAGGTGCTGCAGGTCAACAACTCGACGCTGCGCCGCGAATACCTGCTGGGCGACGACAGCCCGCGCGCACGCGCCATCGCCCAGGTGCTCGCCGCGGTCGTCGCCGACCCCTTCTACAGCGAAATGCGCACGCAGCAGCAACTGGGCTACATCGTGCAGGGCAGCGCGGTGGAGGACGAACGCCAGACGGTCGCGCTCTTCATCATCCAGTCCGGCGACTACGGCGCCGACGAGCTCGAGCGCCGCGCCGACGCCTTCCTCGCGACGCTGCCGGCGCTGTTCGCACAGCTCCCCGACGAGGCCTGGACGAGCATCGTCGCGGGCGTTCGCGCGCGCCTGCTCGAGCACGACAAGAGCATCGCCGAACGCGCGATGCGGCTCTTCGTGCTGGGCTACGAACGCAAGGCCGACTGGGCGCGCGCGCAGGAGACGGTGCAGGCGCTCGACGTCCTCACGCGCGCGCAGGTCGCCGAGGTGCTCGCGCGCGCGCTCGACCCGAAGACGCGGCAGATGCGCAACTTCCTCGGCTACGCCCGCGGCCACGCGGTACAGCCGACGCTGCCGGTGACGGTCGGCGGCGACGACGCGGCACGTGCCGCCTGGAAGGCGCAGCAGCGTTACGAGTGAGGCGCGGCCGCCGGCCCCGTCGCCCCCGTCGGCCCCGCCGAAGCGGCCGACGCCTGCGGCTCCCCCGCGCAGCGCTGCAGGACTTCGTGCAGGTCGCCCAGCCACTGCGCGCACGCGGCTCCCTGCGCGAAGCCTTCGTCGGCGAGGGCGTCCAGCAGGTCGGTGACCGGCGGCTCGCGGCGATCGGCGATGACCTGGTGGACGGCGTCCTCGAAGCTGCCCTGCAGCAGCAGTTGCGTCACCGGCACCAGTTGGGCCTTGCCGCGGCGGTGCACGCGGCCGAAGCGGCGCGAGAGGACGCGCGGGTTCCAGGGGCGGTCCAGGTGCAGCACCTGCGCCTGCGGCACGCGCAGCTCGAGCGCGCCGCTGCCGGGATCGGCCACCAGCAGCACGCGGCAGCCGGCCTCGTCGTGAAAGCGCTGCAGCGCGGCCTCGCGCGCTGACGCCGCCTCGGCGCTGCTCCACAGCGCGGCGGCGATGCCGGCTTGCGCCAGCCCGGCCTGCAGCGCCTGCAGCGCCTGCGGCCACTGCGCGAAGACGACCGCCTTGGCCACGGGGGCCGCGCCGTCGTCGAGCCGGGCGGCAAGCGCCGCCGCCTTGGCCGCGCTCACCGCGCTCACCGCAGCGCTCGCGGGCGCCTCGGCGCCGGCGCACAGGCGGCGCAGCGCCTGCACCTGCGCCACCAGCCTGCGCTGCTCGACGTCGGGCAGCCAGCCGGCCTGCTGCCAGCGCGCCACGGTCGCGGCAAGCGTCGCGCACATCCTCGCGTGCTCGGCCTGCAGCGCCTGCGGCATGGGGACGTGCAGCACCGAGTCGACGCGCTCGGGCAACTGGCCGCGCACCTCGTCCAGCGTGCGTGCCAGCAGCACCGGCGCCAGCGTCTGGCGCAGGTTCTGCAGATCGTGCAGGCCGCATAGCGCGCCGTCCTCGTCGCGCTCGCCATGCGCCTGCAGCAGGGCGGCGTAGGGGCCTTGCCGTGCGGCGTCGACGAAGGCCACGCGCAGCGGCAGCTCGGCGGCGCGCTGCAGCCAGTCGGCCGCAGGCAGCACGATCGCGAAGCCCGCGGGCAGGCGCAGCAGCGCGGCGGCGCGCTCGGGGTCGATCCACAGGCCGCTGTCGTCCTCCTGCACGATCACCAGGTCGGCGGGCGCCTCCAGCAGCCGCGCGCCCTGAAGCGCCACCTCTTCGAGCGGCGTGAAGGCGAATCCCGGCGACTGCGCGGGCAGCGCGCGCTGCCACGACGGCAGCCGCGCCGCCGGGGCGATCACCCGCACCTGCTCGACGCCGAAGTGGCGCTGCAGCAGCAGCGCCGCCGCCAGCGCCTGCCGCTGCGGCTGCAGGGCCGGCGCGTCGGCAAGGATGGCGCGACCGGCGCAGACCGCGAAGAGCGCGCCTTCGACCTGCAGCGGCAGCAGCGGCCGGCCTTCGGGCGCACCGAGCGCCTGCAGCTCGGCGCTGGCCGGGCCTTGCGCGAACAGCGCTTCGAGGCGCTGCACGCGCGCGTGCATGTCGCGCGTGAGCGCGAGCTGCTGCCAGACCTCGTCGTCGACCTGCACGTCGTGGCCGGCCTCGCGCGCGGCGCGCAGCACGCGCGCGAGCGCCTGCTCGTCGAGGGCCGCGGCCTCGCCGCCGAGCGCCTTCTGCGCCAGGGCGTCGAGCGCCTGCGGGCAGTCGACCCCGGGCAGCCACAGCGGCTGGCGGCGCGCACCGTGGCGCAGCACGACGCGGCTGCCGAGCTGCTGCGGGCCTTGCCGAAGCGCCGCCGCCCGTTCGGCGTCGGCCTGCAGCCGCGGCAGCAGCGCCTGCAGATGCGGGCAGTCGCCCTGCTCCGAGAGCTGGAAGTCCAGGCAACTGCACAGCGCGCCGCCGGGCGGCGCGGCGCGCAACTGCACCGTGGCCGCTTCCTCGTCGGGGATGCGCACGTCGTAGGCGCCGAAGAGCGCGCCGTCGGCCGGAGCGTCGATCACGACGGTATCCGCGTCGGCGACCGCCTGCGGCGCGGGCGTCTCCCCACGCGCTGCGCGGCCAGGCGCGGCCTTCGGTTCGGCCTTCGCGGTTCGGTCGGCCTTCGCCGCCTTCGCGGTCTTCGCGGCCTTCGCCGCAGCCTCGGGCCTTGCGGCCTTCGCCGTCGGCGCGGGCGTTCCGGCCTTCTTCGTCGTTGCCGGCTTCGCGGTCTTCGCGGTCTTCGCCGTCGACGCGGGGGGCGCGGCCTTCGCCGCCGTGGTCTTGCGTGCGCCTGATTTGCGCGGCGCCGGTGCTTGGGCTGCGGCCGCCGACGCTGCGGCGAGCGCGGTGGCGGCCTCGGAGGCGGAGGCGGCTTGGGCGCTTCGCGGTGCACGCTTGCGCGCGGCGGCGGCCTGCGCCTCGGGGCGGGCGCTCGGGGTCTTGGTGGGCATGGGCAGGTCTTCGCAACGAGGGCGCAACTGTAGCC
>CAUJJO010000056.1 GCA_963205125.1 Pseudomonadota bacterium | reverse complement strand
CTCGGCCAGTTGCCGCCCGATCGTGAACACCGGGTTGAGCGAGCTCATCGGGTCCTGGAAGACGCAGGCGATCTCGCGCCCGCGCAGCGCCTGCAGCTCGCGCAGCGAGGCCTGCAGCAGGTCGCGCCCCTGCCAGAGGATGCGGCCGCGGCGCACGGCGTTCTCGGGCAGCAGGCCGAGCACCGACATCGCGGTGACGCTCTTGCCCGAGCCGGATTCGCCGACCAGCGCGACGGTGCTGTTCTCGGCGACGTCGAAGCTCACCCCGGCGCCCGCGCCGCCTATGCCGCCTACACCGCCCACGGCCTGCGCCCGCTCGCCGCGGCCCATGCGAAAGGCCACCTGCAGGTCCTGGATGGCCAGCAGCGGGCCCGTCATTCCAGCCCCCGCAGCTTGGGGTCGAGCGCGTCGCGCAGCGCGTCGGTGGCCAGCGAAAACGCGGTGACGAAGACCGCCATGAAGAGCGTGGCGGTCACGAGCTGCCACCAGTAGCCGAGGATCAGCTCGCTCTGCGCCTCCGCGAGCATCGTGCCCCAGGAGACCTGGTCGACGCGCACGCCAAGCCCCAGGTAGGAGAGGATCACCTCCGCCTTGATGAAGCCGACGGCCAGCAGGCTCATGCGCACGAGCACGACGTGGCTGACGTTGGGCAGGATGTGGCGGAACATGCGGCTGGCGGCACTGGCGCCGATCGCCTCGGCGCTGCGCACGTACTCGCGGCTGGCGTGCTTCATGAACTCGGCGCGCACCTGGCGGTACATGCCGGTCCAGCCGGTGAGCGCGAGGATCACCACCACGCCCTCGACGCCGCGGCCGACGACCGCGGCGAAGGCGAAGATCAGCAGGATGTTGGGGATGCTCTCGAAGACGTTGTAGACCCATTCGAGCAGGTCGCCCGCGCGGCCGCCGAAGAAGCCTGCGAGCGCGCCCAGCACGGTGCCGATCAGCGTCGCGCAGAGCGCGGCGGCGACGCCGACGAAGACCGAGATCTCGGTGCCCTTGACCGCCTTGGCGAGCACGTCACGGCCCAGGCGGTCGGCGCCGAAGGGCAGCGTCGCCGCCTTCGGCCGCTCCTGCGTCTGGTACTGCTTGGCGCGCTCGTCCCACTCGCGGTAGCGCGGGGCGAGCGGGTCGATGTCCGAGAGGTCGACGTTCGGGCCCTTGGGCGCCTCGATGCCGCTGCCGCCCTCGGCCGGCGCGCGCGCACCCAGCATCGTCGGCGGCGCGTTGGGCACGCCGACCTCGTCCTGCCAGTCGCGCGCAACCAGGCCCAGGGCCGCCGCCGCGATCAGCAGCACGAAGGCGAGCACGACGACGAGCGAACCGAGGCCGACGCGGTCGCCCTTGAAGCGCCGCCAGGCCGCGTGCCAGACGCCTTCGGAGGCCGGCGCCGCGCCCTCGTCCGCTGCCGCCGCGGGAAGCACGGCACTCACTTCAGCACCACCCGCGGGTCGGCGAGCTTGAAGGCGAGGTCGGTCGCCAGGTTGATCACCATCGTCAGCATCGCGAGATACACCGTCACCGCCTGGATGACGGGGAAGTCGCTGCGGTTGACGGCCAGCAGCACCTCGCGCCCGAGACCCGGGATCGAGAAGAAGACCTCGATCAGGAAGCTGCCGACGAAGATGCCCGGCAGCTGCAGGCCGATGTTGGTGAGGATGGGGATGAGCGCGTTGCGCAGCACGTGGCGGAACAGCACCACGCCCTCGGTCATGCCCTTGGCGCGCGCGGTGCGCACGTAGTCCTGGCCGAGCGCGTCGAGGACGAAGCTGCGGTCGAGCCGCGTCTGCGGCGCCACGCCCACCATCACCGCCAGCAGCACTGGCAGCGGCACGTAGACGAGAAGGTTGGTCAGCGTGCTCTCGCTCCAGCCCTGCACCGGGAACCAGCCGAGCTGGAACGCGAACAGGTACTGGCCGACGATGATGTAGACGAGGAAGCTGATCGACAGCGCCACTGTCGTGATGACCATCACCACGCGGTCCGAGAGGCTGCCGCGGCGGTAGGCGACCGCCATCGCGATCGGCAGCGCGAGCAGGGTGTCGAGCACGAGGATGGGCAGCATCACCGTCAGCGTCGCCGGCAGCCGCGTGGCGAAGAGGTTGGAGACGGCCTCGTTGGTCGCCCAGCTCTTGCCCCAGTCGAAGGTGACGATCTGCTTGACGAAGATCCACAGCTGCACCCACAGCGGCTCGTTGAGGCCCAGCTGCTGGCGGATGGCGTCGACCTGCTCGGGGCTGGCGTTCAAGCCGCCCAGCACTTCGGCCGGGTCGCCGCCGAAGGCCTTGAAGAGGAAGAACACCAGCAGCACGACGCCGGCAAGCGTCGGGATCATCTGCCACAGGCGGCGCAGGAGGTAGGCGGCCATCGGGGTCGTCGGAGTCGTCGGGATCGGCGGCGGTGTCGTCGGTGTCGTGAGCCAGGGGCCTCGCGCGCTTGGGCGCGCGGCGTGGCTGGGCTCGTTTTCGGATGCGCGAGTGTAGGGGGGGGCCTTCGCGCCGCCGCCGCGGGGTTTCCCCCGCGCGGCGGCGCACAGGCCTAGACTTCGCGTCGAGCCGCGCCACCCCCGTGCGCGGCAGCCCCAGCCGCCCGCCGCACCGCCATGTCCAGCCCCTCCTCGCCCCGCCGGGACCGCCGCGCCGTGCTCGGCGCCGCGGCAGCGCTCTGCGCCACCGCGCCGCTGCGCGCGGCCCTGCCCGAGGCGGCCGCCGCCGGCCCCCGGGTGCTGCGCTACGCCTTCCCGATCGCCGAGTCGAGCTTCGACCCGGCCTACGTCACCGACCTCTACTCGCGCACCATCCTCGACGGCATCCTCGAGGCGCCGCTCGAGTTCGAATACCTCGCGCAGCCCATCCGCATGCGGCCCAACACTGCCGCGGCGCTGCCCGAGATCACCGACGACTTCCGCAGCTTCACCTTCCGCATCAGGCCCGGCATCTTCTTCGCCGACGACCCGGCCTTCGGCGGCAAGCGCCGCGAGCTGACCGCGCACGACTACGTCTACAGCCTCAAGCGCCACTACGACCCGCGCTGGAAGAGCGGCAACCTCTACGTGCTGGAGAACGACAAGATCCTAGGCCTCTCGGAGCTGCGGCGCGAGTGCATCGCGCGCAAGGTTCCGTTCGACTACGAGCGCGAAGTCGAAGGCCTGCGCGCGCTGGACCGCTACACCTTCCGCGTGCGCCTGGCCGAACCCAAGCCGCGCTTCGTCTACAACTTCACCGACGGCTCCTTCCTCGGCGCGGTGGCGCGCGAAGTGGTCGAGTTCTACGGCGACAAGATCGGCGAGCACCCGGTGGGCACGGGACCGTTCCTGATCAAGTCATGGAATCGCAGCGCGCGCATCGTGCTGGCGCGCAACCCCAATTACCGCGAGCAGCGCTACGACGAGCATCCGCCCGAGGGCGACGCGCGGCTGCAGGCCATCGCCCAGCAGTTCAAGGGCCGGCGGCTGCCGCTGGTCGACGAGGTGCACATCGCCGTCATCGAGGAATCGCAGCCGCGCTGGCTCGCCTTCCTGAACGCCGAGCAGGACCTGATCGAGAACATGCCCGCCGAGTTCTCGGGCGTGGCCTTCCCGAACAACCGCCTCGCGCCCAACCTCGCCAAGCAGGGCATCGCGATGACGCGCTACGCGCGCGCCGATGTCGCGGTGTCCTACTTCGGCATGGAGAACGAGGTCGTCGGCGGCTACACGCCCGCGCAGGTCGCGCTGCGGCGCGCGATTTCGCTGGCCGTGGACGTCGAGCGCGAGATCCGCATCGCGCGCCGCGGCCAGGCGATCCCCGCGCAGGGGCCGATCCCGCCGCTGGTCTGGGGCTACGACCCGGCCTTCAAGAGCACGATGAGCGAATACAACGTCGGGCGCGCCAAGGCGCTGCTGGACCTGCATGGCTTCGTCGACCGCAACGGCGACGGCTGGCGCGAGCGCCCCGACGGCCGGCCGCTGACCCTCGAATACCACTCGCAGCCCGACCAGCAGAGCCGCTCGCTCGTCGAGTTGTGGCAGAAGAACATGAGCGCCATCGGCGTGCGCATGGAATTCAAGACCGCCAAGTGGCCGGAGAACCTGAAGGCCAGCCGCGCCGGCAAGCTGATGATGTGGGGCGTGGGCTGGGTCGCCGGCCAGCCCGACGGCGACACCTTCCTGGCGCTGGGCTACGGCCCCAACAAGGGCCAGGCCAACCACGCGCGCTTCGACCTGCCCGACTTCAACCGCCTCTACGAGAAGCAGCGCGGCCTGCCCGACAGCCCCGAACGCCAGCAGCTGATGACCGACGCGGCGCGGCTGATGGTCGCCTACATGCCCTACAAGGTGCACGTGCACCGGCTCTTCACCGACCTCACCCACCCCTGGGTGCTGGGCTACCACCGCAACATCTTCGTGCGCTCGTTCTGGCGCTACGTCGACGTCGACCCGAGCCTGCAGAAGGGCCGCGGCGGCGCCGAGGCGTGAAGGGCGGCTTCTTCCGGCATCCCTTCGCAGGCGCGTTCAACGGGCTCGGTGCAGCGCCGTCCTGCCGTCGGCGATCGCGCATAGAGGACGCTGCTTGCCTTGTCATGTCGGCGTTGACATGTATATTCAATCGCCAGTTTCTATATATTTCGTCCACCCCGGATGACTCTGCTTGCGCCCCTGACCGAACTTCGCGCCGATCGCTTCGACCGCCCCGACGTGCTCAAGCGCGTGGCGACGGCGAGTCGGAAGCTGGCCGAGTTGAAGGGCGTGGCCGCGTCGATGCCGAGCCAGGACATCCTGATCGCCACGCTGGGACTTCAGGAAGCGAAAGACAGCTCGGCCATCGAGAACATCGTCACCACCCACGACGAACTGTTCCGCAGCGCGCTGGCGGTGCCTGAAGCCGCAGGCGGCGCCGCCGCCAAGGAAGTGGCACGCTATCGCCAGGCCTTGCACGTGGGCTTCGACGCGGTGCGACGCGACGGACTGCTGACCAACCAGCACATCCTCGGCATCCAGGCGGTGCTGGAGCGCAATGAGGCGGGCTTGCGCAAGCTGCCAGGGACCGCCTTGAAGGACGGCGCCGGTCGCACCGTCTACACCCCGCCCCAGGATCCCTCGGCGATCGTCGCGCTGATGGGCGATCTGGAGCGCTTCATCAACGACGACTCGCTGTTCGACGCCGACCCACTGATCAAGATGGCGCTGATCCACCATCAGTTCGAGAGCATCCATCCCTTCTACGACGGCAATGGTCGCACCGGCCGCATCGTCAACGTGCTCTACCTGGTGAAGCAGGCGCTGCTCGACACGCCCGTGCTCTACCTCAGCCGCCAGATCGTGCGCACCAAGGCCGACTACTACCGCCTGCTGCAGGCAGTGCGCGACGACGATGCCTGGGAAGACTGGGTGCTCTACATGCTGAAGGCCGTCGAGCAGACGGCCGCCCAGGCCATCGGCACCATCCAGGCCATCAAAGCCTTGCTGCTGCAGACCAAGCATGGCATCCGCGAGCAGCATCGGTTCTACAGCCAGGACCTCATCAACAACCTGTTCTCGCACCCCTACACCAAGATCGAGTTCGTGCAGAACGACCTGGGGGTCTCACGGATCACGGCCACCAAGTACCTGGATGCGCTGGCCGGTACGGGCTTCGTCGTCAAGCGCAAGGTCGGCCGATCCAACTACTACATCAACATGCCCCTGTACCGCATCCTCAGCGGCGACGCGATGACGACGACCGCGCCCTGAGAGCCCCGGTCCGCCGCTGCGCCAAGGTCCGCGCCTGCGCCGATCACCCGCTTGCCAGCGCCACGATCGCCGACGCCGGCAGCGCGCCGCTCTGGCGGCGCGTCTCGCGGCCGCCGTCCAAGCGCACCAGGGTCGGAATGCTGCGGATGGCAAAGCGCTGCGACAGCGCAGGGTTGTCGTCGCTGTTGACCTTCACCAGCAGCGCGCGGCCTTCCAGCTGCTGCGCGGCCTGTGCGAAGGCCGGCGCCATGGCGCGGCAGGGCCCGCACCAGGGCGCCCAGAAGTCGACCAGCACCGGCATCTTCGCGGCGCCGACGACGGCGTCGAAGTCGGCGTCGGAAAGCTCGAGCGGATGCCCGGCCAGCAGCGGCCGGCTGCATTTGCCGCACTGCGGCGCATCGCCGACCCGCTCGGCCGGCACCCGGTTCGTCGCGCCGCAATGCGGGCAGCGGATCATCAGCTTGGGTCTGTCCATGCGCGATAGCTGAGGCGTTCGGCGCGCGAGTCAAGAGCCGCGGCCCGCGACGACCGCGCGCGAGCGAGGCCGCGCCACGACAATCGGCGTCGGCGTCGGCGTCGGCGTCGGCCCCGGAGTCGGCGTCCGCCCCGGCGTCGCCCTCGGCACGGCAAGGGCCTTGCAAAGACCGGCGCGCGCCCCGACCTGAGCGGAGTCCCATGTCCGAAATCCTCCGAACCCTGCGCGAACTCGGCCGCGGCGTCGCCGCGGGCCTGCTGCGCGTGGGTGTGCTCCTCTTCGGCGCCCTGGCCGCGCTGGTGGCCCTGGCCACCGGGCTCGCGCTGGCGGTCGGCCTCGTCCTGTGGGCGCTGCTGCGCGGTCGCCGGCCGCTGCCGCCCAAGGTCTTCGTGCGCCGCCCGCGCAGCGACCGGGCGCCGCCGCCGGGCGAGGTCATCGACGTTCCCGTGCGCGAAGTGCGCGGCAGCGAACCGCCGCAGGGCTGAGGCGGCCGCTCAGGCCGCGGCTCGTGCGCGCAACTGCCCGCAGCCGCCGCCCACCTCCTGCGCCGCCGAGCGCCGCAGCCGCGTGAGGATGCCCGCCGCGTTGAGCGCGCGCGTCATCGCCACCGCGCGCTCCCAGCCCGGGCGCTCGTAGCCGCTGCCCTCGGCGCGGTTGAAGGGGATCAGGTTGAGCATCAGGTGGCGCCCGGGCAGCAGCCGCTGCAGGCCTTGCAGCTCGTCCTCGCCGTCGTTGACGCCCGCCAGCAGCGTCCACTGGATCTGCGCCGGGTAGCCGCTCTCCCGCGCGTAGCGGTCGGCGGCGTCGACGAGCTCGGCCGGCGCGATGCGCGGCGCGCGGGGCAGCAGGTCGGCCCGCCGCGCGGCGTCGGTGCTGTGCAGCGACAGCGCCAGCGCCGGCTTCACGCGCTGCTGCGGCAGCCGCTCGAACACGCGCGCATCGCCCACCGTCGAGAAGACCAGCGCCTTGTGGCCGATGCCGCCCAGCGTGCCCAGCGCGTCGATCGCCTCCAGCACCGCGTCCAGGTTGTGGCTGGGCTCGCCGATGCCCATGAAGACGACCTTGGCCACCGGCCGCCGCGCGCGCGCCAGCGCCACCTGCGCCAGGATCTCGGCGCTGCCGAGCTGGCGCAGCAGGCCGTCGCGCCCGCTCATGCAGAAGCGGCAGCCGACCGCGCAGCCGACCTGCGTCGACACGCACAGGCCCTGGCGCGGCAGCAGCGTGGCCTCGATGCGCTGGCCGTCGGCCAGCGCCAGCAGCAGCCGCGCCGAGCCGTCGGGCGCCGGGTGCTCGGAGACCAGCCGCACGAGCCCGGCCAGCCGCTCGCGCAGCGCCGGAAGGCCATCGCGCAAGGCCCGCGGCAGGAAGTCGGCCACCTCGTGCCGCCCGCCGTCGAGCGCGCGCGCCTGCAGCCAGCGGCGCAGCAGATGCTCTTCGTGCACGCCGCGCGCGCCAAGGCCGCGCAGCTGCTGGCGGAGGTCGGAGAGGGAAGGAGGCGCCATCTGCGGGAGTCGAGAGCGCCGGATTCTCGGGCAGGATCCCTGGCCGATCACTCGGCATGTGCGTTCACCGACGCCGCCCGTGCTGCCGCTGACGGGACTCCGCCCAAGACCCTGATCCGCGCACGCCGCGCGCATCGCGCTCTACTACGGGGCTTTGCCTTTCACGCCACCTGCCCGGCGCGCTTGCAGGCCGCGCCCATTGCCATGCCCGACACCTCCCGCCCCAAGAGCAAGATCAAGCTCCTTCTCGCCGAAGGCATCCACGAAAGCGCCGCCGAGGCCTTGCACGCGGCCGGCTACACGCAGGTCGAGCGCCTGCCCGGCGCGCTGGAGGGGGACGAGCTGCGGCGGCGCATCGCCGACGTGCACTTCATCGGCATCCGCTCGCGCACGCAGCTCACGGCCGAGGTGCTGGCGCACGCGCGGCGGCTCTCCGCCATCGGCTGCTTCTGCATCGGCACCAACCAGGTCGACCTGAACGCTGCGCGCGAGCGCGGCATCGCCGTCTTCAACGCGCCCTACTCGAACACGCGCTCGGTGGCCGAACTCGTGCTGGCCGAGGCCATCCTGCTGCTGCGCGGCATTCCCGAGAAGAACGCCGCGGCGCACCGCGGCGGCTGGCTCAAGAGCGCCGAGCACTGCCACGAGGCGCGCGGCAAGACGCTTGGCATCGTCGGCTACGGCGCCATCGGCTCGCAGCTCTCGGTGCTCGCCGAGGGCCTGGGCATGCATGTGATCTTCCACGACGTCGTCGCCAAGCTGCCGCTGGGCAACGCGCAGCGCGCGGCAAGCCTCGACGAGCTGCTGGCGCGCAGCGACATCGTGACGCTGCACGTGCCGGAGCTGGCGTCGACGAAGTGGATGATGGGCGCCGCACAGGTCGCCGCGATGAAGCCCGGCGCGCTGCTGATCAACGCCTCGCGCGGCACGGTGGTGGAGATCGAGCCGCTGGCGCAGGCGATCAGGAGCGGCCACCTGCGCGGCGCGGCGATCGACGTCTTTCCGGCCGAGCCGAAGAGCAACCACGACGAGTTCGTCTCGCCGCTGCGCGGCCTGGACAACGTGATCCTGACGCCGCACATCGGCGGCTCGACGATGGAGGCGCAGGCCAACATCGGCGTCGAGGTCGCGGCCAAGCTGATCCGCTACAGCGACAACGGCACGACGACCTCGTCGGTCAACTTCCCCGAGGTCGCGCTGCCCGAGCACGCGGGCAAGCACCGGCTGCTGCACATCCACGTCAACCAGCCCGGCGTGCTCTCGCAGATCAACCGCATCCTCTCCGACAACGACGTCAACATCTCGGCGCAGTACCTGCAGACCAACGAGGCGATCGGCTACGTGGTGATCGACATGGACGCGCGTTCGTCCGACCTCGCGCTGCAGAAGCTCGCGCAGGTGCCCGGGACGATCCGCTGCCGCGTGCTGTTCTAGGCGGCGGCGCGAAGCCGTGATCGCGGCTTCCGCCGCTCCTACGAAGACCGAGCGCCTCCCCGGTGCCTCTCCCCGTAGGAGCGCCGGCAGGCGCGATGGGCTGAACCGACGGCACACCGCTCCCGCATGCCACCGCCGCATGCGCTCCAATACGGGGCATGTCGATTCTCCGGCGCTGGGGCTTGCTGCTCATGTTCGGGCTCGGGCCGGCGGCGCTGCCGGCGCCGGGCGCGGGCCTTGCCGCCGCGGCGCCCAAGGTGTTGCGCATCGCCAGCGAGAGCGAGACCGGCTTCGACCCCGCGCGCGTGGGCGACGTGCGCAGCTTTCGCGTCATCGCGCACATCTTCGAGCCGCTGCTGCGCTACGACCCGCTGGCGCGGCCGGTGAAGCTGATGCCGCTGACCGCGGCTGCGCTGCCCGAGGCGAGCCCCGACTTCCGCGTCTGGACGGTGCGCGTGCGCCCGGGCATCTTCTTCACCGACGACCCGGCCTTCGGTGGCCGGCCGCGCGAACTCGTCGCCGCCGACTACGCCTACAGCATCCGCCGCCTGGCCGACCCGGCGACGATGAGCCCGGGCTGGAGCAGCTTCGAGCAGGCGGGCATCGCCGGCCTTGCCGCGCTGCGGCGCGAAGCGGTGGACGGCCGCAAGCCCTTCGACTTCGCGCGCCCCATCGCCGGGCTGCAGGTGCTGGACCGCTACACGCTGCGCTTCGTGCTCGATGGCCCGCGCCCGCGCTTCCCGCAGTGGCTGGCCGACCCCGCCGCCGCCGCGGTCGCGCGCGAGGTCATCGAGGCCCAGGGCGCGCGCGCGATGCAGCACCCGGTGGGCACGGGGCCGTTTCGCCTCGCCGAATGGCGGCGCGCCTCGCGCATCGTGCTCGAACGCAACCCGGGCTACCGCGAGCGCTTCTACGAGGCCGAGCCGGCCGCCGACGACGCCGAGGGCCAGGCCATCCTCGCGCGGCTGCGCGGGCGGCGGCTGCCGATGATCGACCGCGTCGAGATCGCCGTCATCGACGAGAAGCAGCCGACCTGGCTGGCCTTCCTGAACCGCGAGACCGACTGGATCGAGCTGCCCGACGCCTTCGTCGAGGTCGCCCTGCCCGGCGGGCGCCTGGCGCCGCACCTCGCGCGCCGCGGCGTCGCTGCCGAGCGCACCGTGCAGCCGGCGACCTACTACACCATGTTCAACATGCAGGACCCGCTGGTGGGCGGCTACGCGCCCGAGCAGGTCGCGCTGCGGCGGGCCATCGGCCTGGCGATCGACGTGCCGCGCGAGATCGAAGGGCTGCGCCACGGCCTGGCGGTGCCCGCGCAGTCGCCGCTGGCCGTGCACCTGAGCGGCTTCGACCCGCACTGGAAGAGCGAGATGAGCGAGTACAGTTCGGCGCGCGCGCGGGCGCTGCTGGACGTCTACGGCTTCCTCGACCGCGACGGCGACGGCTGGCGCGAGACGCCCGCGGGCCAGCCGCTGCTGCTGCGCATGGCCACGCAGCCCAGCCAGGAGACGCGCCGCTTCGACGAGCTGATGAAGCGCGACCTCGCCGCCGTCGGCCTGCGCGTGAGCTTCGTCTCGGCGCAATGGCCCGAGCAGTACAAGGCCGCGCGCGCGGGCCGGCTGATGATGTGGAGCGTCAGCGGCCGCGCCGGCGCGCCCGACGGCATCCAGGGCCTGCTGCGCTACGACGGCGCCGCCGCCGGCGGCATCAACCTCGCGCGCTTCGACCTGCCGGCGATGAACGCCATCATCCAGCGCCTGCTGGCGCTGCCCGACGGCGCCGAGCGCGACGCGCTCTTCGAGCAGGCCAAGCGCCTCACCGTGGCCTGGATGCCGTACAAGCTGCGCACGCACCCGATGCAGGTGGCGCTGTGGCACAAGGAGCTGGTCGGCTTTCGCCGCCCGCTCTTCTGGAACCAGTGGTTCGACACCGTCGACCTCGAATCCTCCGATCCCCGACCCGCTCCCCGATCCGCCCCTCGATCCGCCCCTCGATCCGCCCCATGACCGCGCCCTCCAACCCGCGCCTGCCGCTGCTCCTGCCGCGGCGCCTGCAGCCCGGCGACACCATAGGCCTCTTCAACCCGAGCGGCGCGATCCACGAGCGCGCGCCCTACGCGCAGGCGCACGCCGCGCTGCAGGCGCTGGGCTTTCGCACGCTCGAGGCGCCCAATCTGCGCGCGCGCTGGGGCCACATGGCCGGCACGCCGCAGCAGCGCGCCGACGACCTGCACGCACTCTTTGCCGACCCGCAGGTGGCCGGCCTCCTTGCCGTCACCGGCGGCTCGGGCGCCAACCGCGTGCTGCCGCTGCTGGACTACGGGCTGATCGCGCGCCATCCCAAGGTCCTCGGCGGCTTCTCCGACCTCAGCGCCTTGACCAATGCCGTGCACGCGAGGACCGGCCTCGTGAGCTTTCACAGCCCGCTGGCGCGCAGCGAGTGGAACGCCTTCACCGTCGCGCAGTTCAAGGCGGTGGTGATGGACGGCCGGGCCCACGCCTTCTGCAACGAGCTGAGCGCGGGCGAGGCGCTGGGCGCGGCCGAGGGCCGCACGACGACGATCCGCGGCGGCCGCGCGCAGGGCCCGCTGCTGGGCGGCAACCTCGCGGTGCTGACCTCGCTGGTCGGCACGCCCTACCTGCCGGACTTCGAAGGCGCCATCCTCTTCCTCGAGGACGTGAACGAATACATCTACCGCGTCGACCGCATGCTCAGCACGCTGATGCTTGCCGGCGTGCTCGCGCGCGTGGCCGGCGTGGTGCTGGGCGGCTTCACGAACTGCACGGTCAGCGAGGGCAGCTTCGGCACGCTGACGCTGGACGAGGTCTTCGACGACTACTTCGGCGGCCTGGGCGTGCCCGTCTACCGCGGCGCGCAGTTCGGCCACGTCAAGCGCAAGTTCACGCTGCCCCTCGGGGTGCCCGCCGAGATCGACGCCGACGCCGGCACGCTGCGCCTGCTGCAGCCGGCGGTGAGCTGATGGGTCGACTCTACCGCCTGCTGGTCGTCACGCTGCTGGGCTTTGCCTCGGGGCTGCCGCTGGCGCTCACCGGGCAGGCCATGCAGGCCTGGCTGACGACGGCGGGCGTGGACGTCGCCACCATCGGCTTCCTCGCGCTCGTGGGCCTGCCCTACACCTTCAAGTTCCTCTGGGCGCCGCTGCTGGACCGCTTCGAGCTGCCGGGCCTGGGCCGCCGCCGCGGCTGGCTGGTGGCCACGCAACTGCTGCTGGCCGCGCTGTTGATGGCCCTGGCCGCCACCTCGCCGAGCAGCGCCACGCGCGCCTTCGCGCTGCTGGCGCTGGCCATCGCCTTCGTCTCGGCCTCGCAGGATGTCGTGATCGACGCCTACCGCACCGAGCTGCTGCCCGCGCCCGAGCGCGGCCTTGGCGCCTCGCTCAACGTCGCCGGCTACCGGCTGGCGATGATCGTGAGCGGGGGCCTGGCGCTGATCTGGACCGACGCGCAGCAAGGCGGCGGCTGGACCTGGCCCGAGGTCTACCGCCTGATGGCCGCGCTGATGGTCGCCGCCGCCGCGGCAAGCGCCTTGCTGCTGCCGCGCCTGCCGCCCGCGAACAGGCCGCCGACGCGAGGCCTGCGCGAGCTGGGCGGCTTCGCCGCGGTGCTGGCCGCGGTGGCGCTGGGCGCGCTGCTGACCGAGCGCCTGGGCGCGGGCGCCGCGCGCGCGCTGCTCGCCCCGTGGCTGGCGACGACGACGCTTCCCGCCGCGCTGCAGGGGCGCTGGATCGACCTGGCCACGCTGCTGGGCGGCCTCGCGCTCACGCTGCCGCTGGCCGCCTGGGCGGCGCGGCGCGCGCGCTTCCAGACGCTGCTGGACGGCCTGCACGACTACTTCGCGCAGCCGGGTGCGGCGGCGATGCTGCTGCTCATCGTCCTCTACAAGCTCGGCGACGCCTTTGCCGGCTCGCTGCTCACGCCCTTCCTGCTCAAGGGCATGGGCTACGCGCTCGCCGAGGTCGGCGTCGTCAACAAGCTGATCGGGCTGTGGATGACGATCGCCGGCGCGCTGCTGGGCGGCGCGCTGATGCTGCGCCTGGGCCTGTGGCGCGCGCTCATGCTCTTCGGCCTGCTGCAGATGGCCAGCAACCTGGGCTTCTGGTGGCTGGCGCAGGGCGGGCGCGGGCAGCTGGGCGCCGCGCTGCTGCCGGCCTTCGACTGGGGCTTCGTGAAGCTCGCGCAGGCCACGCCGGTGGACGGCGGGCTGCTGCTCGTCGTCGTGCTCGAGAACCTCTCGGGCGGCATGGGAACGGCGGCCTTCCTCGCGCTCTTGATGAGCCTGTGCAGCCAGCGCTTCACCGCCACGCAGTTCGCGCTGCTCTCGGCCTTCGCCTCGATCGGCCGCGTCTGGGTCGGGCCGCTGGCCGGCGTGCTCGCCGAGACCATCGGCTGGCCGGGCTTCTTCGTCCTCAGCACGCTCTTCGCGCTGCCGGCGCTGGCCATGCTCGCCTGGCTGCGCACGCCGATCCGCGCGCTCGAGCAGGCGCCGACGCGCTGACGGCGTCGGCGCCCCGATCGTTGCGCCCGGGCCGCCCCCGGGCCGGCGAAACGCATGCGTGGCCTTGTGCTTCGCCTTGAAATTCCCGCATGGCGTGCGGGAATTTCAAGGTAGATTCGGGGCCATGTCCGATCTCCTGTCTCGTCCGGCGCTGATGGCCGAGCTGCAGGCTGCACTGGCGCGCAGCCCGGCGGTCGCGCTGCTCGGGCCTCGCCAGGTGGGCAAGACGACGCTGGCGCGCCGCTTCGTGCAGCCGGGCAGCACGCACTACCTGGATCTGGAGGATCCGGTCGTGCTGGCGCAGATGAGCGCGCCGATGAACCTGCTCTCGCCGCTGCGCGGGCTGGTGCTGATCGACGAGGTGCAGCGCGCGCCGGAGATCTTCCCGGTGCTGCGCGTCCTGCTCGACCGCGAAGCTACGCCTGCACGCTTTCTGCTGCTGGGCAGCGCATCGCCGCAACTGCTGCGGCAAGGCAGCGAATCGCTGGCGGGTCGCCTGGCGATCATCGAACTGGGCGGCTTCACGCTGCAGGACACCGGTGCCCAGGCGCTGTCCCGGCTGTGGTGGCGCGGCGGATTCCCGCGCGCCTTCCTGGCCGCCAGCGATGACGCCAGCCGCCGCTGGCGGCGCGACTTCGTTCGCCTGGTGATCGAACGCGACATGCCGGCACTCGGCCTGGGCATCAGCCTGCCGGCCATGCAACGTTTCTGGGCCGTGATGGCGCACTTCCACGGCCAGATCTGGAGCGCCGCCGAGCCGGCGCGCGCGCTGGGCGTCAACGAAAGCACCGTACGCCGCTATCTCGACCACCTGACGCAGCTCTACATGGTGCGCCAGCTCCAGCCCTGGCACGCCAATCTCGCCAAGCGTCAGGTCAAGGCGCCCAAGATCTACTTCCGCGACAGCGGCCTCCTGCACGAGGCCCTGGGCATCGCGAGCGAGGACGCGCTGCGTCTGCATGGTCGCGTCGGCGCCTCATGGGAAGGCTTCGTGATCGAGCAGCTGCTGGCCCTGGCCGCGCCCGACCAGGCCTACTTCTGGGCCACCCATGCCGGCGCCGAGCTGGACCTGCTGCTGCTGAAGGATGGGCGGCGCATCGGCATCGAGGTCAAGCGCAGCGACGCCCCGACGCTCACGCCGTCCATGCGCGTCGCGATGCAGGATCTGCAGCTCGACGCGCTGTACGTCGTCTACCCGGGCCTTCGGCGCTACCCGCTGGCCCCCGGCATCGAGGCCGTGCCCCTGACCGCCGCCCTGCCAGCCCTCTGATGTCTCGCGCCGCCGCCAGACGCAGGCCCGCGCGTGCGGAGTGTGGAAATCGGCGGCCATGGCACCATCTGCGTCCAGATCCATCGACCGGCCTGACCCGACGCGACGCGATGCCCCGCACCCCATGTACCGCCGCCGACCTCGGCGCTCCTGAGCCTGCCCCCGCACGGACCTTCGCCTGCGGCTGCCCGCTGCACGCGCGGCGGCTCTTCACCTGCGGCGCGCTGGGTGCGGCGCTGCTGGCCGCAACCGGGCCGCTGGCTGCCGCCAGCATTCCCGAGTGCAAGCGCTCGGGCTTCACCAAGGCGGTGTCGGCCGAGCAGGTCGAGCAGCAGGCCATGCTGCAGTACCGGCAGATGCTGGAGAAGGCCGGCAGCGAGCGGGCGCTGGCGCCCATGCAGCACCCGCAGCTGCAGCGCCTGCGCTACATCGGCCAGCGCATCGAGCGCTTCACGACCGAATGCAACGGGCGCGCCGCCGACTGGAAGTGGGAGATCAACCTGATCGGCAGCCGCCAGATCAACGCCTTCTGCATGCCCGGGGGCAAGATCGCCTTCTTCTGGGGCATCCTCTCCGAGCTGCAGCTCTCCGACGACGAAGTGGCGATGGTGATGGGCCACGAGGTCGCGCACGCCCTGCTCGAACACGCGCGCGAGCAGATGGGCAAGAGCGTCGTCACTTCCGGCGCGCTGCGCCTGGGCGCCTCGCTGCTGGGCCTGGGGCAGATCGGCGACATCGGCGCTCAGATCGGCAGCCAGCTGCTGTCGCTGAAGTTCAGCCGCGACGACGAGTCGCAGGCCGACGCGCTGGGCCTGGTGATGGCCGCCAAGGCCGGCTACGACCCGCGCGCCGGCGTCACGCTGTGGCAGAAGATGACCGCCGGCACCGGCGGCGCGCCGCCCGCGCTGCTCTCGACCCACCCGGCCGGGCCGACGCGCATCAAGGACATCGAGGCCAGGCTGCCCGGCGTGCTGCCGGCGTTCGAGGCCGCGGCCAAGCCCGACCGCCGCTTCGCGCCGCCGCCCAATGGGGCGACTTCACGCCAGTAGGTCGATCGAGCCCACGCCCGCCGCGCCCTACCAGCGCGGCGGCAGCGGCTTGAGCAGCAGCAGTGCGTCGCCGCGCGCGGCGCTGACGTAGCCGCCCTGCTGCAGGTCGCTCAGCTGGCGCGTGACCATCTCTCGCGAGCAGCCCACGCGGTGCGCCAGCTCCTGGTGCGTGAGCCGCTCGGCCAGGCGGCGCGTGCCGTCGGGCTGCGGCAGGCTCGTCTCCTCGAGCAAGGCCTTGAGGCGACCGTAGACGTCGTTGAGCGCCATGCTCTTGGCGCTGAGCGTGGCCGTGCGCGCGCGGCGGATGACCTTGGCCAGCAGCTCGAAGGCGAACTGCGGCTGCTCGGCCAGGTGCGCCTCCAGCGTGCGCCGCGTCACCATCGCGCAGACGGTGGGCTCGAGCGCGGCGACGCTCGCCGAGCGCGGCCCGCCGTCCAGGCTCATCTCGCCGACGTATTCGCCCGGGCCGTAGGTGCCGTGGGTGATCTCGCGCTCGTTGGCCAGGTGCGCGCCGTAGACGCGCAGCCGCCCCTGCAGCACGATGAAGAGCGTGTCGCCCTGCGTGCCCTCCTGGATCAGCACCGCGCCCTTGGGAAAGCGGCAGAGCTCGCCGCGGTGCGCCAGCGCCCGCAGCGCCTCGGACAACGGCGTCGCGTCGACGAGCTGGGCGGGGTCGACGCGGGCGCGCGCCATCGCCCTCAGCTCCCCTGCAGGAAGGGGTTGAAGCGGCGCTCGCGGCCGAATGTGCTCTCCGGGCCATGGCCGGGGATGAAGACGGTCTCGTCGCCCATCGGCCACAGGCGCTGCGTGATGCTGGCGATCAGCGTGTCGAAGTCGCCGCCGTGCAGGTCGGTGCGGCCGATGCTGCCGGCAAAGAGCACGTCGCCGACGAAGCAGCGCTGCGCCTGCGCGCTGTGGAAGACGACGTGCCCGGCGGTATGCCCCGGGCAATGCCGCACGTGCAGCGAGCATTCACCGACGCTGACCTCGTCGCCGTCCTCGAGCCAGCGCGTGGGCGTGAAGGGCTCGGCCGCCGGAAAGCCGAACATGCGGCTTTGCTGCGGCAGCGTCTCGATCCAGTACTGGTCGCCGCGCTGCGGCCCGACGATCGGCAGGTCGCGCGTGCGCGCGAGCTCGCCGGCGCCGCCGGCATGGTCGATGTGCGCGTGCGTGAGCCAGATCTGCGTGAGCTCGAGCCCCAGCTCGTCGACTGCCGCGAGCAGCCGCGGCAGGTCGCCGCCGGGGTCGATCACCGCCGCCTCGCGCGTGGCCTCGCACCAGACCAGCGAGGCGTTCTGCTCGAAGGGCGTGACGGGGATGGTGCGGTAGTGCAGCGGCATGGGGTGAGAGGCTCCTGGGCAATGCCTGATCGGCCCGGACCGGGCCGCGGCGCCCCGCGTGCGCCCTGCGGCCTGGGGCATGGAGCTTGGCCTCGCGGCGCGGCGGGATCAGACGGCAAGGCCCGATGCTACCCAAGGGCGTCGCGGGCTCGCGATCATCGGCGGCGACATCGCAACACCGAGACCGCGATCTTCGACGCCTGCCGCCCTCACGACACCGCGCCTGCCCCGTAGGCGCCGGTGAGCAGCCGTCCCTGCGCGAAGCGCTCGATCGCGTAGGGGTCGGCCGCGACCTCGGTCGGCTGCGCGAGCGCCAGTTGCGCGACCAGCCGGCCCACCGCGGGCGAGAGCTTGAAGCCGTGGCCCGAGAAGCCGAATGCGACCAGCAAGCCCTCGACCCCGGGAACGGCGCCGAGCACCGGATTCCAGTCGGGCGTCACGTCGTAGACGCCGGTCCAGGACGAGGCGAGCCCGGCCTCGGCGTAGGCCGGGAAGCGCGCGGCGACCTGCTCGCCGACCTCGAGCACCGCATCCATCGGGATGTCGGCCTGCTCGATCTCGGGTGCGGCCAGCCGCTCCCCGGCAATGCCTTCGCTCACCAGCATCTGCCGCCCGCCGTAGCTGCGGCAGTAGAGCATCCCCGGCGAGCCCAGGTCCTTGTAGACCGGCATCGCCTGCGTGTAGGGCGCGGCCGGCGTCTCGAAGGCGAAGACGCGGTGCCGCTCGGGGTAGACCGGCATCGCGATGCCGGTCCAGGCCTGCAGCTCGGGCGTCCAGATGTTCTGCGCGCTGATCACGAGGCCGGCGTGCATGGGCCCCTGCGCTGTCAGCACGCCGGTGACGCGCGAGCCCTCGCGCAGCAGGCCCTCGACGGCGACGCCCTCGTGGAAACGCGTGCCGTGCCGCCGTGCCGCGCGCGCGAAGCCGCTGGCCACGAGATAGGCGTCGGCAAAGCCGGCCTCGGGTTCGAAGCCGATCAGCGCCGCGTCGTCGAAGCGCGCGATCGGCAGCCGCTCTGCGGCCTCGCGCGCACCGAGGAGCTGCACCGGCACGCCCGTCGCCTGCTGCTGCGCCAGCGCCGTCTGCAGCGCCGCGCGCCGCGGGCCTTCGGGCGCGGCGATCAGGTAGCCGCAGCGCACGAGACCGGCGTCGGCCTCGTCGTCGCCGACGTACTCGGCGAAGCGCTCGAAGGCGGCAAACGAGCGGCGCGCCAGCTCGACGTTCTGCGGCACCGAGTAGTGCGTGCGCAGGATGCCGCTGCTCTGTGCGCTCGTGCCCGCGCCTATCGTCAGCCGGTCGACGACGTGCACGCGCAGCCGCCCGAGCGTGGCCAGATGGAAGGCGATCGAGCAGCCGATCACGCCGGCTCCGATGACGATCACGTCTGCAGCGGGGTCACTCATGGCATTCACTCAGGTCAGGCCGGGCCGGTGGCCGGGCGGCTTCGGGGAACCCGGCTTGTCCCCCATTGTGGCGTCGACGACCCGCGCTAGAGTCGGCCTCGGCGGGTCGATCGACGCCCGAGCCCACGTCACGAACATGGAGTCCATCCGATGAAGCTCACCTGGAAGCACTTCGCAGCCGTGCTGGCTGCCGCGAGCCTGGCCACCGCGGCCGTGGCGCAGCAGCGCCTGTTCTTCGGCATCGCCACCGGCGGCACCGGCGGCACCTACTACCCGCTGGGCGGCATGCTGGCGCAGCTCATCAGCAACAAGGCCACGGTCGACGGCAAGAAGATCAGCGCCACCGCCGAGGCGGCGGGCGCTTCCGTCGGCAACGCCCAGCTGCTGGGCAAGAAGGACATCGAATCGGCCTTCGTCGCTGCCGACATCCTCGACGCCGCCTACTACGGCAAGGGCCAGTTCGCCAGCGCGCCGCTGAAGAACCTGCGCGCGCTCGGGGCGCTCTACCCCGAGACGGTGCAGCTGATCACGCGCGCCGACTCGGGCATCAACAGCGTGCGCGACCTCAAGGGCAAGAGCATCTCGTCGGGCTCGCCGGGCTCGGGCCAGTACCAGCTGCTGACCGACCTGCTGCAGGTCTACGGCCTGACCCGCGCCGACGTCAAGGAAGACCTGTCCTCGTTCACGCAGGCGGTCGACAAGATCAAGGACGGCAACCTGCACGCGACCTTGATCACGGCCGGCGTGCCGACCGCGGCGATCACCGACTTCGCGCAGAGCCACGCGCTGAAGGTGATTCCGCTCTCCGGGCCCGAGATCGCCAACCTGCAGAAGCAGCAGCCCTATTACGCCAGCGTCAAGCTGCCGGCCAACACCTACAAGGGGCAGGCCGACGCGGTCGACACGCTCGCGGTGATGGCGGTCTGGACGACGCACGACGCCGTGCCCGAGGCCGTCGCCTACGAGGTCACCAAGGCCTTGTACGAGAACACGGCGATCATGGGCCAGGTGCACGCGCAGGGCAAGAACATCAGCCTGCAGACAGCGATGGCCGTGGGCAGCGTGCCCTTTCACCCCGGTGCGCTGAAGTACTACAAGGAAAAGGGCCTGGCCAAGTGAGGGCCCGGCAGCGCGGCGCAGCCACTGCGGCGGCCGCGCTGCTGATGACGCTGCCGGCAGCGGCCTGCGAGCTGGTGCTGTCGGCGCATCCCGAGGGCCGCGATCTGGCGCGCGCGCCGCTGGACGCGGCCGCGCCTGCCTTGCGCGTGGCCTTCACGCACTCGGTGCTCGGCACGCCGGTCGAGGACCACTACCGCTTCCGGCCGGATGCCTCGGGCTGGCGCGCGCACCTGGTGCAGGAGCGCTTCGAGGGCGAAGGCTACGGCCTGCCCTACGCCGCCGCCGAGGGCGAGCGGCTCGAGCGCGCGGGCGCCGGCTGGCGGCTGCTGACCGACCGTGTCGTCGAGCCGCTGGTCGTGCGGGCGCTCGCGGCGCAGCGCATGCGCGTGCTGCTGGCCGACGGGCGCGTGCTGCCGCTGGCGACGCTGGGCGCCCCGGCGGTGGCGATGCGCGTCGAGCACTGCGCGCCCGACTGAACCCGAGAGAGGATCCGCGTGAGCTCTGCCCCCGACGCTTCCCCCAAGCACCCGGCCAACGTGAAGGTCCCCTTCACGCAGGACGAGATCGACCGCCTGATCGAGCAGTTCGACCCCGAGTCGAACTTCCGCCGGCTCGCCGGGCTCTCGGCGCTGATCGTCACGGTGCTCGCGGTCGGGCTCTCGGCGTTCCACTACTACACCGCCGGCTTCGGCCTGCACAACGAGATCGCGCACCGCGCCATCCACCTGACGGTGGTGCTGGCGCTGTGCTTCCTGGTCTTCCCGCGCCAGCACCGGCTGCCGGGCCCCTGGGAGTGGGTCGTCTCGCTGGGCCTCGTCGCCTTCTACGTGCTGCTGGGCTGGGGCCTGCTGCAGGACCTCGGCGACGCGGTCTCGGGCGGCGCGCGCGCGAGCTTCATCGCGGTGCTGGTCGCGCTCTCGGGCCTGTCGCTGCCGCTGCGCAGCTACGACGGCAGCAGCACGCGCATCTCCTGGCGCGACTGGATCTTCGCGATCGCCGCGGCGAGCTTCTCGCTCTACCTGCTGCTCTTCTTCGACGAGATCTTCATCCAGCGCCCGGGCCAGCACACGCCGGCCGACCTGATGATGGGCGTCGTCGCGGTGATCATGGTCGTCGAGGCCACGCGGCGCACGATGGGCATCTTCCTGCCGCTGCTGGCGATCGCCACCGTGCTCTACGGCATCTTCGGGCCCTACCTGCCCGGCGGCCTGGCGCACCGCGGCTACAGCGTGCCGCGCGTGATCGCGCACCTCTACAAGGGCACGGAGGGCATCTACGGCATCCCCGTCGGCGTCGTTGCGACCTTCGTCTTCCACTTCGTGCTCTTCGGCATCATGGCCCAGCTCACGGGCCTGGGGCAGCTCTTCGTCAACCTGGCGACGATCGCCGCCGGGCGCTTCGCGGGCGGGCCGGCCAAGGTCAGCGTCGTCTCCTCGGGCCTGTTCGGGATGATCAGCGGCAGCGCGATCGCCAACACCGTGACCACCGGCGTGATGACGATCCCGCTGATGAAGAAGGTCGGCTTCAAGCCGCGCTTTGCCGGCGCGGTGGAAGCCAGCGCGAGCTGCGGCGGCCAGATCACGCCGCCGATCATGGGTGCCGCGGCCTTCATCATGGCCGAGACGCTGGGCATCCCCTACAACAGCCTGATCCTGGTGGCCATCGTGCCGGCGCTGCTGCACTACATGGCCATCCTCTTCATGGTCCACCTGGAGGCCAAGCGGCTGCGGCTGGCGGGCATGGACCCCTCGGAGATCCCCTCGCTCACGCTCGTGCTGAAGACGAGCTGGCACCTCTTCATCCCGCTCGTCGTGATGGTGACGCTGCTGCTGATGCAGTACACGCCCTTCCTCGCCGCGTTCTGGGGCATCACGCTCTCGGTGGCCTGCTCGTGGATCCCCAAGCTGCTCGGCCCGATGGGACACAACATGAGCGGGCTGGCGATCGGCCCGCGCGGGCTCATCGAAGGCTTCGAGATGGGCGCCAAGGCGGCGCTGGGCATCGGCGCGGCCTGCGCCTGCGTCGGCTTCGTGCTCGGCATCACCACGCTCACCGGCATGGGCTTCAAGTTCTCGGCCTGGGTGATCGAGCTCTCGGGCGTGGCCGCGCATGCGGTCAAGGCGATGGATGCGCTCGGGCTCTTCGACCTGCGCCAGCTCACCATCCTCTTCGGCCTGCTCTTCACCGCAGGCGCCTGCATCGTGATGGGGGCCGGCGTGCCGACGACGCCGACCTACATCATCCTCGCAGCGATCGTCGCCCCGGCGATGGAGCAGCTCGGCGTGCCGCAGCTGGCGACGCACTTCTTCGTCTTCTACTACGGCGTGCTCGCCGACGTCACGCCGCCGGTGGCGCTGGCAGCCTTCGCCGCCGCGGGCATCGCCGGCAGCGAGCCGATGCGCACCGGGATGACGGCCTTCCGTCTCTCGATGGGCAAGGCGCTGGTGCCCTTTGCCTTCGTCTACTCGCCCTCCCTGCTGCTCGTGGGTTTCACCTGGGCCTCCTTCGGCGTCGCACTGGTGTCGATCGTCGTCGGCATCCTGGGCCTGGGCGCGGCCTACACCGGCTTCGTCGCCAGGCCGATCGGCCGCCTCGTCTTCGTGCTGCTGAATGTCTTGTCCCTGGCCCTGGTCTTCGCCAATCCGGTGGTGAGCGCGATCTGCGTCCCCGCGGTGCTGGCCATCCTGTTCTGGCACGCCAGGGCGCCGACGACGCAGGCCGCGATGCCGGCACAGTCCACCTGAGCCGAAGTCGCCGGAGAGCGCCTCATGGCGCCGGCTGCAGCAGCGGCGTGTGGCCCAGCCGGGCCTCGATCTCGCGCATCATGCGCTCGTAGTCGGCCGAGCCGGGTGTGCCGTAGCGGCGCTGGAAGTCGGCGGCACTCATGAACTCGGGCAGGTCGGAGACGTCGGGCAGCAGGTCGAGGTCGCTGCGGCTGGCGGCGGCGCGCTCCTGCAGCAGCCCGGGGGCGGACACCGCCATGCGGCCCAGCCGCGTGCCGGCGCGGTTGGCGGCGATGTCGTTGAAGCTGAAGCCGCTGCCCGTGCGCGCGTCGGCGAGTTCCTTGTACAGCCCGACGAGGTCGGCAAGCGGCGTCCCGACCTCGGCCGCCAGCGCCGCCGAGGACAGGTAGTGCTGCGGAAAGTCGCCGCGACCGGCCAGCGTGAGGCGGACCGGCGGCTGCGCCGCAGCAGCGTCCGCTGCCGGCAGCAGCGGCGACAGCGCAAGCCCGTTGGCGGCCATGCCCAGCACGAGCAGCACGGCGCGGTTCTCCAATGCCGGGTCCTCGCCGGCGGCGCTGCGTGCGCGGGCGAGCTCGAACAGCGGCGGCAGCACGGTCGACAGCGGCAGCACGCGCGGCCCCCGCAGCATCCCCGGCGCCCCGGCCGATGCCTGCTGCGCCGCCAGCGCGGTCAGCCGCTGCGCGTAGACCTGCATCCGCGCCCGCTCGCGCGCGGGCAGCAGCGCGGCGATGAGCTGCGCCGGGGCGTCCGCACGCCAGGCGTAGACGATGTCCAGGCCCTGCGGGCGCAGGCGAAGCTGCTGGATCGTCGCCGCGCCCAGCGCGCGCCAGCCGTCCAGGCCCTCGGTTCGCAGCGCCAGCTCGACCAGCCGCTGCAGCAGCGGCGACGGCAGGGCAAGGCGGCCCAGCCGCAGCGCATCGAGGGCCGGCAAGGGCCCGGCCTGGCGCAGCTCGACTTCGACGTTCAGCCATTCGCCCAGCGGGTTGGCCGGCAGGCGCAGGCTGCCGCGCAGCCGCAGCTGCTCGGCCCCGACGGCAAGCGTCCAGCGGCCCGGGCGCAGCCGCGCCATCGCCAGGTTGAGCAGCAGTTCGGCCTCGTGCTGCGTCAGCGAGAGCCCGCGCACCACCCCGGGGATGGCACGCCGCGGGTCGTGCCGGCGCGCCAGCGCGAGCGCGCGCTCGACGTCGCGCGGCGCGAGCTCCTCGTGCCCGGCCACCAGCGGCTGCTGCGAGGGCAGCAGCAGGAGCAGCGCCGCGGCGCCAAGCAGCAGCGCAGCCAGCGCGAGGGCAAGGCCAAGGACAAGGGCGCGGGCCAGAAGCCGGGCGACCCGCCGCGGTGGCGCCGAAGGCGGTCGGGTCATGCGAGGCCGCGGGCGCGGGAACAGGGGCGGGGCGGGGCCATGGGCGGCTTCGATCATCGGCGCAAGCGCGGGTTCGCGCCGCGGCGACGCAGGCCTTGCTCGTGATGGGCGTGATTTGATGACCATTTGATGACTATCGGCCGACGTCTTTCGATTGAATTCCGCGCCGCGCGACGGCTGCGCCAAGGGCAGGACGGGCCGTTCGTGCGCAATGCACGCCGGCCCGGGTGGCGGCCCGGGTGGCGGCCCGGGGCGCCCGGTACGGCGCCGGTCGACCCCCGGCTTGCCAGTCGCTGCGGGGCGCGGCACACTGGGCTCGTCGGCCCCCGGCCGATGCGCACGGATGGCACCCCATGGTCCCGGATCCTCTGTCCCAGCCGACCGCTGCAGGCGGTGCCCCCGGCGCGCCCGTTTCCCCTGGAGCCCATGCCCATCCCCCCCGAAGGAGGCTTGAATGAATCTGACGATCAGCGGACACCATCTCGAAGTCACGCCCGCGCTGCGCGAATACGTGCTGAACAAGCTGGACCGGGTGACGCGTCACTTCGACCAGGTCGTCGACATCAACGTCCTGCTGACGGTCGAGAAGAAGAAGGAAAAGGAGCGACGACAGCGCGCCGAAGTCACCCTGCGGGTCAAGGGGCGCGACATCTTCGTCGAGCACGCGAGCGAGGACTTGTACGCCGCGATCGACCAGCTGATGGACAAGCTGGACCGCCAGGTCGTGCGGCACAAGGACAGGCTGCAGGACCACCACCACGGCTTCAAGCGCCTGGACGCGAGCACCGGCTGAGCGGCCCGCGCGCCCATCCGCTGCGACGACGGCCCTGCGGGGCCGTTTTTCGTGGCCGCGGGCGACGAATGCGACCGCTTCCCCGCTTTCCCCGCTTTCGGGGGGCGCCCATCGCCTGCGCGCGCTGGGGGGTCTTCCTATAATCCCGCGCTCTGCAACACGGGGGCAGCCGGGCAGCCGGGCCGCCAATTGGGGGACCCTTCGAGATGAACCGCCTCGCCGCCATCCTGCCGGGCGCGAACGTGCTGGTCGACGTCGACGCGACCAGCAAGAAGCGCGTGTTCGAGCAGGCGGGCCTGCTGTTCGAGAACCAGCACGCGATCGCCCGCGGCACCGTCACCGACAACCTGTTCGCGCGCGAGCGCCTGGGCTCCACGGGCCTGGGCCACGGCGTGGCGATCCCGCACGGGCGCATCAAGGGGCTGAAGAACCCGCTGGCCGCGGTGCTGCGGCTGCAGCAGCCGGTGGCCTTCGACGCGCCCGACGACGAGCCGGTGCTGCTGCTGATCTTCCTGCTGGTGCCCGAGGCGGCGACGCAGCGCCACCTCGAGATCCTCTCCGAGATCGCCGAGATGCTCTCCGACCGCGCCCTGCGCGAGCGGCTGAAGACCGAGCCCGACGCCGCCACCGTGCACAAGCTGATCTCCGACTGGGAGCCGCTGAAGTCGGTCGCGTGAGCCTTCCGGCGCCGGCATGAAACCCAGCTCGATCAGCGCCGAGGCCTTTTTCGAGGCGCAGCGCAAGACCCTGCACTGGGAGTGGGTGGCCGGCCACGCGCATCCCGAACGCCGCTTCGACGATGCCGTGGTGCGCGCCGCGCGCTCGGCGGCCGACCTCGTCGGCTACCTCAACTACATCCACCCCTACCGGGTGCAGATCGTCGGCCTGCGCGAGGTCGCCTACCTGGCCGCCGCCGACGCCGAGGTGCAGGAGCGGCGCATCACGCGCATCGTCGCGCTGGAGCCGCCGGTGCTCATCGTCGCCGACGAGCAGCAGCCGCCCGAGCGCCTGGCGGCGATCTGCGACCGCGCCGAGATCCCGCTCTTCGTCACCCGCGAGTCGGCCGGCCACGTCATCGACGTCGTGCGCGCCTACCTCGCGCAGCTCTTTGCCGAGCGCACCACGCGCCACGGCGTGTTCATGGACATCCTCGGCCTGGGCGTGCTGCTCACCGGCGAATCGGGCCTGGGCAAGAGCGAGCTGGGGCTGGAGCTGATCAGCCGCGGCCACGGCCTGGTCGCCGACGACGCGGTCGACCTCTACCGCATCAGCCAGACCTCGCTCGAGGGCCGCTGCCCCGAGCTGCTGCAGAACCTGCTCGAGGTGCGCGGCATCGGCCTGCTGGACATCAAGGCCATCTTCGGCGAGACCGCGGTGCGCCGCAAGATGCGCTTGAAGCTCATCGTCCACCTGGTGCGCAAGGAGACGATGGAGCGCGACTTCGAGCGCCTGCCCTACGAGCCGCTGTACGAGGACGTGCTCGGCCTGCCGGTGCGCAAGGTGGTGATCGCCGTCGACGCCGGCCGCAACCTGGCGGTGCTGGTCGAGGCCGCGGTGCGCAACACCGTGCTGCAGCTGCGCGGCATCGACACCTACCAGGAATTCATCGAGCGCCACCAGCGCGCGATGGCGCGCGGCGAGCCCGATTGAGGGCAGGGACGCGCGTCGCGCCGCCGCTAGGCCTTGCGGTGCGGGCAGTCGGGCTTGATGCAGCGCGCGTAGAGCGCCAGCGAGTGCTCCTGCAGCGCAAAGCCGCGCTCGGCGGCGATGGCCTGCTGGCGCTTCTCGATCTGCGGATCGAAGAACTCCTCGACGCGGCCGCAGGTCAGGCAGACCAGGTGGTCGTGGTGCTGGCCCTCGTTGAGCTCGAACACCGCCTTGCCCGACTCGAAGTTGCTGCGCGTCAGCAGCCCGGCCTGCTCGAACTGCATCAACACGCGGTAGACGGTGGCCAGGCCGATGTCCGACCCTTCGGCCAGCAGCGCCTTGTAGACGTCCTCGGCCGTCATGTGCCGCTGCGCACGCCCGGCCTGCTGGAAGACCTCGAGGATCTTGATGCGCGGCAGCGTGGCCTTCAGGCCGCTGCTCTTGAGTTCCTCGGCGTTGGTCATCGGGGTCGCTCCAGGGGCGGGCTCGCGCGGCCTGGCGCGCGGCTAGAATGCTTCGGTCTTCGATGATAGCCAGCGCCCCGCCTCGCGGCGGCGCGGCCGGCTGCAAGTCCCTGCGCACGACGCGCACCCTTCCGACCGCCTGTCCCATGCGCCCCATGCGCCCCATGCATCCGTCGCGCCTCCTGCGCCCGCTGCCGCCAGCGTCCCCGCGGCCCGCGCTCGTGCTGGGCGCCTGCGGCCTGGCGCTGCTGCTGGCGGGCTGCGCCGCGTCGCGGCAGACCGAGGACGGCTTCTTCTCCCGCATCACGCCCTACCGCATCGAGATCGTGCAGGGCAACGTCGTGACGAGCGAGCAGCTCGCCCACGTGCGCCCGGGCCTCACCCGCGCCCAGGTGCGCGACGTGCTGGGCACGCCGCTGCTGGCCGATCCCTTCCACGGCGACCGCTGGGACTACATCTTCACGCTGCGCCGCGACGGCACGCCGCCGCAGCGCCGCAGCGTGATCGTGCGCTTCCAGGGCGACGCGCTGGCCTCGATCGAGGCACCGCCGGACCTGCCCTCGGAGCGCGAGTTCGTGCAGGGCATCGCGGTCACGCGCAAGACGCCGCAGGTGCCGGTGCTCGAACTCAGCGCCGCGCAGATCGCGGCGCTGCCGGCCCCCGCCCGCCGCGAGCCGGCCGCTTCGAGCGAGCCTGCGTCGCCGACGCGCAGCTACCCGCCGGTCGGGAACTGAAGGCAAGGCCGTGGCCGCCGCCATCCGCGTCGCCATCGCCGGGGCCACCGGCCGCATGGGCCGCATGCTGATCGAGGCGGTGCTGGCCAGCGACGACTGCACCCTCACCGGCGCGCTCGACGTGCCCGGCAGCGCAGCCCTGGGCGAGGACGCGGGCGCGGCGCTCGGGCGGGTCACCGGCGTGGCGCTGACCGCCGATCTGGCGCGTGGTCTCGCCGGTGCCGACGTGCTGATCGACTTCACCCGCCCCGCGGGCACGATGGCGCACCTCGCGGCCTGCCGCGCGCAGGGCGTGGCGATGGTCATCGGCACCACCGGGCTCGACCCGGCGCAGGAAGCGGCGCTCGCCGAGGCGGCCGCCGTGCTGCCCATCGTCCGCGCACCCAACATGAGCGTGGGCGTGAACGTCATGCTGCGGCTGCTGGCGCAGGCCGCGCGCGCGCTCGGCGCCGGCTACGACATCGAGGTCATCGAGGCCCACCACCGCCACAAGGTCGATGCCCCGAGCGGCACCGCGCTGGCGATGGGGCAGGTGCTGGCGCAGGCGCGCGGCCGCCGCCTCGAGGACTGCGCGGTCTACGCGCGCCAAGGCCACACCGGCGAGCGCGCCGAGGGCAGCATCGGCTTTGCGACGATCCGCGGCGGCGACATCGTGGGCGACCACACCGTGCACTTCGCCGGCACCGGCGAGCGCCTGGAGATCACCCACCGCAGCAACAGCCGCGCCAACTACGCCGCCGGCAGCCTGCGCGCGGTGCGCTTCCTGCAGGGTCGCGCGCCCGGGCTCTACGGCATGGACGACGTGCTCGGCCTGGCCGGCTGAGCTCGGCCGCAAGCCTCACGCAGCGTGGACGGCCTGGCCCCGTTCTGGGAGCGCGCGGACAGCGTCGCCCGCTTCGTCGCGCTGCTGCTGCTGGCGATGTCGGTGGCGGCCTGGGTGGTGATCGGCTGGAAGAGCTGGCTGCTGCGGCGCGTGCGCCGCGACATCGCCCGCGGCACCGCCGCCTTCTGGAGCGCGCCGACGCTCGCCGAGGCGCGCCAGCGCCTGCAGGCGATCGACCGCCAGCGGCTGCTGCTGCCGCTGCTGGACGCCGCGGCGGCGCCGGCCCCCGCCGGCACGCTCGAAGCGGCCGGGCAGGCGCAGGCCCAGCTCACGCGGCGGCTGCGCGACGCCCTGCACGCCGGGCTTGCGCAACTGCAGTTCGGCCAGGTGCTGCTCGCCTCGGTCGGCAGCACCGCGCCCTTCGTCGGCCTCTTCGGCACCGTCTGGGGCATCTACCACGCGCTGGTCGGCGTGGCCGCCAGCGGACGCCTGTCGATCGAGAAGGTCGCCGGCCCCGTCGGCGAGGCGCTGATCATGACCGCCGCCGGCATCGCCGTCGCCATCCCCGGCGTGCTGGCCTACAACGTCTTCGGCCAGCGCATCGCCGCCGCCGAGGCCGAACTCGAAGGCTTCGCCCACGACCTGCGCGAGCAGGCGCTGGACGGCCGCGCGCCGCCGGCCTGAGCATGGCCTTCGGCCGCCTGCAGCGCGCGCGCGCCGCGCACGCGATGAGCGAGATCAACGTGACGCCGCTGATCGACGTGATGCTCGTGCTGCTGGTGATCTTCATCGTGGCCGCGCCGCTGATGACGAGCAGCCTGGCGCTGGACCTGCCCAGCGCCGAGGGCGCCGCCCCCAGCCGCGCGCCGGCCGTCCTCGCCCTCGCGCTGGATGCGCAAGGGCAGCTCTACCTCGACGAGCAGCCGCTGGCGCGGCGGGCGCTGGCCGCGCGCGTGCAGCAGGCCGCCCGCGCGGACGCCCAGACCGAGGTGCTGCTGCGCGTCGACCGCCTCGTGCCCTACGGCCAGGTGGCCGAGCTGATCGGCGTCGTGCAGGCGGCCGGGCTCTCGCGCATCGGCTTCGTCACCGCGCCGGCGCCGCAGGATGCCGAGCCGGCACGGGAGCCGACGCTGGAGCCGGCGCCGGCCCAGGCGGCTCCTAGAATTCGACCATGAACGAAAAGTACCTGCCCGCCGACGTCGAAGCCGCTGCGCAAGCGGCCTGGGCCGCGGCCGATGCCTACCGCGTCAGCGAGGACGCGCGCGACGCCCAGGGCGCGCCCAAGCCCAAGTTCTACGCCTGCTCGATGCTGCCCTACCCCAGCGGCAAGCTGCACATGGGGCACGTGCGCAACTACACCATCAACGACATGATGGCGCGCCAGTTGCGCATGAAGGGCTGCAACGTCCTCATGCCCATGGGCTGGGACGCCTTCGGCCTGCCGGCGGAGAACGCGGCAATCAAGAACAAGGTGCCGCCGGCCGCCTGGACCTACTCGAACATCGCCCACATGAAGGGCCAGATGCGCGCGATGGGCCTGGCCATCGACTGGAGCCGCGAGGTCGCCACCTGCCACCCCGGCTACTACCGCTGGAACCAGTGGCTGTTCCTGAAGATGCTGCAGGCCGGCATCGCCGAGCGGCGCACGCAGCTCGTCAACTGGGACCCGGTCGACCAGACGGTGCTGGCCAACGAGCAGGTCATCGACGGCCGCGGCTGGCGCAGCGGCGCGCTGGTGGAAAAGCGCGAGATCCCGGGCTACTACCTGAACATCACGCGCTACGCCGAGGAACTGCTGGCGGGCGTGGCCGACAGCACGTCGCGGCACTACCTCGAAGGCTGGCCCGAGCGCGTGCGCCTGATGCAGGAGCACTGGATCGGCAGGAGCGAAGGCGTGCGCTTTGCCTTCACGCACGACATCCGCGGCGCCGACGGCAAGCCGATCCAGGGCGGGCGCATGCACGTCTTCACGACGCGCGCCGACACGCTGATGGGCGTGACCTTCTGCGCCGTCGCGCCCGAGCACCCGCTGGCCGCGCACGCCGCGGCCGGCAACCCGGCCATCGCCGCCTTCATCGAGGAGTGCGCCAAGGGCGGCACCACCGAGGCCGAGCTCGCGCTAAAGGCGAAGAAGGGCATCGCCACCGGGCTGACGGTGCAGCACCCGATCACCGGGCAGGCGATCCCGCTGTGGGTCGGCAACTACGTGCTGATGAGCTACGGCGACGGCGCGGTGATGGGCGTTCCCGCGCACGACGAGCGCGACTTCGCCTTCGCGCTCGAATACAAGCTGCCGATCACGCAGGTCGTGCACATCGACGGCGAGCACTTCGACTATCACCGCTGGCAGGCCTGGTACGCCGACAAGACGCGCGGCATCACGGTCAACAGCGACAACTTCAGCGGCCTGACGCACCAGGCCGCGGTCGACGCCATCGCCAAGGCGCTGCAGGCCAGGGGCCTGGGCGAGAAGAAGACGACCTGGCGGCTGCGCGACTGGGGCGTGAGCCGCCAGCGCTACTGGGGCACGCCCATCCCCATCATCCACTGCGAGGTGCACGGCGCGGTGCCGGTGCCCGAGACCGACCTGCCGGTGGTGCTGCCCGAGGACTGCATCCCCGACGGCAGCGGCAACCCGCTGAACAAGCACGAAGGCTTTCACGCCGGCGTCAAGTGCCCGACCTGCGGCCGCCCCGCGCGCCGCGAGACGGACACCATGGACACCTTCGTCGACAGCTCCTGGTACTTCATGCGCTACTGCGACCCGCGGCTGGAGAGCGCGATGGTCGGCGCCGGCACGCAGTACTGGATGCCGATGGACCAGTACATCGGCGGCATCGAGCACGCCATCCTGCACCTGCTCTACGCGCGCTTCTGGACCATGGTCATGCGCGACCTCGGCCTCGTGCAGGCGAGCGAGCCCTTCGTGCGCCTGCTCACGCAGGGCATGGTGCTGAACGAAGCCTTCTCGCGCGTCAGCGCCGAGGCCGGGCGCGAGTACTTCTGGGCACAGGACCTGGACATCGTGCGCGACGAGCACGCCCACGTCGTCTCCGCCACCGCCAGGCGCGACGGCCAGCCGGTCGCCTACGAGGGCTGGACGACGATGTCCAAGTCCAAGAACAACGGCGTCGACCCGCAGGCGGTGATCGACCGCTTCGGGGCCGACACCGCGCGCCTGTTCATGATGTTCGCGAGTCCGCCGGAGCAGACGGTCGAGTGGAACGACGCCGGGGTGGATGGCGCGCACCGCTTCCTGCGCCGCGTCTGGGCCTTCGGCGCGCGCCAGCAGGCGCTGCTGCGGCAGGCCGGCGCGCCCGAGGCGAGTGCGCCGGCCAAGGCGCTGCGGCTGGAGCTGCACACCGTGCTGCGCCAGGTGAGCTACGACTTCGAGCGCATGCAGTACAACACCGTCGTCAGCGGCGGCATGAAGATGCTCAACGCGCTCGAAGCCGCGGCGCAAGGCGCCGAGCCGCCCGCGGGCGCGCTGCGCGAGGGCTTTTCCATCCTGCTGCGCGTGCTCTACCCGGCCTGCCCGCACATCACCTGGGCGCTGTGGCGCGAGCTGGGGCTGGAGGCCGAGCTGGGCGACCTGCTCGACGCACCCTGGCCTGCCGTCGACGAGGCCGCGCTGGTGCAGGACGAAGTCGAGCTCGTGCTGCAGGTCAACGGCAAGCTGCGCGGCCAGTTGCGCGTTCCCGCCGCGGCCGACCGCGGCGCGATCGAAGCGGCGGCGCTGGCGCATCCGGACTGCGTGCGCTTCTGCGAGGGCCGCAAGCCCAGGAAGGTCGTCGTGGTGCCGGGCCGGCTGGTCAATGTCGTGGTCTGAGCGCACCGGGCCGCACGCGCGCCGCACGCGCGGCACTCGCCCCGTGCGCCGCACGCTTGCCCTCGCGCTGCCGGCGTTCGCCGCGCTCGGCCCGCTGGCACCGCTGGCACCGCTGGCACCGCTGGTACCGCTGGCACCGCTTGCGCTCACGGGCTGCGGCTTTCGCCTGCGCGGCAGCGAGCCGCTGGCCCTGCGCTCGATCGCCCTCACCGGCTTCGCGCCGCGCTCGCCGCTCTCGCACGCCCTCACCCAGGCGCTGCAGGCCCGCGGCGTGCGGGTGCTGGCCGATCCGGCGCGCGCCGAAGTGGTGCTGCAGGCGCTGGCCGAGGCGCGCGAGCGCAGCGTCGTCGCCACCACCTCGGCCGCGCAGGTGCGCGAGCTGCAGTTGCGCCTGCGCCTGCGCTGGCGTGCGCACACGCCGGCCGGCCGCGAGCTGACGCCGATCGGCGAGCTGCTGCTGGCGCGCGACATGAGCTATAGCGAGAACCTGGCGCTGGCCAAGCAGCACGAGGAGGAAGACCTCTATCGCGAGATGCAGGCCGACATCGTCGCGCAGGTGATGCGCCAGCTCGCCGCGCTGCGGCCCTGAGGCGCGCGTCCACGGCACCGCCGCCGGCCATGCAGATCCGCGCCGAGCAGCTCCCGGCCCGCTTGCAGCGCGGGCTGGACCGCCTCTACACGCTGCACGGCGACGAGCCGCTGCAGGCGCAGGAGGCCGCCGACGCCATCCGCGCCGCGGCGCGCGCAGCCGGCCACGCCGAGCGCCAGGTCTTCACCGTCAGCGGCGCGCACTTCGACTGGAGCGCCGTGCTCGGCGCCGCGCAGGCGATGAGCCTCTTCGCCGAGCGCCGCCTGCTCGAGATCCGCATCCCCTCGGGCAAGCCGGGGAAGGAGGGCTCCGAGGCCCTGCAGCGCTACTGCCGCGCGCTGCCCGAGGACCTGCTCACGCTGGTGCTGCTGCCGCGGCTGGACGGGCAGCAGATCAAGAGCGCCTGGTTCGCCGCGCTCGACGGCGCGGGCCTGAGCCTGCGCCTGGACCCGGTCGAGCGCGAGAAGCTGCCGGCGTGGCTGGCGCAGCGGCTGGCGCGCCAGGGCCAACGCGTCGCCGAGGGCGAGGCGGGGCGCCTGGCGCTTGCCTTCTTCGCCGACCGCGTCGAAGGCAACCTGCTCGCCGCGCACCAGGAGCTGCAGAAGCTGGCCCTGCTGCACCCGCCCGGCGAGCTGAGCCTGGAGCAGATCCAGGCCGCGGTGCTCGACGTCGCGCGCTTCGACGTCTTCAAGCTCGGCGAGGCCATCCTCGCCGGCCAGGTGGCGCGCGCGCTGCGCATGCTCGAGGGCCTGCGCGCCGAGGGCGAAGCGGCGGTGCTCGTGCACTGGACGCTGGCCGAGGACATCCGCGCGCTGGACCGCGCGCGCCGCGCGCTCGACGAAGGCCGCCCGCTGCCGCTGGCGCTGCGCGAGGCGCGCGTCTGGGGCGCCAAGGAAAAGCTGTTCGAGCGCGTGCTGCCGCGCCTGCCGGCGGCCACGCTTGCGCACTGGCTGCGCGAGGCCAGCGTCTGCGACGGCCTCGTCAAGGGCCTGCGCCACCCCGACTGGCCGGCCGAGCCCTGGGACGGCCTGCGCCGCCTCGCGCTGACGATGCTGCAGCCGCTGCAGGGCGGTGCCGCGCGGGCTGCGCTGGCCCTGAGCGGCTGAGGCCGCCTTTCCCGCCTGCCTCGGCCCGACCCGACCCGCCTCCCGCCTCCCGCCGACGTCGAAATCGTCACGCCGACGCGGCCGCGCGGCCGCGCCCCGCGGCGCCGCGCTCAAGAACGCGGCGCGCCGGTCGAAAGCCCCGGGACGCCATGAAGTCCCCCCGCCTGCCCTCCCTGAGCGTGCGCGCCAGCCTCTTGCTGGCCGTGCTGGCCGCGGTGCTCGTGCCGGCGCTGCTGTGGCTGCTGGCCAGCGCGCTGCCAAGGTCGCTGCCGGCGCCTGCCGCGCCCTGGCGCGCGGCGGTGCTGCTGCTGGTCGTCGTGCAGGGCGTGGCCGGCGCGCTGCTCGTGCTGGGGCTGCTGTCGCGCCGCCTGGAAGAGCCGCTGGCCCGCCTGACCGAGCAGGCGCTGGGCCTTGCCGGCCTGCGCCCGGTCGCCACGCTGGCGCCCGCCGAGCTGGCGCCCGAACTCGCGCCGCTGGTGCAGGGAATGGACGAGGTGCGCCAGCGCGTCGGCCAGCTCCAGGGCGAGCTGCAGGCCGGCCGGGCGCGGCTGCGCAAGGCGGCGATGTACGACACGCTCACCGGGCTGCCCAACCGCACCCTGCTGCAGGAGCTGTTCGGCCACGAGGCGGCGTCGGCGCGCCGGCAGGGGCGGTCGCTGGCGCTGCTGCGCATCGGCCTCGATCGCCTGGACACCGTCAGCGACACCCTGGGCCACAGCGTCGGCGAGGAGCTGCTCACCGGCATGGCGCACCGCCTGGCTGCCACGCTGCGCGACGCCGACTTCCTCTGCCGCGGCGGCGACGACGACTTCCTCGTGCTGCTGGCCGGGCCGGTGGGCTGGGACCGCGTCGCCAGCGCCGCCGAGCGGCTGCTGCGCTGCGTCGAGCAGCCGCTGCAACTGCCGCGCAGCGGCCAGTTGCTGGGAGCCTCGGCAAGCATCGGCATCGCCATGTACCCGAGCGACGGCGCCGACTTCGAGAGCCTCGCGCGCGCGGCGTCGCTGGCGCTGCAGCGCAGCCGCACGCTCGGCCGCGGCCTCTACAGCTTCTACCAGCCGGCGCTGGACCAGGCGCTGCGCGAGCGCATCGACGCCGAGCGCGAGCTGGCGCTTGCGCTCGAACGCGACGAGTTCACGCTGGTCTACCAGCCCATGCTCGATGCGCGCAGCGGCCGCGTCGTCGGCTGCGAGGCGCTGCTGCGCTGGCAGCACCCGCGGCGCGGGCTGCTGGCGCCCGCGGACTTCATCGACACCGCGCGCCAGTGCCGCCTGATGGCCGACATCGACGCCTGGGTGCTCGAGGCCGCCTGCGCCGAGCTGGCGCGCTGGCTGGGCCAGGGGCTCGCGCCGGGGCGGCTGGCGCTCAACCTCTCGGTGCAGCAGGCGCGCAACCCGGCGCTGTCGGAGGCACTGCGCGACGCGCTGGAGCGCCACGCGCTGGTGCCGGCGATGCTCGAGCTGGAGCTCACCGAGGACGCCTTCCTCGACGATCCCGACGGCGTCCCGCGCGCGCTGGCGCGCTGGCGCGCGCTGGGCCTGGGGCTGACGGTGGACGACTTCGGCGTCGGCTACTCCTCGCTGTCGCAGCTCAAGCGCCTGCGCCCGCAGCGGCTGAAGATCGACTGCAGCCTCGTGCGCGGCCTGCCGCACGACGCCGAGGACCGCGCGCTCGCGCAGGCGATGTTCGCGATGGCCGCGGCCCTGGGCATCGAGGTGCTGGCCGAAGGCGTCGAGACCCCGGCGCAGCAGCAGTGGCTGCTCGCGCAGGGCTGCGCGCTGCAGCAGGGGCATTTGCACGGCACGCCGCTGCCGGCAGAGGCCTTCGCGGCCTGGCTGGCATCGCGCACCCGCGACCACGTGCCGGCCTGAGTGCCGCGCCGCGCGGCGGCGCGCGAGGCCCCGTAGGAGCGGCGGCAGCCGCGATGCGGCCTTGGCATGAGCACGCGCGGCGCCCAATCGCGCCTGCCGGCGCTCCTACGAAAGACGCTCGGAACAAGGCTCGCCGCTCGCGCCGCGCCGAGTGCGCCTGCCGGTGAGGCCTGCAATCAGCGCAGGCTTTCCCGCAGCGCCTGCAGCGCCGCGTGCACGGTGGCCTCGCGCACGGCCGCGCGGTCGCCGGCGCATTGCAGGCGCCGGACCTGCGTCACGCCGTCGTGCCGCGCCAGCGCCAGCCAGACCGTGCCCACCGGCTTGCCCGGCACCGCGCCGCCGGGGCCGGCGATGCCGGTCACGGCCACCGCGCGCTGCACCGGCGCGCGCCGCAGCGCGCCCTCGGCCATCGCCCGCGCGACGTCCTCGCTGACGGCACCGTGGGCTTGCAAGAGGGCGGGCGCCACGCCCAGAAGCTCGATCTTGGCGGCGTTGCTGTAGGTGACGAAGCCGCGCTCGAACCAGTCGCTGGACCCGGCGACGGCCGTGCAGGCGGCGGCGATCAGCCCGCCGGTGCAGCTCTCGGCGGTGGCCACGCGAAGGCCCAGCGCGCGCAGCCGATCGCCCAGCGCCTGCACCTCGGCCTCGAAGACGGCAAGCGACATCAGCCGCCGCCCCCGCGCAGCGCGAGCGCTTCGACGGCGCGCACGATGGCCCAGACGAGGGGCAGGCTGCACAGCGCCGCGACCAGGTCGTCGAGCAGGATGCCCGCCCCCTGCGCCCAGCGGATCGCCTGCCCGGGCCGCAGCTTGAAGCGCCGGTCGGCCCAGCCCACCGGCCCGGGCTTGGCCGCATCGAGCAGCCGAAAGAGCGCGAACGCCAGCGCCTGCACCCACCACGCGTCCGGCAGCAGCCAGGACAGCAACCCCAGCAGCAGCCAGAAGGCCGCGATCTCGTCCCAGACGATGGCGCCGGGGTCGGCGACACCCAGGTGCTGCGCCGCGCGCGTGCACGCCCACCAGCCCAGCGGCCACGCAAGCAGCAGCAGCAGCGCCAGCGCCGGTGCGGGCAGCGCGCGCGCCAGCAGCAGGTAGGCGCCCCAGGCGAAGAGCGTGCCGGCGGTGCCCGGCGCGCGCGGCGCCAGGCCGCTGCCGAAACCCAGCGCGATCACGTGCGCCGGCTGCGCGAGCATGAAGCGCAGGTCGGCGCGCCGGGGCGGCGCAGCGGCGGGTCGATCGTCGGTCGATTCGCTCACTGGACTCATTCGAAATGTACGAAGCCGCGTGCCGACTCGGCGCGCTCGCGGCCGTCTTCGACGACGAGGACGACGCCCGCCTCGGCCACGAGGGAGCCGATCGGCGTCACCGCCACGCCGGATGCCGCCGCCGCGGCGCGCACCGCCGCGTCCTGCGCCGCGGGCGCGGTGAAGAGCAGCTCGTAGTCGTCGCCGCCGCGCAGCAGGCATTCCTCGCGCAGCGCGCGCGGCTGCGCCGCCAGCACCGCACTGCAGGGGAGCGCGGCCAGCTCGAGCCGCGCGCCCACGCGCGAGCGGCGCAGGATGTGGCCGAGGTCGCCGAGCAGTCCGTCGCTGAGGTCGATCGCGCTCGTGGCCAGCTCCCGCAGCGACAGCCCCAGCGCCACGCGCGGTGTTGGGCATTCCATCGCCAGGCGTACCGATTCGAAGTCGGCCGCGGGCAGCGCCGCGCGACCACGAAAGACCTCCAGCGCCAGTCGTGCATCGCCCAGGCTGCCGCTGACCCAGAGCAGGTCGCCGGGCTGTGCGCCGCTGCGCAGCAAGGCGCCGC